>CAJXCW010000153.1 GCA_913051705.1 uncultured bacterium
AGCAAAACAGGTGAGGTATCCAGAAATATTCAGCGTTTCATAATTTAAGGATACTATACTAATGGATACAACCTGTTTTTGCGTATCTTCATAAAAAATAACAAGAAAAGCCCCTTTGACAATGATCCTCATCACATTTCAGGGGACTTTTTAAGGTTTCAGAATAATATCTATCCATATTATATACCCGAATAGGGCGAAAAATGTTTCAGTCTATGTCTGCAAATTTTGTCGTACTCTACCGTTTTCGATACGTAGGTTCTAAACCTTGAACAATTCACCCATTTTCTTGCCCAGTACTCTTCCTGTAGCAAGCAAACTGCATGCCAACAAAACCATGCCGAGCATTCCCATGGCGCTGGCCATATAGGATCCATCGGCAATCCGACCCATCAGGGCGTAAATGGCTTTGGTGATCGGATAGTATTGTTCTTTGACCGCCAGAATCAGGCTGTCGCTGACTTCCAGCATGGCAAAGGAAAATGAGAGGATGGCACCGGCTACGAGATTGGCCATGACCAGAGGCATGGTAATTTTCCAGAGGGTTTTAAGAGGCCCCGCTCCCATATTCATGGAAGCTTCTTCGAGGGAAACGCTCATCTGCTGAAAGCCGGCATAGGCTGCTCGAACCATATACGGCAGACGACGGACCGCATAGGCAATGACCAGCAGCGGAAATGGCGAAATGCGTACATCCAGCCAGGTACCGGAGAAACCGGCGATATACCCGAAGGCCAGTACCAGGCCCGGCAGAGCCAGGGGTAGCATGGCTACCGCATCCAACATATCCTTAAATGGAAATCGTCGCCGCGTCAGCAGATACGCGATCAAAACGCCTATAAGGATATCCAGCACCGTACTCAACACACTCAAGAACAAACTATTTTTAATCGACAACAACGTCAGATCATGATCGAAGATCTGGCTATAATATGCTCCGGTATAAGAGGCCGGTAGTACCGTCATAAACCAGCGATCTGAAATGGAAGTCAGCATCACACTAAAATGTGGAATCAGTGCGATACCGGCGATGGAAAGCAACGCGGCATAAATAACCACGGTCTCAGCGAGTGTAGCGCGGTGCGCAG
This sequence comes from uncultured bacterium, assembly GCA_913051705.1. Lineage (GTDB taxonomy): Bacteria > JAAXHH01 > JAAXHH01 > JAAXHH01 > JAAXHH01 > CAJXCW01. Next base: position 1,089 of record CAJXCW010000153.1, read on the forward strand.
ATGAAACCACATGTCCTCGAGAGATCATTTCATACCGGCGTCCTCCGAAGAATTTCTTGGATAGGTAAAACAAGACGAGCGTCACGATCACCACAAGAACGACCAGCGCGTACCCCATCGGATTTTCATGCACATCCGTAGCCATATTGAAGATCTGAACGGCCACCACCTCACGAAATTCAAAGATCAACGGGGTGCCGAGGTCCGTAAAGGCCCAGATGAAGACGATAATCGCCCCGGCGAAATACCCCGGTAACATCAACGGAAAGGTCACCGTACGAAACAGCCTGAATCCACTGGCGCCAACATTCCGGGCGGATTCTTCCAGGCTGGGGTCCACATTGGCCAGGGCGGCGGCGATATTCAGGTACATGATAGGATAAAGGTGTAAGGCTTCAAGAATCACCACCCCCCAGAATCCACCACCGCCGAAGAAATCGATAGGTGTATCGATAAAGCCCAGATCCATAAGAAGCAAATTAATCGATCCGAAGCGGGCGAACATCTGTTTCATACCGATCGCCCCGACAAACGGAGGCATGACCATGGGTACCAGCATCAAGCCGCTGAGCAACCCTTTACCGATAAACTCATACCGTACAAGGACAAACGCAATCGGCAAGCTGATGATCGTCGTGAGGATCGTGGTGACAATACCTAACTCAAAGCTGTTCAACAAAGCCCGCTGCTGTACCGGACTTTGCAACATCAAGCTGAAAAACTCTACGGAAAACTGGCCATCTGTATAGAACGCGTTCAGAAAAACATAGACCAGCGGATAAATTAAAAACAAACCGAAGAAAACCACCAGGAGACCCAGTAGTATGGCCAGGCCGGGGGTTAAATCTGAGAAGTCGAGTTTACGGGACATAGGTGAATTGGTGATTGGTGATTGGTGATTGGTGATTTAAAGCGATTTCAATTCACCAATCACCAATCACTAAATCACTCATTGTCCTCACTCCGTTTTCTCCAGCACTACCACATGAGAAGCATCAAAGGTCAGCCAGATCATATCGCCTGTTTGCGCTTTGCGCTGATCTGGATACGAGTCGATAAGCTTTAAATACGAATCTTCGTTTAATTTCAATGTATACTGTTCATGTTCACCCAGATACATGATCTGAGCGACCTCTGCCTGGATACGATTGCCTTGTTCCGATACACCGTTTTCATTGATATGAATAGATTCAGGACGGATGGAACAGACCACCTGAGAGCCGGCGCCTATGCCTGACGGCAGTTTAACTGTTGAGTGCAGAATGCCCATGGAGGTTTCGATCTGAATCTCCGGTTCGGTAGCGACTATTTTACCGTTGATGAAATTTGTTTCACCGATAAAACCGGCGACAAAAATGCTTTCGGGACGGGTATATATCATCCGGGGCTCCCCGGTCTGACGTACTTCTCCCATACTCATCACCGCGATACGATCCGCCATCGAGAGCGCTTCTTTCTGATCGTGTGTGACATAAATCATCGTTGTGCCGGTTTCATCATGAATACGACGAATTTCATCGCGCATTTCCAGTCTTAATTTTGCATCTAAATTAGACAGGGGTTCGTCAAGCAGGACCACATCGGGATTGATCACCAGAGCCCGGGCCAGAGCGACCCGCTGTTGCTGCCCGCCGGACAGTTGATTCGGCGAACGCTTCGCATAGGTCTCCATGCGAACCATGGCCAAGGCTTCTCCCACCCGCTGTTTTTGCTTATCTGAAGAAATTTTACGCAGAGACAAACCATATGCGACATTCTCCCATACGGTCATATGGGGCCAGAGCGCATAGTTCTGGAATACCATCCCGGTATTTCGTTTATGAGGCGGTGTATTACTGACATCTCGATTATCAAATAGAATACGTCCCGCTGTAGGCGCATAGAATCCGGCGATCGATCTGAGCAGAGTTGTTTTACCGCAGCCAGACGGCCCCAGCAGGAAAAAAAGCTCCCCTTCTTGAATCTCCAGAGAGACATTCCTAACAGCTGTTACTTCACCGAATTCTTTAGTAACATGTTCTAACGTTACACTGACCATACAGGATATCCATCGTGAAAAAAGGTTGCATTATGAACATAGCGCCAATCATTCCCCTCGTCTCCTTTTAAGCCACCAGAGATAGACGATCAGAATCGTCATCAGACCACCGCTACCCCCAAGAAGAACGAGTTCAGCCACGGGCATCCCTAGGGCGCCTGCGCCATATTTTTGTTCTACCATCTGGGTCCAATCGAACAGCATCCGATTACGATACGCCTGATCCCGCCAGCGATTACGTCCCATATCGAGGGCTTCTTCTTCTGTAATGGGCATGGCGGCGAGCATCGGCAGAACCGAGTCGACATTACCTTCCTCAATCGCCTGCTGCCAGCGTCTCTTGAGCTGGTTATGCGCATCAATAATAAAAGTGCCGATCAGATCGTTAATAATACCCCATCTCGCCGATCCTTTTTCGGCATCGTATACAAACGTAGAGGTCCAGGTAAACGGATTGAAGGTGACCGAGGTATAGGCTGGGTCGATGCGTCGATACAGATCGGGAAGGACTGTAAACCGGCTCAATTGAAACCGTTCCGGCCCCCTGGGTGTACCGGGCTTCTGCATCCATAATCGTTGCCCTGCCTCCGAAAACACAAAACGTAGAAAAGATCGGGCTATTTCCGAATTAGGTGCGCCCTTCAGCATACCGATGGCATCCGGGTTCAGAATGGTCAGGTTGTCCGGCATCGTATAGCCAATCATCTCTGGACCGACTTCATTGATCTGCGCCCAGGCGTAGAAGTCGATAGCCATGCCGTAAGCGATTTCGCCGGTGGTAACATCTTTGGGCACCTGGCTACCCGTATTGGCAAAACTCCGTGCGTTGGCCCCCAGAGCCGTGATGATCTGCCAGCCTCGTTCCCAGCCGTAGGCCTGTAAAATAATTTCAAAGGGCATGTGCGCGCTGCCGCTTTTGCGTGGATCAGCCGAACCCACCCAGGAAAACAGGGCCGGATCGGTTAAATCTTCCCATGTTTTGGGATTGGGCAGGCGCATCCGTTGCATCACCCGTTTGTTAAAAATAATCCCGAACCCTGCCATAGTGGCGCCATACCAGTGATAGTCCGCATCATAGAGTGGAAACCCGCCTGCTTTTTGAGGTATAGCAGAGAGCAATGAATCCGGTAGTTGATAAGGAGCAAGCAAATTCGTACGGGATAATTCGAGATAAGGGTCGCTACCGCCGCCGAACATCAGGTCGATATCGATGCCGTCCGGTTTGTTTGAAAATTCGGATTTGATAAAACGGAGTACGTCCGATGTCCCGCCGACATCCATCCATTCGACCTTGACCTCCCGCCCCGATTCAGCCTGATAAAATGCTTTGAACCCTCGTCCGAACTCGTAGCGAATTCCTTCCCAGTGAGGCGAGATGATGACCAGACGATCCTGGGCAAGGCTACCGGATGGACGGCTAAAGCATAGACAAATACAGATAATAGAGGAGAGTAAGATGGGTTTCATAGTAGGATAATACGGATGGGAGGGGGGAGGATGAGTCTATATCTTTTTCCACCCCTCCACCCCCACCCTCCCATCCGGTCTTAATCTATTTCCCCCTGGCCATCATGGCCACAATCCCGCCGGTGAGAATCGAGAGCACGGCGGCCAGTCCCAGAGCAACGGGCGGGTCCAGACCAATAAGTCGTTCATTAATACCCAACAGAGCCGCCAGACTGATGACGGGCAGGAAAACAGCCGATATGGTAGATAACCGCCCTATGGAGGTATTCAGCTGGAGGGCTGTTCCCGTCGCTGCCGACAGCCTGAGATCCGACAGCCTTTCCTGATATAAGGATAACGTCTCGACCAGATATTTAAATCGATGGTAGGCATCCCTTATCTGAATGATGGTCTCAGGTTGTAACGGCAGGTTGCCTTGCGTCCACATATCATGTACCATCTCACAATGGGGACTGAGTATCTGAAGTAAATTCGCCAGTTGATGTTTTTTTTCTACAATTATCTGTATGTCATGCTGATTAGCCAATTGGCTGAGGTCACTCTCAATAGCGTCAATATCGGCGTCTAACTGATCTATCAACGGCTCCAGATGGTCCGTCATCGCCTGCAGGATCAGGGCCATGGCAAATCCAGTTGAACGCATCAGGAGATAATCCTGTTGAATCCGATCCTTGACTTCCTGTAGAAAACCAAGCGGGGTAGAGTGAACAGTAATCAGATAATCGGGGGTTAAAAACAGGCCTAACCGGGTCGGCGTCGCTCCGATCTCTTCCTGGATATGGAAAATCATGAATACCTGTTCCGGGAACTCCGCCAGATAAGGTCTTCCGGCGGCCTCACGGCATGCTTTAACAGATAAGGGATGAGCCCGAAATTCTTTGAATTCAAGTAGAAAGGCCGCATCCTCATCGGTCATCTGTTCTACATCGAGCCAGAATAATCCTTCCGAAGATTCCAATGTTTCCTGTAACTGGGATACCGCGATATCCGCATACTGAATGACATTATTCTGTTCTATGAGAAATAACTCACGCATAGAAAATCCTTAATGTAGTACCAATTGTTGAACCGCGTAGCGCTCGCTGGAGCCCGCAGGGATCAGCAATTATGAATCATGATTGTTGAATTATGAACCGCATAGCGCCCTTTAAAGTTCGAAGGAATTCGAAATATATTTTGAAAAATTTGCCCGTGTTTTTTGTATGATAAGTTGGCACGTAAGATAGCAAGATACAAGATAATCGTTATGCGACGCCGGTTCATAAGTGGCCCTGTTGTATCAATATAATACTCTATTACATAAAACGCATTATAAAATACACGCCGCACGCCGCACGCCGCACTTCGCACTATTTTTATGGGAGATACCCTTTAGCCAGAGCAATAAACCGGTCGGTCTGATCGGCTTTCCAGGTGATGTCTTTGCCAAGCTCACACGCCATCACATCGGCAACTCTGGACGCAGAATCGATCGATGCACGGGCATCCAGCAGCAGGCTTCGAGTACGCCGTGCCAGGGCATCTTCTACGGTACGCGCCATCTCATGGCGGACGGCCCAGATTATATGGCCATAGAGATAAGGTAAACGGGGGTGGAGGGGGACGTTAAGTTCAGGCGCGGCGGCTATGACTTCCTGTAACGCGGCTGCCTCGCTGCCATATACGCGCAGATGATCTTCTGTTGGCATAGCGGGATCGTCCTTACTTTGCCATCCGTGCAGGTTCAACTGTTCCGTCCTGCATGGTCGGATTTCAAGACCACCGACGAGGGCAGCTTCATCAACGGTATCCTGTGCCATCTTTCTGTAGGTCGTCCATTTACCGCCGATGATGGTAACAAGGCCCGAATCATCAACGACCACATGATGTTCCCGGGATATGGTCTTTCTATACACAGAGCCGTTGGATGACCGTACCAGGGGTCTCTGTCCTGCGAAGATACTCAGGATATCATCCCTGTCAGGTTCTCGCGCCAGATATCGTGCAGCATTCTTCAGGATGAAATCAATCTCTTTCTCCAACGCACGCGGTTCTATAGAAGGGGTGTTGATTTCCGTATCCGTCGTCCCCACCAGGACGCGACCATACCAGGGAATGACGAACAGCACGCGACCGTCATCTGTCTGAGGAACCATAATCGCCGTGTCGCTCGATAAAAAAGAACGGGCCAGGACCAGGTGCACACCCTGGCTGGTTGCCAGGAGTTTTTCCGCTCTCGGATCGTCCATGCAGCGTATCGCATCCGCGAAAATTCCGGCCGCGTTGATCACCACTCCAGCTCGGAGATTATAGAACCGATTGGTTTCTGAGTCCATCGCCTCGACGCCGCTGACCAGGTCGTTGTCTTTGATCAGTCCGGTAACCGGCATGTAATTCAACACCACGGCTCCTTGTTCTGCTGCGGTCTGGGCAAGGGTGACAGCCATACGCGCATCATCGAACTGGGCATCATGATATACCGTGCCACCCAGCAGGTGTTTCGTTTCAATATTCGGGATACGCTTGATCGTTTCATCGCGTGTAAGAGATAGGGAACGAGCAATATTCAACGTGCCGGCCAACCGATCATAGAGCCTCAGACCGATGCCGTAAAACGGCCCTTCCCACCATTTGTAGCGCGGCACTATAAAGGCCAAGTCCTGCACCAGATGAGGGGCATTCCGGCGCAGTAGTCCCCGTTCACGCAAGGCCTCGGTTACCAGCGCAATATTACCCTGCTTCAGATATCGTACACCACCATGCACCAGCTTGGTGCTGCGGCTCGATGTGCCCTTGGCAAAATCGACCTGTTCAAGCAGGAGCGTGCGATATCCGCGGGTCTGCGCGTCTACGGCAATGCCGAGGCCCGTTGCGCCGCCGCCGATAACGATCATATCCCAGCAAGAGTCATCCAACTGACCGATCATCTCATCACGGTTCATTTCTGTAGTACCTCTCAAGAGCTTAAAATTCCCCATCTAATGTAACCGGTAAAGAGACCTCTCATCAAGGGTTAATAATCGCTTGACAGAACAGACCGTTTGTCCTATCACTCTTATGAGTTAATTTACCGAGTCCATGCATAAATAAGGCAGGGTTATGTCTCTAAACCATTTTAAATTCTTCTGTGCTCACCGTGTCCCCTTCGTGCTCGCTGTAGGTGCTATGCTATGCGCCTGCGCCCCACAAGAAGAAATACAGATCACCAGGGTCTGGCTGCGAGCTGCTCCGCCCTCTCGTGATACGACCGCCGCGTACATGCAGATTGAAAATACCACCTTCCTGGATAATGCGCTCATTGCCGCAGAAACATCAGCCGCCGATATCGTGGAGCTTCACGCGATGACCGGCAAGGACGAGGTGATGCGTATGAGACCGGCAAAAGAGATTGCGTTGCCCAAGCAGGACACCGTGATCATGGAACCCGGCGGGTACCATTTGATGCTGTTTGGTCTTCAGAGACCTTTGCAGGAAGGCGATCAGATTTATTTTACCCTCTTCTTCAAAAATCAGACAACGAAGATCGTCAAAGCAGAGATTCTGAAAGAAGCACCGCCTCTGTCTCGCCTCCCCGGCGCTGTATTTGAGACGGATGGATAATACGCCGACCACGATCATTATGCCCACCGTAAAGTACGCTATCGTTCTGGTATATTTAGTCATCAGCATAATCAGTATCGGATGCGAATCGACGCCGGAGATATCCATACCCAAACTTCTGGATGATTACGGCGACTTCGGCGGCGATTTCACCCTGACCGATCATCACGGTCAATCGTTTAACCTGGCTGACCGTCGGGGAGACATCTTTTTAATCTTCTTCGGCTTTACATATTGTCCCGACGCCTGTCCGACCATGCTGGTAAAACTACAAGATGTGTATAAGAAGCTGGATATCCCCGAAGGTCACACCGTCCGTACCCTGTACATCACCGTCGATCCAGAACGGGACACCCCGGAAAAGCTCAACGATTATCTGTCTTATTTCACGACCATCGACATCCTCGGATTGACCGGCGCCCTTGACGAAATCGACACGGTAGCGAAACAATATAGCGTCATCTATAATAAAGTGCCCCTCGAATCTGCGGCAGGTTATCTGGTGGATCACTCCACCTGGCTTTATCTGGTAGACCAGAATGGAGAGCTACGTTATCGTTTTCGGCACGCTGATCCGGCGCAAGAAATTATGGCGGGGGTCGAGCAGTTGTTCCAGACCCCATGAAAGGGAAGGAGCCGGGGTTAAGGGTCCGCGAATAACCCTACATATTGTACCTCCTATCTCCTTCTCCCCCAACACCAAGTGTTTTTTTATCCATTTTTCTTTATTTTTTGTTTGCGATTTTCAATCCATGTATAGTATAATGTGTAGTACGGTCTTCGTCATTCGACCGTAACTCCCAGTGGTTATATTTATGATAAATTAATCGTTTGATCCCAAGTGGGTGTCTGTCCGGCAATATTGATTTTTTCTGTACTCCGCATTGCGTATTCCGTACCCCAAAGGACTTCCCATGCCCTCGTTTGTTCATCTGCACAATCATACCCATTACAGTTTGCTCGATGGCGCCAACCGGATCAAAGATCTGGCTGAGACAGCCAAAGACTATGGCATGCCGGCCATTGCCATGACCGATCACGGTAATATGTTCGGCGCTGTGGAATTTTATAAGACGGTCAAAGACGTCGGCCTCACGCCGATCATCGGATGCGAACTGTATATCGCCGCTGGAAACCGCAAAGAGAAGCGGCCGGCGCGAACCGGCGACCGGGCGGATCAAACCACGCATTTCGTGGTGCTGGTTCAGAACGCGACTGGATATAAAAACCTGATGAAACTGACGTCGGCCGGTTATCTCGAAGGCTTTTATTACAAACCACGCGTCGATTTGGAGTTGCTGGAAAAACACAGCGAAGGGCTGATCGCCCTGTCGGCCTGCGCCAAGGGCCCTATCGCTAATTTAGTCGTTGGCGGCCAGATGGATAAAGCCCGGGATAAGTGCAAGCAACTGCGTGACATTTTCGGTAAAAACTTCTATCTGGAAGTGCAGGATCATGGCCTGGACTTCGACAAACCCATCAACAACGCCATGATCGAGTTCTCCAAAGAATTCGACCTCCCCATCGTTGCTACCAATGATGCACATTATCTGAACAAGGAAGACGCCCCGGCGCAGGACGTGCTGGTATGCATCCAGACCGGCAAAGAACTGAGCGACCCCAAACGGCTGAAATTCACAACCGACTCGCTTTATTTCAAGACCGCCGGTGAGATGAAACAGCTATTCGGCCATGTATCGGGCGCCATAGAGAATACGGTCAAAATCTCTGAGTTGATTGATTTTGAAATGGATCTGGGCACACTCAAACACCCGCAGGTTCCGGTGCCGGAAGGCTATGAAAATCTGGACGCCTACCTCCGCAAGATGGCCTACGATGGGATGAAATCCCGATACGATACGATCACCGAGGAGATGACCTCCCGGCTGGATTATGAATTAGGGGTGATCGGCCAGATGGGGTATCCGGGTTATTTTCTCATCGTAGCCGATTTCGTTCGATTTGCGAATGAACAGAACATTCCCGTCATGGCTCGCGGTTCCGCCCTGGGCTGTATGGTGGCCTACACACTCGGGATTACCACGGTTGATCCCCTGAGCTATGGTCTGCTGTTCGAGCGATTCCTGAATCCGGAACGTGTGAGCATGCCCGATATAGATATCGATCTAGCCGACAGGGAACGGGACAAGGTCATCAATTATGTGGTGGAAAAATATGGCCAGAAGAGCGTCGCCCAGATCATCACCTTCGGCACCATGGGCGCCAAAGCGGCCATCCGTGATGTAGGCAGGGTACTCAGTCTGTCGTACGGCGAAGTGGATCGCATCGCCAAGCTGGTACCGACCGAACTGAAAATGACCCTCAACAAGGCGATGGATCAGGTCCCTGAACTGAAACAGATTGCTGAGGGCGGTGGAATCGAAGGGCAGCTCATCGGCTATGCGAAAACACTTGAAGGTCTGTCTCGTCATGCTTCCGTTCATGCAGCCGGCGTGGTGATCGCACCCGGTGATCTGACGGACTACGTGCCGCTGTACAAGCCCAGCAATAAGGAAACTATCGTCACCCAATACACCGGTGAAGTCATGGAAGAGGTCGGCCTGCTCAAGATGGACTTTCTGGGCTTACAGAACCTGTCCGTGATTCAGGATGCTCTGGCGCTGATCAAAGAAACGACCGGGGACGAGATCGACCTGGAAGACATCCCTCTGGATGATAAAAAAACCATGGATTTGTTTTGCCGTGGAGAAACGACCGGGATCTTTCAGTTTCACAGTTCCTGGTTGCACGACTTTCTGCGGCGTTTACGGCCGGATGCCGTGGAAGATCTGATCGCCATGAACGCTCTTTGCCGGCCGGGCCCGTTAAACGGCGGGGTGGTGGACGATTACATCGACAAGAAACACGGACGTAAAGAGGTGACGTATCATCACCCCGTGATGGAAACCGCCCTTAAAGAAACTTATGGGCTTATCGTGTATCAGGAACAGGCGATGCAGATCGCCCGCGACATGGCCGGATTCACGCTCGGACGCGCCGATTTTCTCCGTAAGGCGATGGCCAAGAAGAAACCCGAAGTCATGGCCGAAGAGCGGCGCGATTTTGTCGACGGCTCTGTAAAAAACGGCATCGATAAAAAAATTGCAGACGAAGTTTTCAGCCTGATTGAATATTTCGGCGGCTATGCGTTTAACAAGAGCCATTCTGCAGGCTATGCCATCGTGGCCTTCCAGGAAGCCTACCTGAAGGCCCACTATCCGGTGCCGTTCATGGCCGCGTTGATGTCGAATGAGATGTCGGACACGGACGAAATCGTCGTGCTGATCAACGAATGCCGTAAAATAGGTATTAAAGTGCTGCCGCCCGATATCAACAAGAGCGATAAAATTTTTACCGTAGAGGGCGAGGCCATCCGTTTCGGCCTGTGTGCCATCAAAAATGTCGGTCATGGCGCAGTGGAATCCATTGTCAAAGCTAGAAAGGAATACGGCGAATTCAGCGATATTTTCGATCTGTGCGATCATATTGACCTGCGACTGGCCAACAAGCGGGTTCTGGAAAGCCTGACCCAGGCTGGCGCCGTCGATTCATTGGAAGGGCACCGGGCGCAAAATATGGACGTCATTGATATAGCCATTGACGCAGCGCAGTCCCGCCAGAGAGACCGGGACAAAGGCCAGACGTCCCTGTTCGACCTGAACGGCGATGACGATGACGAACCCATTATGATCCACAAGCCGGTTTTGCCGGCGGTGCCCAAATGGCCGGCCAGTCAGACGCTGGCACTGGAAAAGGACTTGCTGGGCTTTTATGTGACTGGTCATCCGCTGGCTGAATTCGAAGATGACCTGCGGGCCTTTACCACCGCCGAAATGCGTCGATTGGACCGGGTGAGGGACCGCGAAGAGGACGTGGTGGTCGGCGGTATCGTGACGGAGATCAAACCGATCGTGGACAGGAAAGGCCAGTCCATGGCCTTCGTTACGCTGGAAGACTTCTCCGGTACGGGCGAGATACTGGTGTTCTCTGATCAGTACGAACTCCACAAAACACTCGTAGCAGCCGACTCCCTGATTCTAGTCCGCGGCCAGATCTCGGCGAAAGAAGGCGAAAACAAGGTGGTCGCGTCCGAAATCATGTCCCTCCCCGAAGCCAGAGACAAGCTGACCCGATCCGTAGTGGTGACGGTTACCCCGGAGCAAACCACGGATGATATCATAGATTCACTCAAAGAAACATTCAAAACATATCCAGGTGACTGTGAAGTCCTGTTCAAAATCCCGACCCGGGAATATGGCGAAGTCAGCATCAAAGCCGGTGGCTACATCCGCGTGGCACCGACCACCGAACTGCTACTTGCCGTACGGGAAATGCTGGGGGCGAATCGGGCCCGTCTCGGCGGGGCTTCGATCCGTAGCAGCAACAGTGGATGGACAGTCATAAACGACGTTAACGGGCGGGGTCGGGGACGCGGCCGAAACGGCAATGGACGATGGAATAGTAACGGGGATGGATATGGGGAATGATGGAAAAAACACCAAAAAAAGAAGCAGTAATTTGATCTCCATCATAGCTTGTCTGTTGCTGATATGTATATTTGGTCGAATATCTATGGTCATGGGAATATCATAACTTATGATATACAGATTAAGATTGGCATACGGCCCTCAGTTGTACAAGAGGTCAGGAGGCGCAGATGTGGCATGTGGATGATCAATCAATCGTAACGAAAGAATGTCATTTTACAAAGGAACTGAGCAACCGCCTCGGTCAAGCCTGTGAGGAACTGAGCGCTCCACAAGAGGAAATCATCGCGCAAGCCCTGCGTGAGTTTCTTGATAAACACGGCATTCAGTATCACACTTGACTTTGAACTGACTAACTGACTTTTACCTGCTACGTCCTGTAACCCCGGCCGGTCCCAGACCCTGCCGGGGTTTCTTTTTGATATAATTTGGAACCTTGCATATATGTTGTTCATTTAGAAGTTATAATTAGTGGATAGCAGATAAGCTCCTCTCATTTACAGATTTACACTGTTTCAGGACTCTATCTGATGACATGCGATGAGGCCCAGAGTCTATTAAATGACTGTATAGACCGGGAATTGACGCCCACAGAGAATATACAGATGAGACGATATAGACTGCGGATCATACAGATAAGTCTGGCCGCCTTATCGGGTATCGGTTGCGTGGGGACCGATTTTATTACGTCGCCGGTGATGACCGTACCGGCTCGTACAACGATCACCCCGGCCACGCAGGCGATACTGATTGGCGGTACGGCGCCGTTTTAGGCCGTCTATTACGACAATCTGGACACGCAGC
>CAJXCW010000154.1 GCA_913051705.1 uncultured bacterium
GAACGACGGCGATTATCAATTTCAGCATCGCAATCGGGCTTTTGATTCTTGTTTCTCTGATTCCGGTGATTTATCGAAAAATCAAAGGGGAATCGGCAGAGGGGTAGGGGGCAAGTAGGCAGGTGGGCAGGCTGATTTTGATTGGATGATTGCGTAAAACCCATGAAATCCCGGTTGGCGCAAGATCATTAACGAGATATATTCTGTTTATCCGACTATAGGGTGTTGGGACGGTCCATGGTTTATGGGCTGACAGATCAGGAGGACATCATGACGCAGACGCTTCCTTCTCCACCAAATATCGACGGCGAATGGCCGGAACAGGGCACCTGGACGTATGACGACTACGCCCGGCTGCCGGACGATGGCCGGCGGTACGAGGGGATCAAAGAGGTGTTGTATATGGCGCAGGAAGTGATTGAGGTCTTTACTTTGCACAATGACAATTATATGACAGCAGGTAGATACACAGCAGGGCAGTCAGCGGTTTCTGAGGCGCTGGACGGTTTTTCTATTTCGGTTGATACGGTGTGCGCCGGGTGACCTGTCCCGGCCCCTTTACTTGCAGGTTCAGGTGAAAGGAAAGTAGGGGGGGAGAAGACCGTTTAGTTCTCCGATCCTTCCCCCCTTCCACCCTCCCATCCTGCCTTTCAATACTTGACCGCCACTTTGATCACCTCGTCGGACGCATGCCTGATTTTACCGTAGGCTTCGGGTAATTCATCCGGCGTCACGATGGGGTCTGGCAATCCATAAGGTTGCAGCGTCCCTTCGCAGAAGAGTCTGATAAGCGTTTCAACAATCCGGTCTTCGTTGAAGAACAGCTCTCTTTGCGGGTGGCTGCAAGCTCGGGCGGAGATGATCTCAAGCTGGTTGAAATGGAACTCCTCGCCCAGATACAATCCTCTGGCGTCACCCAGGTAAAACGCCAGGAGGACCACGCGTCCCCGGTAGCAGGTAGCCCGGACGGCCTGGTTGAGGGCATGGTGGTTACCGCTGGCCTCGATGGTCACGTCCGCGCCGTGTTTGAACCATTCTCGAGACGCCATGCCGAAATCGCCCACTTCGTTGGGATCGACGGCCATGGTGGCCCCATGCTGTAACGCCAATTCACGACGCTTGGCTATGGGATCCACCGCGACCACGTCAATGGCCCCGGATAAACGTGCCAGTTGTACCGTAAACAGTCCAATCGCCCCCATACCGAAGACAATCACCCGCTCCCCGATGCGCACCTGCCCATCCCGCACGGCAGCCAGCGCAAAATCAGCCGGATCCAGGCAGCAGGCCGCCGCCGGTGTCAGGCCATCCGGCAGCTTCTTGAATCCCTTTCCCTGATGAACCGTCCTGAACCCGCCATGGCGGTACACCCGATCACCTTCTTTCAGATCCGTAACCTCCCGCCCCACGGCCATGATCGTCCCCACCGTGGTGTTACCTGCAAGCATCCAGGTCGTCGGATCACACGGCTTCGCCCTCGACCGGTCAAATACATGACCGGTGGGGGCCATAGGAATATTCCTGTAGATAGACTCCCCGGTAAGCTCTCCTTTCTCGGTCCCATGTTTCGCCGCCGTCAGCTCACTGACGACACGCACTTCATCGGACTCTATATCGTCCAGCGTGTAGGATTCCCAGCGAGGTTTAAACTCATTATTACACATCAGTTGCTGAAGTTCGATACCATCGATGGTAGGCATATTGTGTCCTTTCTATATTATTTTGGAAACGACGACACTACGAAGCTACGAATCAAAAAGAAAAATCGTTTCGTCGTTGAAGATGACTTCCTGCGGGAACGTATTGAGCCTCCGGCCTTCGTAGCTTCACCGATTCGTAGCTTCGTAGCTTCACCACCTATTGCCACAGCGGCTCCTCGCCATCCATCTGGGCCGCAAGAAACGCTTCATTCAGCTCCACGCCTAAACCCGGCGCTTCGGTCAACACCACATGGCCATCCTGGATGACCGACGCATCGGTAGCCAACACCTCATCCCAATCCGGGTCATCAAACCGATGAAACTCCAGCGCCAGAAAATTCGGGACGCTGGCGCATACATGGGCATCTCCGACCGTACTCAATGCACTGGAATTATTGTGCGGGGCGAACGGGATGTAGTAGATCTCCGCCATATTGGCGATTTTCCGGCACTCCGACAGGCCACCGCATTTCGAAATATCCGGCATGATAATGTCCACCGCCTGCTTTTGAAGTAGATCCCGGAAACCATATCGCAGATACAGGTTTTCACCCACACAGATCGGCGTTCGGGTCGCTTTCGTAATTTTGTCTAACGCATCGATATTTTCAGGCGGCACAGGCTCTTCGAGCCACATCAGGTCCAACGGCTCGAGCGCCTGGGCTATCTTCAAACCCGCCGTAGCGTCATACCGGCCGTGCAGATCCATCGCCAGGTCCAGAGAAGAGCCGATGCCTTCGCGAATCTCAAAAGCTATATCCACAATCGATTTCAATTCATCCGGCGTAACCGACCAGTTCCAGGGATCCATTTTGTGGGGACTTCGTGTATCATCCAGATCAAATTTAATCGCAGTAAACCCCTTTTCCTTCACCTCCGCAGCTCGTTCCTTGTAATCGGTATGTGCACTATCCACATATAGACGCACACGATCTCTGAACTTACCGCCCAACAGACGATAGACAGGCACGCCCTGCGCCTTGCCCGCCAGGTCCCAGAGCGCGATTTCAATGCCGGTCAATGCCGAAATGCCTGCACCCGCAAACCCGCCGCGGAAGATGTATCGGCGACGAATATGCTCAAAACAGGCATCCACATCCCGTGGGTCCATCCCGATAATCATGCGTGCCATGTCCCGCGTCGAATCCCGCCAGCCGTGGTCCACATGACTGGCCTCACCCGTACCGTAAATCCCCTCATCGGTATACACCCGCACATAGTGATACAGATAGTGCGGCTTACCGTTCATCTTCACATGCACCACCGCCGTCTTGATACCCGTAATTTTCATGGTCTTCCTTTACCTCCGGTTAAAAGTCCCAACACAATCGTTGTAACCAGTTAAGCAGCAAACGTTTTTAATTCATCATTCATCATTGCTCGTACAGAAAACAGGCCACGGACCGGTCTCCATCAATCGGGATAAGCGCCGGTTGTGTTTTCAGACACCGGTCCATTCTCTGCGGGCATCGCAGATAAAACCGGCATCCTGCTGCCTCCTTCGTACGCATCGATTCCTCTGAAGGCAACCGGATCGCCGTATCCCATTTGTCCTTCGGATCAGGAACAGGTATCGAGTTAATCAGTTCCTGGACATACGGATGCTTGGGCGCCTCAATGAGCTCAGCGGTATCCCCTGTTTCGGCGGTAATACCCTGGAAGAGGACCACCATATCATCCCCGATCTGATAGGCCGTTGACAGATCATGGGTGATGTACAGGAACGAGATCTGATGCTCATCACGCAGACGCAGCATGATATCGAGAATCATGGCGCGCAACGAAGCATCGACCGCAGACACCGGCTCATCGGCCACAATAAGGCGTGGGCGAAGTAGATAAGCGCGGGCGACCATCACCCGTTGACGCTGCCCGCCGCTGAGTTGATGAGGATATTTTTCCAGAATTTCCTCGCCCCGCAAACCAACGACGTTGAGCGCCTCCTCGATCAAAACCCGTGCGTCCGCCTTGCTTTGAGCCAGAGCGAAACGACGCATGACCAGATTAAACGTATGCTGCACCCGATAAAAAGGGTTGAACACATCATACGGATCCTGGAAGATGGCCTGTACTTCCTTGCGATAGGCCAGCCGCTGTGTCCGGTCCATCTGCGCCAGATCGATCCCTTTGTAAAGAATCCTACCCTCAGTCGGCTGCGCAAAGCCCAGAATAAGATTCGCCAGCGTCGTTTTGCCGCTGCCGCTCTCACCGGCAACCGTCGTAATCCGCGCCGGTGACTCGTAGAGATCCAGGTTAAACGAATCCAGCGCTATAAACGGCGGATCGGAGCTCAACAATCCTCCACCGTATGCCATCGTGACGTTATTAATCTGAAGAAGAGGAGGCATGCATATTCCTGTGGTACTTTGTGTTCAATACAACCAGCAGGCCACAAAATGATCCTGCTCTATCTCTACCAGGGGCGGCCGCTGATCCCGGCACCTGGGCTCTACAAATTTGCAGCGATACTGAAAGATGCAGCCCGGCGGCGGATTACGCAAGTCATGTGTAAGGCCTTCCGTGACCTTCAGCGGTTTACGTGCCTTGATGGACGGAATCGACTCGATCAGAAGCTGCGTATAGGGGTGCAACGGCTTTTCATACGCCGCCGCCACGGGCGCGACTTCCACGAGGTTACCGGCATACATAATGGCCATCCGATCGACAACCTGAGCCAGCAAGCCCATGTCATGACCGATCATGACCATCGAGACGCCGAGACGGTCCTTCACCTCCAGCAACGTCTGGGCGACGACCCGTTGTACCACCACATCCAGGGCGCTGGTGGGCTCGTCGGCGATGATGACATCCGGGTTCAACGCGATGGCCATGGCAATGCAGACCCGCTGTTTCATGCCACCGCTTAACTCGTGCGGATACATGGAGATGACCCGGTCCGGCAGACCGACGTCACTCAGCAACTTGAGGATACGTTCCTCAAGCTCGATACGGCCCCGGCTTTCATGGGCCAAGATGGCATCCCCCATCTGCTCCCGAATGCGGGTGACCGGATTAAGCGCATTCATGGCACCCTGGGGGATCAGAGCCAGTTCTCGCCATCGCAGATTGCGCAACGCCTTCTCAGTAAGCCCAATGAGATCACGGCCGTTTATCTTTATTTCACCCTGCACAATACGTCCCGGCGACTGCACCACTTGCAGGATAGCCATCGCCACCGTCGTCTTGCCGCAACCTGATTCACCGACCAGACCCAGAATCTCCCCTTTTCGGACACCGAAAGTAACACCATTGGTCGCAATGATTTCCCCGCGTGGCGTGAAATAGTGCACATGGAGATTATGAACATCAAGCGGCAAGGCTTCTTCATCGGCGGACGGGACCGGCGCCGATACAGGGTGAGGCCCCGTTTTTTTCGAGCCGCGTTCATGCCGTGATGCCTTAAACTGTCTGAGCCTCGGATTGGCAATTTCATCCAGACCGATCGTCATCAGGAAGAAACCGATAAAGATAACCATCAGAATGAGGATCGGCGGCAACCACCACCAGATCATACCGCGCACCAGAGCCGCATTGGTGGTGGCCTGGTTGATAATCAGTCCCAGGGAAGGAACACGGGTCGGGCCAAGCCCTAGCGCTTCCAGTCCGGTGGCCGCCAGAATTGCAGCGGAAATACCGCCGGTCAGGCTGGCCGCCAGCCACGGCAGCATATTGGGCGCCATCTCCACGAACATGATCTCCCAGGCCGAGGCGCCCGAGAGATTCGCCATGCGCACGTAGCCTCGCTCACGCAAGGTCAGTATCTGCGAGCGAATCATACGCGTGGGACCAGGCCAGGCAAACAGCGCCAGGATCAGGGCCATCGTAGTGGTGTCCGTCATCTGAACGTAGGAAGCGATGACGATCAAAACGACCAGGGAAGGGATGGTCATGGCTGAGTCGCTGATGGTCCGGATGATGTGATCCCACCAGCCGCCCATATAACCGGCGACCGAGCCGAAGACCAGACCAATCAACATCCCGATGATCGCGGCCAGAAAACCGATCTTCAGGGAAGATGGTGTCCCCACAATCAACTGCGCCAGCATGTCGCGGCCATTGCTCTCCGTGCCCAGCGGATGGTCGAAGGAGCCCCCTTCGGACCACATGGGCGGCAGGTTCAATGGCGCGGACCCGGTATAGGCCATCTCCGTATCCCAGAATAAAGGACCCAGCAGACCGATCAGAAGGATCAGAAGCACAATCCCGCCGCCCAGCAGAAACTTGACATTCAACCAGGGACTATCCCAGGCATTGAGGCGAAACAATCGAACAGAAATCATGGGTCGAAAAATAGAGGTTATAAAGGACTGAATATAAAAGGATTTTCAGTCATAATTTATAATTCAAAAATCATAAATAGACATTACCTTACATTCTGCCTGTAAGTAATCCTTGGATCGATCAACGGATACAGCAGGTCCAGCAGAAGTACACTGGCGGCTGTGATAAAAATGATCAGGTTGGCAATCGCCTGCGTGACGGTATAGTCCTGTGTGACGATCGACTCATAGAGGGTATAGCCGGTCCCCGGATAGGCGAAGATAAACTCGACCAGGATCGAACCGCTGATCAGTCCGCCAAGTCCCATCGCCAGCGCGGTGACGGCGGGCAGAATCGCATTGCGCACGCCATAGCGGAAGAAAATGCGGACCGGAGACAGCCCTTTGACCTGGGCCAGCAGAAAGTAGTCCTCATTATTCACACTGATCATCAGTCCGCGCATACCGAGCGCCCAGCCGCCCATGGACGTCAACACAATCGACAACACGGGCAGAATGGCATGGCTCACCATATCGGTGATGAACGCCCAGTTCCATCCCGGATTAACCCACCGGGAATAAGCCCCTGTTGATGGGAGCCAGCCCAGTTGGAAGGCCACCACGTAGATCATCACAATACCGAACATGAAATAGGGAATGGACGCGAAGGTCAGGCTGGTAGGCAGAATAATCTGCAGCCAGCGCGGCGTCTGGCGCCAGCCCATCAGCGCCCCGATCGTCACACCCACAAGAAAGGAGAGGATGGTCGCCACAGATAGCAGCCCGACGGACCAGGGCAGCGCCGGCCGGACGATCTCCCAGGCCTGGGTTGGGAAACGGGCCAGCGAATAGCCGAAATCGAAGTTGAAGATGTTCCGCCAGTAGCGAATGTACTGCACCCACAAAGGATCATCCAGACCAAAACGAGCTTTCCATGTCGCGATAATTTGTTCTGCATTCTCCACATAGCCCTGATCCAGAGAGATGCGATTGACCATCGCCGAAATCGGATCACCCGGAGCCAGACGCGGAATAAAAAAAATCAGGGTCGAGCCCAGCCAGATAGTCAGTAAAAACATCAAAAAGCGCTGTAGCACATAACCTCTGGTCAAACCACCCATGGAATCTCCGGAAAGTAAATTTCACGTTTGCCCACTTGCCCACTTGCCCAATTTGTTGATTTGTTGATTTGTTGATTGAAATGCCTACTGCTTTCTGCTTACTGCCTACCACAAAAAGCACAGCAAGCGAAGCGGAGCGCATTCTAATAATGCCTCAAAGAGGCGCGCCTCACTTTCGGTGACGCGCAGCGGCATCAATCACCAAATCACCAAATTCTCTCTACCCCCCTGCCTACCTGCCCACCTGCCTGATCTCCGACAAAACCCCAATAAAACTCGGACACCAGGTGACCGGCCGCTGATAGTAATTCTCCTGAGTCGGCCAGTTGGTCCAGTAGGTGGTGTTAAAGGGCACCAGCTTCTTGGACTGCGCCGTAGGGATCACCGGAAGTTCGTCATAGTAAATCTCCAAGGCCCGCGCCGTGAGCCTGAACAGTTCGGGATCATCCCAGTCCAGCCTGCTGATCTCATCTACAATCTCGCTGTACTCGGCATGATGCCAGCGGAATCGATTCGTCTGGGGAAGTTGAAAGCGCTCTCCGATGGGTGCGATACGATCGCTGCGTAACTGGCGTAAAGTGTTCCACGGTTCGATAATGGAGCCACAGGTCTGCCAGCCGCTCTGCGCTTCATAGTTGCCAGTGGCCAGGTTGTCGCTCCAGGTGCCACCGGTCAGCCTCACCATCACCGCGTTGATGCCGAAGCGCTGTAACTGCTCCGCGTAGACATCGGCAATACGCTCCAGTTCGCTGATCCCTTCAAATACCTGGATTTCTAATCCCAGTTCTTCTCCGTCCTTCATCCAATATTTATCAGACTTTTCATACCCCCTGGAGATCAGGATCTCTGCGGCTTTATCCGGATAGGGACGGATGAACTTCTCTACGGTTTCCGCCGGCACCAGATCGGTGAACTTCTGCATAGCCGGATAGAGTGGCCAGGGATATGGCCCCATGGTCGATGTCCCTTCATAGGCGATATCGATGATCTGCTGACGATCCATGATATAGCTCAGGGCCCACCGCATCTCTTTGTCATTCCACGGTTCCACGGCATTGTTGAGCGACAGACTTCGGGCGCAGGGATCAGGCCAGATAAACGGCATACCCTTCTGAAAGGCTATCCAGGCCGGATTCCGATCTGCAAGCGCCTGAAAAGACCCGAGTGTGATATCATCCATGGTATCAAAACCACCATCGATCCCGATAGCCAGTCGTATTTCCTGGGTACCGCCATAGGATACAATAATCTTCTTCGGTTCGGGCAACTTCTTGAACCCTGTTCTGGCCGCCCACCAGTCATCATGACGGACCCAGATGGTCTCATTTGTCGTCACCTTGTACAGAATGTAGGGTCCGGTGGACATGGGCAACCCCCTCGTCAGATCGAAGTTCTTGAAGGTGACCGGATCTTCCACGTTCTCCCAGATGTGTTTGGGAACGAAATAGTCCACGCCGCAGAGGTTATCGGAATAACGCTCCAGTTTGAATCGTACATTCGGTTTTTTGAGATGGTAGACCACCGTCAGGTCGTCTACCATCTCCACCGTTTCAATCCATTCCTCATAGGTGAAATGCTGGCCCAGAGTCTCATGGTTGATCTGCAGCTCGGTGGAATAGACGACATCCACAGCCGTAAAGGGCGTGCCGTCATGCCAGGTGATACCGGAACGGAGTTTGAGCGTCCAGATGGTATAATCTTCATTCGAGGTGAAGGACTCGGCCATCCAGTTCTCAATCTCGCCGGTTCCGTAGTTCAGTAACGTCAACGGATCCGAGAACTCACTCAAACCCCAGCCCGCAGCATTACCCGGTACGTAGGGATTCCAGTTATGGCGACCCTCCAGGCGGCCGGCTCGATCAATAATAAGCGTTTCTTCGCGCGGAGCATTAAAGTACGCCTCCAGCTTACCGCCCTTGGGGCCCTGGACCGTCTCCCCTTCTCCGCAGGCCCCTGACAAAAGTAATAAGACCATGATGAGGGGAGACAGACGATAGGGCTGCTTCATAGTTTCTCCTGCGAGAAAATTTCTGGTCATAATCAATCTAATAAACGGAGTTATTACATCTTACAAATTTAATGATAAAAAGAAAGGAAATAACAAAAAAGGGACGCTCGAAAGCATCCCTTTTTATTAATCTAATTGCCTGCTATATACACCTGCCCCCTCCCCTTCCCTGAGAGGAAAGGGGAGGAATGTCAGGTCAGTCATCCCTCCAACGCCGCCCGCGCCGCCGCCAAACGCGCGATCGGTACGCGGAACGGGGAGCAACTGACATAGTCGAGACCTGTTCGGTGGCAGAATTCCACCGAAGCTGGATCACCGCCGTGCTCACCGCAGATACCGATCTTAATATCGGGCCGGACGCTGCGACCTCGCTCCACACCGATCTTCACCAGTTCACCGACACCGTTGAGATCAATGCTCACAAACGGATCTTCAGGCCAGATCTCCCGTTGCAGGTAGTCCGGCAGAAAGTTGGCGTCATCGCGCGACAGGCCAAATGTGGTCTGCGTCAGGTCGTTGGTGCCGAATGAGAAAAACTCCGCCACTTCGGCGATCTCGTTGGCTGTGAGCGCTGCACGCGGCAGCTCGATCATGGTGCCGACATGATACGCGACCTCGATGCCCGTCTCGGCTTTCACCGCCTCTGCCGTCTGCCGAACGATATCGGCCTGTAACTTCAGTTCGTTCACGTGCCCGACCAGTGGAATCATAATTTCCGGAATGACCTGGATACCACGCTTCTGACAATCGCTGGCAGCCTCGAAGATAGCCCGAACTTGCATCTCGGTGATTTCCGGATAAACAATCCCGAGCCGGCAACCGCGGTGCCCCAGCATCGGATTGGTTTCCTTGAGGTCTTCCACCTTCTTTTTCAGCGTCTGGGCGGCCACACCCATATGACCGGCGAGCTGCTCGATAGCCTCATCCTCATGCGGCAGAAATTCGTTCAGTGGCGGATCAAGCGTCCGGATGGTGACGGGATAACCGTCCATCACTTCGAAGATACCGGCGAAATCCGCCCGCTGTATCGGCAGCAGTTTCGCCAGCGCCACCCGGCGGCCGGACTCATCTTCCGCCAGAATCATCTCGCGCATCGCATCGATCCGGTCTTCTTCGAAGAACATATGCTCCGTCCGACACAGGCCGATGCCTTCAGCGCCGAAGACCCGTGCGGTAGCCGACTGATCCGGCTGATCCGCATTCGTACGGATCTTGAGACGACGCACCTTGTCCGCCCATTTCATGAGATGGTCGTATTGCCGGAAGACTTGCGATTGTTCCGGCGCCAGGGTCTTTTCTTGCAGTACTTGCAGCACTTCGGAAGGAATGGTCGGAATCGCGCCCTCGATAACTTCACCGGTCGTCCCGTCAATCGAGATATAGTCGCCTTCTTTAATCACCCGCCCGGAGACGGTCATCTGTCGCGTCTGATAATTGATATCAAGCGCGCTGCAACCTGCCACGCATATTTTACCCATCTGACGAGCGACCAGCGCCGCGTGGCTCGTCATACCACCCCGGGCTGTCAGAATACCATCGGCGGCATTCATGCCGCGGATGTCCTCCGGTGATGTTTCGATACGGACCAGAATCACCCGATCTCCGCGGTTAGCCCATTCTTCCGCATCATGGGCGTTAAAAACCACCTTGCCGGACGCCGCGCCGGGCCCCGCATTCAATCCTTTGGCCAGTACATACCCCGCTTCTTCAGCCTTGCGCTTTTCATCGACATCGAACACCGGCCGCAGCAGTTGATTCAACTGATCCGGCTCGACACGGCGCAGGGCCTCCTCTTCGTTGATCAACCCTTCTTCCACCATATCCACCGCAATGCGGATCGCCGCAAATCCGGTGCGCTTGCCGACGCGCGTCTGAAGCATCCATAACTTATTGCGCTGAATCGTAAACTCGAAATCCTGCATATCCTTATAATGGGTTTCCAGCTTTTTGTAGATGTCAATCAACTGCGCGTACGCCTCCGGCATATCTGCTTCCAGATGCTCGATCTGCACGGGCGTTCGAGTACCGGCAACCACGTCTTCACCCTGTGCGTTCTTCAGATATTCACCGTAAAAGACCTTATCCCCGGTAGCCGGATCACGGCTGAACGCGACTCCGGTGGCACAGTCGTCGCCCATATTACCGTAGACCATGGCTTGGACATTAACCGCCGTACCCCATTCGTCCGGAATATTGTTCAGCTTACGATACACAATGGCCCGCTCGTTATTCCAGGAGCCGAAGACGGCGCCGATAGCCCCCCAGAGTTGCTCACGCGGATCATCCGGGAAATTGTGTCCTGTACGGACTTTAACCATGGTCTTATACTCGGTGACCAGAGATTTTAAATCTTCTGCGGAAAGATCCACATCCTCCTCGACACCGTTCGCCTGCTTTTTGGCCTCTAAAATCACCTCGAACGGATCATGGTCATCCTTGCCCTCTGGACGAACGCCCATTACCACATCGCCGTACATCTGCACAAAACGGCGGTAACTGTCGTAAGCAAAACGAGCGTCGCCCGACTGTTCGATCAAGCCTTCTACCGTGGTATCGTTCAACCCTAAATTTAAAATGGTATCCATCATACCGGGCATAGAAGACCGGGAACCGGAGCGGATCGACAACAAAAGCGGATCGGATGCATCGCCAAAATTAGCGTCCATGTCCCTTTCCACCCTTGACAAAGCATCAACCACCTGTTCATCCAGATCCGCCGGATACTGCAGGTCGTGGTCGTAGTACCAGGTACAGACTTCCGTCGAGATAGTAAAACCGGCAGGAACCGGAATATTGAGATTGTTCATCTCTGCCAGATTGGCGCCCTTACCACCGAGCAGCTCCTTCATCTGAGCTGTCCCTTCCGCCTTTCCCGCACCAAAATAATAAACATACTTCGCCATGTCTGCCATCCACTCCCTCTTTGTTGATTTACTGATTGTCTGATTGTCTGATTAAAAGGCTAACTTCAAAACAGTCAGACAATTAAATAACCCTCTAACCCTTTTGTCAATCCTTTTGTCTTCCAATCGGCAAATCAGACAATCCAGTAAATGGTGATTTGGTAATTTGGTGATTGAAGAGACAAAACCCGTCAACTCTGAAAAGCGCACATCGTACCCGCAGGGCACATGCAATCACTAATTCATCAAAAAGCACAGCGAGCGAAGCGGAGCGCCTTCTAATAAGGCCTCGAAGAGGCGTTCGTTGGATTGACTTTTGTCTTTTCAATCACCAAATCACCAAATCACTAAATCACTATTTCTTCTCTCTCTGCCTGAACACCTCATACAACACAATCGCCGCTGCCACCGACGCGTTGAGCGACCCGGCATGACCACCGATGGTCAGCTTCACCACCGCGTCGCAATGACGTCGGACCAACGGGCGCAGTCCTTTGCCCTCGCTGCCGATCACCATGGCGACCGGACCGGTATAATCCACCGAATCGAAGGTGGCTTCGCCGTCCGCCTCCAGACCGATCAACCACAGTCCGGCGTCTTTCAACGTATCCATCGCCTGATTCAGATTGGCGACCCGGGCGACCGGCATATGCGCGGTAGTGCCGGCCGACGCTTTCGTCACCACCGCCGTCAGACCGACGGCCTCCCGGCGCGGAATAATAAGACCATGTACCCCCACGGCATCGGCCGTACGAATGATGGAACCCAGATTATGCGGGTCCTGTATACCATCCAGAACGGCAAGAAAAGGCGGGGATACACTTTCCTGGGCGATGGTCAGGATATCCGATAGCTCCACATATTGATGCGCGGCACCGACCGCGATAATCCCCTGATGCTTTTCTCGCACCATCTGATCCAGATTTCGGCGATCTGCAAATTGGTACACGACACCCTGCGCCCGCGCCAGTTCGATAATATCCTCGATATCCCGCCGCGACGTGCCATCGGCAATCAGTATTTTATTTAAACTTCGCCCCGCCAGTAATGCCTCGCGAACCGAGTTTCGACCATATATGATGTCGGACATGTATAATTATGATTTATGAACCGCGTAGCGCTCGCTGAAGCCTATTAAACACTAAGTACAAAGTACCCTGATGTTTGCGCAGCCTTTTGCGTATCATCTGTAGTGCAAAGTACAGCGTACAGAGTACAAAAGCGAACCTTTTCTCCCTATATTCGTTTAATGCATAACCATCTCGACGCATTCATATTCGTCTTTCGTAGCTTCGTTGCTTTGTTGATGGATTTCGCTGCGCTCAATCGTAAGTAGTGAACGCCTCTTCGAGGCATTATTATTATGCGCTCCGCGTCGCTCGCTGTGCTTGTCGTAGCTTGGTAGCTTGGTAGCTTCGTAGCTTCCCATCTGGAAACTGCT
>CAJXCW010000155.1 GCA_913051705.1 uncultured bacterium
GGTGAGAACTACCGTTGCGCACCGGATATTGTCCAGCAATCGGCCCATGTTATTTCTTATAATCAGGGACGATTTGAAAAACCGATCCGCCCGGCCAAAATCGACGTCACCCATCAAGAGGCGGTACGCATCATCACCTGCCCCTCCCTCACGGCAGAATCCGCCGCTCTGGTACATACCATCCGACAGTGGATCGGGACGGGCTATAAGTACGCTGATATCGCCGTACTTGTCCGGGTGAAATCAATCGCCGGGTTGGTCCAGATGATCTTGAAAGAACACTCGATTCCTTTTCTGCCGCTCGGAAATGAGGTCTTGTATACCTCCGATAGGGCAGGCCATCGGGGCGTATCTCGACATCTGTCGCCAACCCGAACAGGCCTCTCCGGCATCATACGCTGCCGCCCTGTCGGCGCCGACCCGATATCTGACGAACAGTCACCTGAGATTGGTGGCGAAGCATGGACACCGTTTTCTCCAAAATAAAGCGCCCTTTCCCGTATATATACGCGCTGCGCTCGAAGAGTTTCATACGTCGATCCGCCATATGCACCGCCGATATCAGTCGGCACGCATGTCGGCCACCGCGTATTTCGATGAAATGATTGACCGGTTCGGTATGGCCGAATATTTTATACGTAAGGATCAGTTAAGCCGGCACCCGCTTGCCTCTACCAGCCAGGATATTCTTGAAATAATTCGCTGGACGGCAGATGAATATGCTGATCCTCTTCAATTCACGGACGCCTATTTCCAGCGTCAGGCAGACGAGCAGACGTCAACACCGACGGCCTCTGAAGATCGGGAGAATCAGGTAACGATCACGACGATTCATCGGAGTAAAGGGGATGAATACCGCGGGGTGATTTTATTTCACGCTGCCGAACAGACCCTTCCGCATCGCCGCATGATCGGGACCCCCGAAGATATAGAAGAGGAACGACGCGTATTCTATGTCGCGGTGACGCGCGCCGTTGACCGCCTGTGCATCACCACGGAACGCGGTTGTGAATCCCGTTTTCTGGCCGAGTTGAAAACGCCATATAAGGAGAAGAAAGTCCATAGCGTTCGTGAATGGTCACCCGTATGGCGTATTATAAAGAAGGTGCGTGGCATGTGGCGCAGAGGCCATACCTCATGAGCCGTATTGAAACTTATTATCCCCTTTGTACGTCTATAAATAGGAACCCGCATTAAACCACCAATCACCAATCACCATTCATAATTCATATGCCCTGTTCTCGATGCATCCTGATTATCCTTCTCCTTTTAACGTTTACGCCGACAGCGAGGGCCCAGATCATCATATCGGGCTATGTGCGTGATGCCACTACAGAGCGATTGTTGCCGGGCATCACAGTACAGGTGGAAAATGGATTTCAGGCGACGGTCACCAATGCCGACGGCCGTTTTGAAATCAATGTGAACGTAACGCCGGTGACGTTACGGATCAGCCAGGTGGGTTATTTCTCGCAACAGCTTCTCGTGGAACAGCCCACCTCGGTTGCGCAACAGATTATGTTGATCCCTGCCGTTTTCGATCTGGACCCGGTCATCGTCACCGACCGGGAATCGGTCGAGGACATCATGCGCCGGGTTATCGAACGCAAGAAGGCCTGGTATCCCCGGCTTAAATCACTCCGTTGTGAAGCCTTTGCTCGGATAACCGTAGAAAAAGATACGGGCGTTGTGTTCATGATGGAAGGTCTTGTAGACGCCGCCTGGTCGTTCGAAAAGGGTTGGAATATCGTCATGAAATCCTTCCGGCGATCATCAGGTAAATTCTTCGATGACGACCTGAACGATCTAAAAACGCTGGATGAGCTGGGTGAAGAAGCGCTGGTGCTCAACCTGTATGATGATAATATCCGGCTTGTTGATTATAATTTGATGGGCGTCACCCATCCCAACGCATTGAAGACGTACCGGTTTGAAATGCTGGGACTGCGGCTGATGGACAACCGGATCGTATACGATATCGGCGTACGTCCGAAAAGCCGAATGGCGACCGCGTTTGTGGGGCGTATTTCAGTGGTCGACAAGGACTACGCCTTAATCGCAGCCGAGCTGAGGCCCAACGAATCCATGATCTTTCCACCACCGGTACGTGATTTTTCCATGGCCTTGAAGCAGCAGTGGGCGCAGTTCGGTGATGGATTCTGGTTACCAGTCCGTCTGCAGACGGAATCCGCAATTAAAACCGGTATTATCGGCCTGGTATTCCCCAATATGATATTTAAACTGACGACGCAATGGTCCGACTATCGGGTATTCGGAACGCCCGCGGATGCGCCGGAAGACTCTATATATTATGTGCCACCACCTCTGGTAGCCCCGCCGGACCGGGTGATTCTTGCCTATGATGACAGCCTGATGCAGGGTAAGATAATCCCGCTGTCCGAGATCGAAAAAGAGGCGTATGCGGCTATAGATACCAACAAAACGTTTATCCAGGCTTTCGAACCGGAAGGGGTTATCGCCCGGATGTTGAAACGCCGGGGGGCTTTCGATGACGATGATGATAAGCCTAAGCCGAGTATGTCGGGCAGACGGGGCTACCGCAGTGATCGCAGAAATGGACGAAGCGTAGGATTTGAGTACACTCCGGCCTTCCGCTATAACCGGGTTGACGCGGCACATCTCGGGCTATCCGTTCGCCTGATTATCCATGACACGTCCATCGCGTTAAACGGTCTGGGCGCCTATAATACCGGGACAAAAAACTGGTCGTACGGCGGAGGATTGACCTTACGGTGGGGTGATCGGAATCAACGGTATTTTTCCGCCCGGTATCTCCACGATACCGATACACGCTATGCATCCATCTATTCAAAAAAGCTGGTCAGCACTGCCGCCCTTTTCGGACGGGAGGACTATTTCGATTATTACCGGAATGAACGCCTGCGTGTCAGACTGGGATCACGTATTGGACGCAGCCGATGGAACCTGGTCGGCGGAGTGAATATAGAACGGCATCGGTCCAGGATTAAGACCACGGATTATGCCCTGTTCGGTATCGACCATGTTCAACGGGTTAATCCGGCCATCAATCCAGGCCAACTGAGATCCTTAACACTCCGTACACATTTCGGCCGGGCGCCTGGGGCATTTAATTCGGAGGGTCGACGATATCTAACCGCAGAAGCCGAGTTCAGCCATCCTGATTTTCTTGGCGGCGATTTTTCTTTTGGACGATATCAACTCACCTACGGTCGGCGCATACCAACGCTTTTCAAACGACGCATGCTGCCCAATACGCTGGATATCAGACTGGTCGGTGGATTCTCGCATGGCAACTTGCCACTACAGCGCTTCGGCATGATCGACGGCAGTCTGGGGCGGAGCAGCACGATGGGCGTCTTTAGAACTCAGCGCCAACGGCCCTACGAAGGCGAACACTATGCTGCCGTCTTCTGGGACCATAATTTCCGCTCGATTCCCTTTGAAATACTCGGCCTCATGCCGTTGGTAAAACGCGGCATCGGCCTCAGTGTCTATGGCGGACATGGTCGAACCTGGATATCAGCCGGCCGCCGGGCTTCGCTCTCCTTTATTCCGTCCTATCAGGATCAATTTCACCACGAACTGGGCCTTTCCATCACCGGCCTCGCCTACTTCTTCCGCCTGGACTTCACCAAGCGCATCGACACGTCCGGATTCTTTGTGGGCGTGGGCATCGGACCGGGGTTTGTGTGGTAATCTACCTCGACCCCTTAGCTGCCTCAACCGGCCATCTCACCAACTGATCATCGTCAAGGACCACATATTCCCTGGCCAGATTCGCCACGGGACAGGCATGGACGGGTATGATGCGAACCTGGGAGCCAATGGGCAAGTCGAAACCGGTACGGCGAATCAGGCCGTGTTCCTCAGAGACCTTTTCAACAATAAGCGCGTAATCCGCCGCCTGGTAATGATCCAGGGGATAGGCCAGTCCGAATCCTTGCGTGCCGGTCATACCATGTACACCGGTATCTGAGGTCAGCGTCTTCGAACCGGTATCGGTAATAAAATAATCGTTGTTTTTACTGATGACCGTACCAAGTATAGAAAGCGCGATATCGCTCTGTTGGGCGACGCCGGCTCTGACAGGTAATAAGTCAAGAAACACATAATTGCCGGGGCGAATCTCTGTAATGCCTTCAAAATGGGTTGATGCCAGAACGGTTGGCGTAGCACCGACCGATACTTCCGGAACAGGCACATCATTGGCAAGCAATGTGTCACGGACGACCAGCATGAGGGACCGTTCCTGTTCTGCCAGATTTGCTGCTTCATCGCTTGATCCAGCTGCATAGGCATGGCCAGCATGGGAGAGGATACCACGAAAATCAAGATGCGTTGCCTCTTGAGCTATAATCGCGAGATCCAGCAGGCGTTTATCCTCAGGTGATAAACCGCAACGATGCAGACCTACATCGATTTTGATAAAAATGCCTACCTCTTTATCATAGGCCGTTGCCCTGTCCGCCGCGATCCGCATTCCTTCTTCCGAATCCGCGACGATTCTTACATCGGCCTCATGGGATTCAAGTGCCGAGAATAAACGATCCCATTTAGTGGCGGAAACCATTGGTCTTGCAATGGTGATGGATGCAAACCCGCCTTCTATGAATACAATCGCCTCATCCAGAGTCGCCACGGTGATACCCGTTGCCCCAAGGTCAAGTTGCCGTCTGCCGATTTCAAGAGATTTATGGGTTTTTACATGCGGCCGTAACGCCACACCATGCCGGTCCGCCCGTTTCTGCATCGAGGACAAATTGGACGCAAGCTGCGTCGCATCAAGCAATACAGCCGGCGTTTCGAGTTCTTTCAGTTGTTCCTGGATATGCGAGGATGCCATTTTCCTGTTCCCTGATCTATTTTCCTGTTTTATAGTATACTCCAAAACTGAGATTAATTGTCATTCCCGCAGGCATTAATCGGAAATAGATAGCCTGGAGAGACCGATTGGAAGCGTCCCGTTGGGAACACATCAAGTTCTACCTGGTTCCCGCTTAAGGATATCGGATTCATGAAGATATTTAACGAAAGGGGTTGGAGGCAAGAAAAACCTGTGAAGAAATATCAAGGGCCTGTTTTTTATCCAGAAAGGAGACAAGGATGGTACAGAATTTGTATTTGCTATTATGCGTATTGGGAACGGTGTTGCCGTATTCACAGTGTATTCGATTTATTACTGAACATGGAATGGATCTGCCATTGTTTTTCAATCAAATATTTCAAACGCCCGGTTCCAGTTTTTTCGGTCTCGATGTGATCGTCTCATCGCTTGTCCTCTGGGTGTTCATCTTCACGGAAGGCCGCCGCAGGCAAATGAAACATCTGTGGGTGTATGTCGTCTGTAACCTGACCGTAGGCGTATCGCTGGGGTTGCCGCTGTTCCTGTATATGAGAGAACGGCAGCGGTGAGAATCCTCTTGTAAGCGAAAAGGAGTCGAGGTATCTTGAGCCCATGCTCAACCAACCGATCACAAACCTGGCCCAACAGTATGTCGAACGTTCCAATCGTCATATTCTGGATGACGTGTTTCCGCTGTTTGAAGTCCATGCGACTTATCACTCTTCCCAGTTCGGGGCCCTTGAGGGGATAGAGTCCATTAAAAAAATGATGACCGGGTTTTTTATAAAATTCCCGGATGTGCATTGGGCGGTGGAAACCTATATCCCGGAATCCGATGATACCGTAGTTTTCGATTTTGTCATGAAAGGCACAGATCGGGAAACCGGAAACAAGATAGAACGGCATGGCCGGGAACGCATCCGGTTTTCAGAAGCGGGCTTCATTGTACACGTTGAAGTTGAGGTATTGACACAGGCATAATGGAACACAATCTACTGGCGGAAATTCTCCGCGCAGAACAGCGTATCCGGCCGTATATTCTCAAGACGCCGTTGATCCCCTCCTTGCCCATCGGGCAAATGGGGGGAGCGACCGTGTATTTGAAGATGGAAAGCGAGCAGTATACCAATTCGTTCAAAGCACGTGGGGCTATGAACAAGGTGCTCTCGCTGACAAATGAAGAGCGGACACACGGTATTGTGACGGCCTCTACAGGTAATCATGCCCAGGGTACGGCCAGGGCGTGCAGCCTGACCGGCTGTCCCTGTACCATCTTTTTGCCCGAACACGCCGAGCCGTCCAAGGTCGAGGCGATCCAACAGTATCCGGCAGAGCTCGTCTTTCATGGCCGTGATCCACTGGCTACGGAGTTATACGCCAGGCGGATGGCCGCCGAGCGGGGGCAGACCTGGATCTCGCCTTATAACGATCCGCAGATCATCGGAGGGCAGGGCACGATTGCCCTGGAACTGATGCAGCAATTAAATGGGTTGGATGACGTGCTCGTGACGGTAGGCGGCGGCGGTCTGATCGGCGGCATCGCAACCTACCTCAAATCGGTTGCGCCCGATACACGGATCATCGGCTGCCAGCCGGAACAGGCGCCGGATATGTACCGTTGCATACAGGCGGGTGAAATCATCGAAATTGAGCAGCACGATACCCTCTCGGATGGCTCAGCAGGCGGTGTTGAACCCGGTTCGCTGACTTTTCCTGTCTGCCGGGATCTGGTCGATGACTATATCCTGGTATCGGAAGAGGAAATCAAATCCGCCATGCGGTTGATGGTGGAAACGCATCACAAAATCATCGAAGGCGCTGCCGCCGTATCCCTGGCTGCCTTTCTTCGAAATCGGGATCGATTCAGGAGCCGAACCGTCGTGATCATTATATGTGGCGGCAACATCGCTACGAGAAAGCTGTTGAGCGTGCTGAAAGAATAGAACATGGAGGAAAGGATGCCACAAACTGGTGCTGATCTGATCGTTGATGCACTTGCTGATGCCGGCGTATCCCATATATTTTCGCTCTCGGGCAATCAGATATTACCCGTTTATAATACGCTTATTGGACGGGATATTCGGTTGATCCATACCCGTCACGAGGCCGCCGCCGTCCATATGGCGGATGCGTGGGGGCGATTAACTGAGCAGCCCGGTATCGCCCTTGTACCGGCTGGACCGGGCCATGGAAATACCATCGGCGCGCTGTATGTAGCCCAGATGGCAGAATCGCCTGTTGTGCTGCTCAGCGGACATTGCCCTGCTGTCCAGGTCGGTCA
This sequence comes from uncultured bacterium, assembly GCA_913051705.1. Classification (GTDB taxonomy): domain Bacteria; phylum JAAXHH01; class JAAXHH01; order JAAXHH01; family JAAXHH01; genus CAJXCW01. Next base: position 7,128 of record CAJXCW010000155.1, read on the forward strand.
TGGCGCCTTTCAGGAAACCGATCAGGTAGCAACCGCAGCGCCGGTCACCAAAGCCTCATGGCAGGTGGCGCATCCGGATCAAATAGCCTCGGATATAACGGCGGCCATGGCCATCGCGACGACCGGAAGACCAGGCCCCGTGCATCTGAGTCTGCCGTTCGATATGCTGGAAGCAGACATCGCCGGTATGAGGCAGGAACCGGGACACCATGTCCTGGCTGTGGCTCCTGATATGCCTGACACGGTAATGAACCTGCTGCTCGGTCATCTGCAGGAGGCAAAACGACCGATTATTCTGGCCGGACCTGCCATGAGCCGTCCAACACGTTTCCAGGCGCTGACGGAACTGGCCGGGCAGATTCACATGCCGGTTCTGATTATGGAGAGTCCGCGAGGTCTCAACGACCCCTTTCTCCGGTATGCGCCAGCCTGTCTGGCTGAAGCGGATCTGGTCCTTCTCGTGGGTAAAAAGCTTGATTTCTCCTTGAAATTTGGTCAACCCCCGTTCTTCAACGTCTCCTGTGATTTCATTAAAATCGACGCGGAGCCGGAAACCGTTTATAAAGGGCAACGTGCTGTTATACATATTCATGCCGATCCGGTGGCAAGCATCCAGCACTTGATCAAGGCCGCCCGGTCACGATCCTGGCCGATGTCCACGTGGCCGGATGAAGTAACGACCGCCTGCAGGAAATCGCCGGAAAGCTGGGTGAACATCCGTCATGCATCGCGGCAGCCCATCCATCCGTTGCTTGTATGCGACGCCCTGCAGCCGCATCTGAATGCGGGTGGCATCCTGATCAGCGACGGCGGGGAATTCGGCCAGTGGGCCCAGGCGGCGTTGGAAACTCCGATACGCCTGATCAATGGTCCCGCAGGGGCGATCGGGGGAGCGATACCCGCGGCCCTGTCGGCTAAACTTGTTCATCCGGATCATCCGGTCTTTGTCACCACAGGCGACGGCGCCTTCGGCTATCACACCATGGAAATGGACACGGCCCTTCGCTATGATATTCCGATAATCGTCATCGTTGGTAACGACGCCCGATGGAATGCAGAATACCAGTTGCAACGCGCACTGTACGGCGCTGATCGCATCTACGAAAGTGAATTGCGCCCGATACGATATGACCACGTCGTCGCAGCCCTGGGCGGCTATGGAGAATGTGTAGAGCATCCGGAGGACCTGTCTCCTGCGTTGCAACGCGCCGTCGAATCCGGCCGGCCGGCGTGTATTAATGTGAGCATCGAGGGTGCTGCAGCGCCAGTGTTTAATTGAGTGATTTGTTGATTGTCTGATTGTCTGATTGAATACGAAAATATAGAGGCCATGGGAGTTAATATGATACTATCGATATAATTCATGTCTTCGACTCGTCTTCGAATGATGGCCCCAATCAACAAATCAGACAATCAGCAAATCAACAAATCAGAAAGGTTTTTCCATGTCCCGCACCCGTCCAAATGTCCTTTTCATCATGTCCGATGACCATGCGTCCCATGCCATCAGCGCCTATGGTAGCCGGATCAATACTACGCCGCAAATCGACCGGATTTCCGAAGGGGGCATGCGGTTTAACAATTGTTTCTGTACAAATTCGATCTGCACGCCCAGCCGGGCGACGATCCTTACTGGTACGTATAACCACATCAATGGCGTCACTACCCTGTCAACCCATATGGATGGCCGGTTACTCACCTATCCCAAGCTCATGCAACAGCAGGGCTACCAGACGGCTATTGTCGGGAAATGGCATCTGGGGCATGGCGGCATCCATGATCCGACCGGTTTCGATTACTGGAATGTGTTGCCTGGCCAGGGACTGTATCATAATCCCGTTATGATTGAAATGGGTGAAGAGAAGGTGCGCGAAGGGTACGTCACCGATCTGATTACCGATTTCTCTCTCGACTGGCTGCGTCAACGGGATCAGGACAAACCCTTTTGTATGATGGTGCATCACAAGGCGCCGCATCGTAATTGGGAGCCGGATGATAAACATGCGGATATGTATGAAGACGAAGACATCCCGGAGCCGGTCACGTTCAATGACGACTATGCCAACCGGGCAAAGGCGGCGGCAGCAGCGAAAATGCGCATCGATCGGGATTTAACCGATAAGGACCTGAAGCAGCCTGTCCCCGAGGGCTTGACCCCCCAGGAAGAAAAACAGTGGAAGTATCAGCGATATATTAAAGACTATTTGCGCTGCATCGCCTCTATCGACGACAATGTTGGTCGCCTGCTGGACTACCTTGATGAAGAAGGATTGACGGAAGATACCATCGTAATCTATACTTCAGACCAGGGGTTTTTTCTTGGCGACCACGGCTGGTACGACAAGCGGTTCATGTACGAAGAGTCTCTCCGCATGCCGTTTCTGATCCGGTATCCGAGGGGGATCGCACCGGGCAGTGTGAACGACGATATAATCCTGAACGTCGACTTCCCGGCGACCTTTGTCGATTACGCCGGGATCGATATCCCGGCGGCGTTTCAGGGAAACAGCTTCCGGGCTCTGCTACAGGGCGAAACTCCCGATGACTGGCAGACGGCTATGTATTACCGCTACTGGATGCACGGTGCGCATCACAACGTCTACGCCCATTACGGAATCAGAACGTTGCGCCACAAGTTGATCTATTATTACGCTGACCCGCTGGACCAGGAAGGCGCTGTCGGACCGACCGAAGAGCCCGAATGGGAGCTGTTCGACCTGACCCGTGATCCCCATGAACTGGTCAACGTCTATGATGATCCGAGGTACAAAGACGTCATCAAAACCCTGAAAGCCGACCTCAGCCATTTGCAGGATACATTAGGCGACACGCCGTATGAACCGTAAGAAAGACCCATGGCAATAAATGAAGAAACCATAAACGCCCTGCGTCTGGCGCTGCAGGCCACGCCGGATAATATACCGCTACAAAAGCACCTGGCCGAGTTGCTGGTTGGGGCCGGCCGGTTCGAGGAGGCGGAACAGGTGTACCGGGCGGCGCTGGCGCAATCGCCGGACGACGACGACATCAAAGTGGGACTTGCCGGTGTTTTCTATCATCAACATAAGCCCTCAGCGGCCCTGGTGATTATCGACGAGTTGCTCAAGCAGGCCGATCCGCCGCCCCCCGCTTTGCTGCTGGCGGCCAGACTGTACGTTCAAGCTGGCGCCCACGAACAGGCGGCCGAATTCTATCGTCGCGCTCTGGGGCGGGACCCTGCTCTCGCGGATGCGGATCTTGGGGCTTTGCTTTCGGAGGTAGAGGAAGATCTTGACGAGGAGGAATGGGGGGACCGGATGGCTGCCCCGGTAGAGGAGATACCTGAATCCCCCATCTTCGAGTTGGAAACAGCCCGGATTTCATTCGAGAATGTGGGCGGTATGGATATGGTTAAAGACGAGATCCGGATGAAGATCATCCATCCCCTGAGTAATCCGGAGCTCTACCAGGCCTACGGCAAGGCGGTCGGTGGGGGCCTCCTGATGTTCGGCCCGCCCGGATGTGGTAAGACGCATCTGGCCCGCGCGACAGCCGGCGAGGTGAAGGCCTCCTTTATCTCCATAGGTATCCACGACGTGCTGGACATGTGGATCGGCAACAGTGAGAAAAATCTACATGAATTATTCGAGATGGCCAGGGCCAACACGCCATGTGTGTTGTTTATCGATGAAGTCGATGCCCTGGGCGCCAGCCGCAGCGATATGCGTCATAGCGGTTCCCGGCATCTGATCAACCAGTTTCTTTCTGAGCTGGACGGTATCGACCAGGCCAACGACGGGGTCCTGGTACTGGCTGCGACCAACACACCCTGGCATCTGGACGCCGCGTTCCGGCGCCCCGGCCGGTTTGATCGTATTGTTTTTGTACCGCCGCCCGACGAAGCCGCCCGGGCGACGATCCTGGCTATTCATCTCAAGGGCAAGCCGACAGAAGCCGTCGATTGTCTCAAGATAGCCCGCAAAGCCCATCAGTTTTCAGGGGCGGACCTGAAGTCCGTCATCGATATCGCCATCGAAGGCAAACTGCAGGAAGCCATGAAACAGGGCAAACCGATCCCGCTGACGACCAAAGATCTTTTAAAAGCGGTCGGTGCGGTCCGTCCCACAACAAAAGAATGGTTTTCCACTGCTCGCAACCACGCCCTATATGCTAATCAGAGCGGGCTTTACGATGATATACTAGCGTACTTGAAATTATAGTTCCGAGTTCTGAGTTCTGAGTTCCGAGTGATAGTCAAAAGTTACTTTATTCTGTATACTCAGAACTTTATACTTTCCTATGCCCTCTTACTTCGAACGTGCCCGTATATTATTCGACCAATCCCGCTTTGACCTGGCGACCGAAGAACTGCGCCAGGAACTGACCCATGACCCCGAACATGCTGGGGCGCATGCTTTGATGGCGCTCTGTCAGGCGATGAACAAGCAGTATGATGAGGCGCTTACCTCTGCGCAGACGGCGGTGGGACTGACGCCTGACAGGGCGCATGTGCATTATGTGCTGGCCTGGGTGTACAACCAGACGGATAAGATCGACGAGGCGGGGCATGCCATCCGGGAGGCCATCCAGCTGAACCCTGAAGAGCCGGACTACTACGGCACGTTGAGTTCGATTCTCATGCGACGGAAGCTGTGGGAAGAGGCACTGGCTGCTGCGGAGGAGGGTCTTGGGTACGACCCGGAGCATGTCATCTGTGCCAACTTCCGTTCTATGGCCTTAACGCAGCTTGGCCATAAGGATGAGGCGGCAGCGAGTCTGGAGACCGCCCTGTTTCGCGATCCCGAAAATGCCTGGACCCATGCAAACCGGGGCTGGCAGCAGTTGCAGCACGGCGACCGGGAGCGGGGGATGGATCATTTCCGGGAGGCGCTGCGTCTCGATCCCACGATGGACTGGGCGCGTGAGGGCATCGTCGCCGGTATGAAGGCCCGGCATGTCATCTACCGGATGATACTGAAATATTTCTTCTGGATAAGTAAGCTGCGGGGACGGGCGCAGTGGGGCGTGATCCTGGGCGCCTACATCGTGTTCCGTCTACTCCGGGCGGCGGCGGACTCAAATCCTGCCCTGGCCCCGTTCGTTACGCCGTTTCTGATTCTATACGGCGTGTTCGTATTATTATCCTGGACGGCGGACCCCCTGTTCAACCTGATGCTTCGCCTGAACCGAGACGGCCGTCTGGCGCTTTCAGATGAGCAGGTCTTCGCGGCCAATTGCATCGGTCTTATTTTACTGGGGGCACTGGGTCTGCTGTCGTTATGGCTGACCACAGACAACAGCACCTGGCTGAGCGCAGCCATCGGTTGCGCCGCCATGATTGTGCCTGTATCCGGCCTATTTAAAACAGACGCCGGAAAATCCCGGAAAATCCTGCGGGCCTACGCCATAACCCTCGCCGGCATCGGCCTGCTCGCTCTGCTCCTGGCCCTACAGGAACATCCCACCACCGGCCTTTTAGCAACCGCCTTCCTCATCGGCTGGGTCCTGTATTCCTGGATTGCGAATATAATTATTATGAGAGAGAAGTAAGGCTGTATGGTAGGAAATGCGCGTCTTACTCTTCCTCTCTTCCATTCGCCTTTATCTTCTGCTCCTGAGCTCCCGATCCATATCCCGCCGTGCATCTCGATCCGCAATCGTTCGGCGGCGGTCGTAGTCCCGCTTGCCTTTGGCCAGGGCAAGTTCCACCTTGACTATGCCGCGTTTGAAATACAATTGCAGCGGAATCAGCGTCTGCCCTTTTTCCGCCACGCTACCGGTAAGACGGCGGATCTCCGCTTTGTGGAGCAACAGGCGTCGTTTGCGCATGGGCTCGTGATTGAAATGGGACGCGTGCTCATAGGGATTAATGTGGACATTGTACAGAAACACCTCGCCGTGATCGATGTTCGCATAACAGTCCGCCAGACTTACCTTGCCCGCCCTCAGCGACTTCACCTCCGAGCCTTTCAGCTCGATCCCGGCCTCGTAGGTATCCAGAATATGATAGTCATAACGCGCCTTTCGGTTCCGCACGATGACCTTGAACCCATCGTCTGGATTTGGTGATTTGGTGATTTGGTGATTTGGTGATTTAGCCATTCTTATACTCGCTTCTTTACTCGGAACTCGGCACTTGGAACTCGGCACTATCTCTCTCGAAACCACTTGACAGCACCCTGATATTCATATAATATATCCCCTTGTTATTAACAGAACAAATACAATCGAATCGCCGAAGTGGTGAAACTGGTAGACACGCTGTGTTCAGGGCGCAGTGGGCTTAGGCCCGTAAGGGTTCGACTCCCTTCTTCGGCA
>CAJXCW010000156.1 GCA_913051705.1 uncultured bacterium
CCAGCCTCTCATCGTCGAGCCGCACCCACCGCGCCAGAACCTCGTTCACACGCGTTGCCATTTCGGCGGCACCGGCCTTCGTAAAGGTAAGGCACAGAATATGCTCCGGCCGCACGCCCTCTTCGGGACTTTCGTAATGACTGCATCCGGCGGCATGCACATGGTGGTCCGCGCTGTACCATCCAAGGTCGGCCATGTGGATCCACCGCTTCAGTTGAAACGTGACGTGATGAGTCTCCACATCGGGTGGCACGACGATCTGCTTCGTCTGTGGGATGTATTCGGGACCACGGGAAAACGCCACGTTATAGGTACCGGCCGGCAGAGAGACATGCTCCCCATCGGTCCGGTAGACCTGCGGATGGAAGAAAAAATCGGGATAGTCATCACGCGCCGCTACCCGGCGGGAAGGCAGAGGGTAAATGCCGGTCAGCCGTTTAGCCGGGACCCCATATTCTCGCCGCGCCATTCTCAGACGGTAATCGGACGGCGGATTTTCGTCCATAAGACGTTCGAAACCATCCGTAATCACAAATGACGCCATCACCGGCGCGCCGTCATCGTCTCTTACGGTGAAAATCACCTTTACAGAAGGACGGCAGTTAAACAGGATTGAAACCGCGTTGCGAAATCCGATATCCTGGGAACCCTGCCCGATGTGGAATCCAATGTTCGCTTCCCGCTGCCCCATATCTTTGCTGTAGATCTGTACGATAGCATATTCCAGCTTGAGGCCCGAAAGGTTAGTCAGAAGCGGCCGGCTGCGATACATGGATAGTTCCAGGAACCGGTTGGCGACCTGTCCGGGCGAGAGGACATTTTCAGCTTTCCCCCGCGCCGAAAAGCTCGACCGATGGAGGCGCGGGGCCCCGCTGGCGCTCTCCACCTGCAACGGTGCCGTTGCGCCGGCCTGATTATGCACTTTAACCAGGAAGCTCTTCCATCCTCCCTGAACCAATTCCGCTGCGGCCTTTCCGCGCGCTACTTTAACCCGTCCTTCAGGATTGATGTCTACCAGCGCCAGGCAGTACGGATCCAGAATCAGCTGGATCTGTTGAGTCGTCTCCGCGTCCGGAATGTTGTTCTGTAGCATTCTGAGACGGGCGGCATCTTCTCCGGATAGGCCGCTCCCTAAAAAGGAAAGCGCATCATCGAGCCTGATGGCCTGTGCCAGGAGCGGCTGTGGTTCGACCCCGGAAACGATGGTGGACGTGAATTGGGCATGAAGCGCTCCCGGTAATAACAGACCGCACAGGATGATACATAGAGATAGCTTTTTCATGAATTTTTCTCCTCTGACAGGTCAAGATCGTTGATCAGGACCAAGGATAACACTCAAAGACAACCCTTCAGCGATGTAGGCAGGCGGGTCGGGCTACCGTCGGTCTACCAGAGCATCCTTTAAACTGAACACAAAAAAGTGATTTCCTGAGGGACGGATGTGGTCTCCAAAATTGGCGGCCAGGACCTCCTGCCATGTATCACCGTAGCTCACCTGAAGACGCTGCGTGAAACTATTCCCGTATGTATAGTTACGACTGGGCAGATCGGAGAAATTGATCATCCGCCGGAGCCGGGATAGAATGAACAGGTAGTTCAAAGCATCCAAGAGGTAAGATGGGGATTTTTTAAAAAATAGTAATCCGTCCTTAATCTGTCAATTTACGACACAATGCAATACGAGCCTATACGCTTTATTTTATTATATTACCATTTGTCAATATGAAACATCATGGTTTCCGCCTCATAACTCTTTAGGTTTTTAGCGGGTTTTAAACCACGGAGTGCTCAATGTCTTCACGCGGGCAACCATCAATCTGCAATCTGGAACCAATGAGGCTCGATATGTCTCCAAAGGAGACCATACATCTGCATTCAACAATTGGCATGATATCCAACAGCCCACATACCGGCCTTTATATTCATAAAAGCATTTGACAACGTTCCCGGCCTTCCATACGTTGGCGACACTTCCAATCCATCATTATTGAAATCATGATTTCATATCAGAGGAAATAGATTATGCAGGAAAGCCTGCTCGAAATAGTCAATGCCGTCAGCGCTCAGGTTTGGGGGCCTCCGATGCTGGTCCTTCTGGTCGGGACCGGATTATATCTGACCTTTCTGTTAAAAGGCGTACAATTTCGGGCGATATTTCATTCGTTATATCTGGCCTTTGTCAAACGAAAAGAAGAAGGCGCAGAAGGTGATATCAGTCACTTCCAGGCACTGATGACGGCCCTGGCCGCCACCGTAGGAACAGGAAATATCGCCGGGGTCGCCACGGCCATCGCCTCTGGCGGTCCGGGGGCATTATTCTGGATGTGGATGACTGGCCTCGTCGGGATGGCGACCAAATTTTCCGAGGCCCTACTCGCTGTAAAATATAGAGAGACCGACGCCGTTGGTCGTATGCGCGGCGGCCCGATGTATTATATCGCCAATGGGTTGGGGTGGAAATGGCTGGGCGCTGTTTTCGCCGTTTTTGCCTCCATCGCGGCATTTGGCATCGGAAACATGACGCAGTCCAATTCAGTAGCAGCCGTCCTTGAAAGCACGTTCAACGTGCCTACCTGGATTACCGGGTTCATTCTGATGATCGCAACGGCCCTCGTTATCATCGGAGGAATAAAAAGTATCGGCCGGGTGACCAGTGTAATTGTTCCAGCAATGATTGTTCTTTATATGGCTGCTGGGATTGCCGCTATTCTTATTAACATTGATACACTTCCAGCCATCATTGAGCTGGTTTTTACTCAGGCATTTACCCCCACAGCTGCAGCCGGTGGGTTTGCCGGCGCCATGGTCAGAGAGGCGGTTCGGTTCGGGGTTGCTCGCGGGGTGTTTTCAAATGAATCGGGCCTCGGCAGTGCGGGAATAGCAGCAGCGGCGGCCCAAACCAGAGACCCTGTTACCCAGGCCCTGGTTTCGATGACGCAGACATTTATTGATACGCTGATTGTTTGTAGCATTACCGGTTTTGTTATCATTGGATCAGGGATGTGGACATCCGGCGAAACCGGCGCTGCCTTGACGGCTGCGGCTTTTTCCAAAGGGTTGTCAGGAGAATTCGGTGCGTATATCGTGGCGCTTGGACTGGTACTTTTTGCCTATTCTACGGTGTTGGGATGGAGTTACTACGGAGAAAAGTCGATCGTCTATTTATTTGGTGATAAAGTGGCCATGCCTTATCGGGTGGTTTTTTGTCTTTTTGTCGGTATCGGGGCCGTGGCTCAGTTAGATCTGGTGTGGGCGATATCCGATGTCATGAATGGCCTGATGGCTGTGCCTAACCTGATCGGGCTTATTTTCCTATCCGGTGTGGTGGCGGCTGAAACACGTCGCTATTTTGCTAAAAACTGACGGGGTTCTACCTCCCTATTTTATTAAACCGAAATAGATGCTTTGATTGTTCGGTCATTTGATCCCAGCTGGATCGTGGGATAGTCAACTGGCTATCCCGGTTTAGAAACCCTCTGAAGTACACAAGCGCTAACATCGTTCGAATCGTATCTGTCCTATTCGGCATGCCCCGATGCCACATACGCATATCCCGGACGACCACAGACCCTGCCCGCATAACCGTCCGAACTGATGGCAGAGTTTGGGCCCGTTCCGCATTGATTCTGGATTCATTCTGATCATCACAGATAAGATGGCTGCCCGGCCATACTTCAGTGGCCCCATTTTCTATGGTAAAATCTACCAGCGGAATATTGACCACCACCATGTGTATGGGCAGTGAAAAAGGCAACCCTGGAAATAATTGTTTGGTATCTCTATGAATTCGCTGTACGCCCGAGCCCGGCCAGGCCGTATTCGTATTATAAAAAGTACAGAAAAAATCGCCATCCATTGCTTCATGTAAGATTTGCATAGCGAATGAATTCTCGATGATTTGAGCATCCATAAACGGCATTTTACAGGGGGCTGACATGCCTACATGCCCCGCCCTGTCATCGATACAATGTTGTCGATTTTCTTCTTTCTTTAAATATCGATGTAAGGTTCGGTTGCAGACTTGCTTTGTTTCATGTATAAAGTCTCCTGGAATCACGCCTTCGATAACAACATAACCAACCTCGGATAATGCCCTTAACGCCAGAGAGAGCTTATTTTTCGATAAGCGGCCATTTTTTCGTTCTGCTGGGGATAGCACCATTTATTTCAACTCATTTCAGGTTGACACCATCGGGTCAAGACTCTATAATGCGACGCGGTGGATCCTCACACTTCCGACTTGATATCTTAACATTATTTATACAACATAGCAATAGAATATGCAATATATCAGCATGGGGCCTCTTGTCTTTTTTATTCTGTTTATTATTTCCAGATGTCACGATATTCTCCCGGAGCGAAGACACGGATAAAACCCTCGAATTCTGGATCATCAGGAATACGGGATACTCATGGCCGGCAAACTGTTGTCCATCCTGTCCGTTATGATCTTATTCCTGGCCATGCAGAAATAAATCGTTCAATGTATTACGCTCGGGTGTGGTTAAATAGTGACAGAGATCACGGCGATATGGATGGGTTTGGTGTATCCTTCTTCCAGGTCGTTATTTCCTCTAACAGACAGGGAACAGATCACCGCCCACGTTTTTACTGGTGGATTTATTGATGAGCCGGTGGTGGTGATCCCGCTTCTGGCTGCAGCCATTCGACGCACCGACCTTAATGGTAATGGCGCCGTATCGGTTCTGGACATCATTCTTATGGTTCGACAAATCATTGGAAAATCAACGCCACCAGCAAATGGAACAGCTTCATTTTTTACAGCAGATGCAAACAATGATAGGATATTAAATATCCTTGATGTGGTCAATGTCGTTAATAGAATATTAGGCATTAGCCCTAAACGGCTAAGCGTAATTACGTCCGATCCGGTACGTATCTCATTAGACATGGGATCTCGAAATGAATCTGGGATCCGATTGATGCCTATTACGGTACAAACGGATCAACCGCTTGCGGCCTTGCATCTCTCCATCTCGTATACCGCCACAGGTATGAATGGGGGTGCGCCGTATCTCGCTGGTCTAATAGATCACATGGTCATGATGGTCCATAGGGAAGGTGATGTTTTAGAAGTAGTGATCTACAGTCTGGATGGTTCTGCTATCCCGGCTGGAAAACATACGATCGCCTTTTTACCGGCCTACCTTGATCATGATATTTTTCGCCAGGTGGAGATTCATATTTCCCGTGTAACTGCAGTCGACCGTATCGCTCGATCGGTACCAGTCGAGATCATCACTACTTCAGCTCTTGTTCAGGATGATCCTCCTTCTTTTGCCCTTGCTCCAAACCGCCCCAATCCTTTCAACCCCGCCACTCAGATTTCTTACGAGGTACCGGTTAAGACTCATATTACCATCACGATTTATAATCTACTCGGTCAGGAGATCGCCACTTTAGTGGAGGCGATGCATATTCCCGGCTTATATTCGGCTGTATGGAGCGGGGAAAATCAGCATGGACATCAAGTGGCCAGTGGTATTTATTTATATAGAATGAATACGGAGACGGGATTTACAACCACCAAACGCATGACCTTATTACGATAAGGAAACCGAATTAAAGGAGCCTTGCCTGTTTTTCTAAAGGATATAGTTTCTTATGCCGATCCAATTCATGGATCTTTCTGTAATCATTAACAGGACAGCCTAATGAGTCATAAAATACTTCTTGTAGATGATGAGCCCTCAGTCCGTGAAGTCATCGGAGGGCTATTGAAGATGCTGGGATATGAACCTGCTTCTGCCGCCAATGGCCATGCTGCTCTTGAGATGCTTCGCCAGGAACAATTTTCGGTTCTGATCACCGATATCCATATGCCGGAAATGAATGGCATTGAACTGGTTGAACGTGCCCGCCGCCAAGATGCGAACATCGGCATTGTAGTCATCACTGGGGTGGGTGACCTGAAAATAGCCATCAAGGTAATGCAACATGGGGCCAATGAGTATCTCCTTAAACCAGTACAATTTGATGCCTTGAATGTGGCCATTGAAAAATGTCTGGGACATCGTCGTCTACAGATGGAACTCAGGGCTTATCAAGAGGAGTTGGAAACCAAAGTCTCTCAGAGAACCGAGCAGCTGACCAGTGCGCACACTGCCCTTCAGACGGCCCATCAGGATGTAAAACAAGCCTATCTTGACCTCGTCACCGTGCTGTCCAAAACAGCTGAATCGAATGATAGCGATACCGGTCATCATATAAAGCGTGTCAGTTCCTATGTATCTGCCATAGCGAAGCAACTGGGGCACACAGAGGATGAGGTCTCCCGATTGGCCCAATTCTCGACTACGCATGATATAGGGAAAGTGACGATCCATCCGGATATCTTGAAGAAACCAGGTAAACTAACATATGATGAATTTGAGGCGATGAAACTGCATACGGTGAATGGGGCCACGATTCTTAGTCAATCCCCCACGCTGGATCTGGCTTCAAGCATTGCCTTATCACATCACGAACGGCACGACGGCAAGGGATACCCCCATGGCATAGGCAGTGAAGAAATACCAGTTGAAGCGCGTATAACCAGTGTGGCGGATGTGTTTGATGCCCTGACCATGAAGCGATGCTATAAGGAAGCATGGTCGATTGATAAAGCCGTTGGGAAGATCGAGGAAGAACGAGGAAAACAATTTAATCCAGAGGTCGTAGACGCTTTCATAGGTTGTCTCGATCATATCAGGTCAATACGTCAGCAATTTCCAGAATAATCCATCTTTTGTAATTTACATCCTACAACAGAAATTGACAATAAAAGAGCCGGATGATCAGGTGATCGTCCGGCTCTTTTTTGTACTCCAGGGCTAGGATTCGAACCTAGATAACCAGATCCAAAATCTGGTGTCCTACCATTGAACGACCCCGGAATTTATCATTATACAAAAAGCTATCGGCCAACCGGATTAACCGGCCTGGGCATGGTCAAAGTGGATAAGGACAAACACTCGCCTGTATTGCTGTTTCTCGATACCAGATATCGCACGGTCGAATCGGCGGTTACATTCAGAGTGTCCCGGATGGTACCGGCACAAGAGAGTCCTTCAACCGAGAGAATATTTGTACCCAATGAGACCGATCGAAACACCGTGAAATCTCCAATATTTAATTGCCTTGTATCGCCGGCCAGATCAATCCGAATAATATCTGCACTCTGCAGGGTGTTTACTACCGTGAGTTCAAAAGATCCCTCACCGCCGCAAGCCATTTGGATGGAGACGAGAATCCCGCAAAACACCTTTTTCTTATGTGATCTTTTCTCCATGTATTCCCATAACAAATGATTGAAAACAGCTCATGTTTTGTTTGTTGTCGATCTCTTACGACGAGCTGCGAACCACGTTCCACATTTTCTGCATCGTATCAATCTATAGGAATCGCTATACCATGCCATTACCGTATCCCACCATTTTGACAATCGAGATATATTCTTACCACAGGAAGGACATCGTAAGCGGTAGTCCTCGCGATCATCCTGTTGCTCGGAACTATCCTCCCGATTAACAGGAACAGCAAGGCCGTAAGGCACACCAAGGCCTCTCTCTTCCGTCGGTTTACTTTGCCCTCTCCCACGGCGATTTGAACGATCGGCCATAGGGGAACTCCTATTCCCGAAAAAAAGATCTTCGAGACAGTATTACGAGGCATAAACATACAGTAGAGACGGCTTTATGTCAATGAGATTCTGGCCTTTCTCCTGCCTTGTCAGCGCCGCTCGGGTAAATGATTATTGGGTCTTATTAGATTGATTGCTGTAGTAAGTTACATATTCTGCATAATTATTCATCACGAGTTTGACGAACAACCTGGTTTCATCAAGGCTGATTTCTTCTACAAATTCATCTATATCCGATGTACCCCGTTGCCGCATCCAACGACTGACACGGTTCGGTCCTCCTATCATTTAACTCAATGAGGCCTACAGCCGGCGGGGCATAGGGAAAATCAATCGGTCGTTGCCAGGCTGTGGGCCGGGTTGTATGTTTCGCATTTAAATGTTTCATGGCTTTGTAAGCATAATACGAACTGGGATACTGGTCAATAACCTGGCGATATAATAGTTTAACGCCTTAATATACTGGTGCGCAGATTGAATGCTGCGCCCTTTTTCTATGCGTGCCTCTGTTGCCCACAGACTCTCGGGCGTTCTACAGATCATGGTATCCAGTAAGGCTTCCGCATCGGCTGGGCGGTCCTTTTGCATCATAATTCTGGCCATCTTCAATCTCAACCAGGATAGATCATTCTCGGGCACGTCAGTCTGGCTGGTTAATCTATCTTCTATGGCTTGATAGGCTTGAAGGGCCTCAGAAAATTCGCTATGTGAGGTAAGAGAGTCTGCCTGAGAAAACGCGTTTGAAATAGGCCCGTTTTAAAAGGAGTCCGGGATGTTCGATTGGGCAGGCGCTTCGGTAGGATAATTACATTGTAAATGAACCCAACAGCAGATCATACCCAGGTATACATACTGTCGAGTCCGCATCATAGGTTATATCCCGTTTTATATTCTATCTTAAGGGGTAGATAAGCAACGGACCATACAGGAAAAGAGAAATTGGTCACTAATAGAAACAATCTGGAAGAACAATCATTTCCGCAGATCGGAAGAGGTCTCTCCATCGTCCTCTTTGTCCTTTTCTTCCAGCTCTTTTCCTTCGGCGGGTGGATCTTTGGATTTCTCCTCTTCGGATTTCAGAGTGGATTCATTGAGGTTTATTTCTGATGAGGTCTCCTGAGATCCTACGGAATCACTATCTCCTGAGTCATCCTCCCCTTGATCTCCGGAATCCTCTGCCGGTGCTGGAGCAGATTCCATTTCTTCATACTCATCTTCATAATCATATATAAACTCATCATCCTCCGGCCCCATGTATTGCATATGTCCTCTGGAGATCGTAGGCGTATCCGGGGAGGTCGGCTGTTCAAAGGCCGGCGCATCAGTAGGGTCATCGTCTTCCTCATCGTCTTCCTTATCGTCTTCCGATTTTTTCTCCCGTCCCCGACCGATCAACCAGGATACCCCCAGACTGATAAAAAACAGGATGACCAGCGGAATGGCGACCAGGGTCTGTGTATAAGGATCTCCCGTTGGGGTGATGACGGCGGCGGCGATAAATATAATCACCAGGGCATAACGCCAACTGTTTCTTAAAAATTCATAAGTAAGGATCCTGATCCATGTTAAAAACCCAACGATCATAGGCATTTGGAATACGATACCCATAATCAAAACCATTTTGTTGACCAGACCGATATAAAATCCGATATCCCATATCGCTTTCACACCCGGAATATAAATCTCAATAAAAAAGCCCACCATAACAGGAATAAGGAGATAGAAAGCAAATGCAGCCCCGAGGAGAAAAAGAATACAGGAAAAAAAGATGACCAACGGGACATATTTCTTCTCATTTTCCATTAATCCCGGCGATACAAAATGCCATAGTTGAAATAATATAAAAGGCAGGGCGAGGGCAAAACCTACAACAAGGGACACATTAATCCGGATCGTAAACATCCCGGCAGGCTTGAATGATTGCAACTCAATCCCCAGGCTTTCGAGGCGAGTCGGTTCAATTAAGAAATTGAGGATTGGAGTCGAGACCACAAAGCAGAGGATCATCCCCCCGAGGATGGCAAGGACGGATTTTAAAATCGCCCACCGGAGTTCCTCAAGATGATGCAAGAAGGTCATTTCGCCGGCGGGTTTTTCTGCGGACATTCGATGTACTCTCGGATAGATTTCCAGGTGGACTTATTGCGGCGGTAATAAAGAGGTAATACTATACAATGTCAAGCGAAAAGCCTTCTTGAAAATGTATCGATTAACTCTTGACGAAGCATCCGTGTGATCTTACGTTACGACCAATGATGGAGAAACGAGACGTGATGGCTTATATCCTGTATGAAAAGTTATTCAGACGTCGGAAGGAATCAATATGTCTACAGGTAGTGAATTAACCGTAAGCGCCCCAGGCAGAATATGTTTGTTTGGTGACCATCAGGATTTCCTTGGATTGGCGGTCATAGCCGCCGCGATTGATCGACAAATTACTATCAAAGGCACGCCCCGAGACGATCAGGTTATCCATATTGAAATGCCGGACATTGATGATTCAGATTCTTTCAATTTGCAGGATACGATTCCCTATCGAGGTCAGAGGGATTATCTCAGATCGGTGGTCAACGTGTTACGCCGCCAGGATACATGCTGGCCCCACGGCTTTGATTGTACAATTCGGGGAACAATACCTATCAATGCGGGTGTATCCAGCTCATCTGCGCTGGTCATTGCCTGGACGCTCTTTCTCCTTGCCGCATCAGACCGATCCAAAACGCCGGATTCTGTAGAGATAGCCAGAATCGGACATGCATCGGAAGTCCTTGAATTCAATGAACCGGGTGGCATGATGGACCATTATACGTCCAGTCTTGGTGGGATCGTATATATTGATTGCCATGGGGATATCACTATTGATCGCCTGTCGATTGATTTACACGGATTTGTTCTGGGTGATTCACTCGAGCCTAAAGACACGATGGGCATACTCAAGCAATCCAAGGCAGATGCCCTGTCAGGCTGGAAACTCATGAAAGACCATATTGAACATTTCGATTTTCGAACTGTTACGCTCGAAAAGGCGGAACCATTTCTGGATGACTTGCCGAAATATGAGCGTAATAAAGTATATGCCAACCTGGTAAATTGGGATATTACCTGCCAGGCAAAAAACTTATTAACAGATCATGTATTTGATTCGAACAGGCTGGGCTCGTTGATCAACCAACATCATGCCATGCTCAGAGACGGCATAGGGGTATCGACACCACAGATCGAGAAAATGATTTCTGCCGCCCATAACGCCGGCGCTTTAGGCGCTAAGGTAAACGGATCCGGTGGCGGCGGTTGTATGATTGCCTATGCCCCCGGCCGCGAAGAAGAAGTGGTCGAAGCCATTAATGACACGGGTGGCAAGGCAGAGCAAGTAAATATTGTCAGAGGAGCTCATATCGCATGACATCCGGAACATCGCTTAAAGGCGTGATCCTTGCAGCAGGTTTTGGAAAGCGGATGGCCAGATTAACGCAAAACTACCCCAAACCTCTTCTACCGATCGTGAATATCCCCGCTTTAGAGCGAATCTTACTCTCCTACCGGGATGTGGGTATTACAGATGTACTGATTATTACGGGGTATAAAGCGGAAGCTATCGAGTCCTATTGTCATGATGGGCGCCAATGGGAAATGAACATCTCCTATATCCGTCAGACCGAAGTCAGCGGGACAGGAAGCGCTGCAAGGTTGGCAGCAGAATTTACACGTGATACGCCATTTATGTTGACCTATGGAGACATCCTGCTTGAACACAAAGAGTACCAGGCGGTGTTTAACCTTTTTAATTCGAGTGATCATGGCACCGTGTCCGCTTTGAACCGCCTTGAAGATATATCGATTGGGTCCGCTGTTTATCTGGATGGGCAGCGCATCATCCGTGTCGTTGAAAAGCCGCAAAGAGAGACAGCGGGAACCAATCTGAATAATGCAGGATTATTTATTTTTACCCCCGATCTCTTTGATGCGATCGATCGCACGCCGAAATCAAAACGAGGGGAGTATGAATTAACCGAAGCGATTCAATTGAGCCTATCTGAAAACAAAAATATGTCAGCACATATCATCGACGGCGTGCAATACGACATCGGTACGCCGGAGGCTTATCTCGAATCAAATATCTCCCTAATACATCTCTTTTCTGAGTCAACGGATTCGCCGGATATCATTTCCGATAACTTCGCTTCGCCGAATCTGGTCCTCACTCAACCGGTTGCGCTGTCCGATCAGGTAGAATGTGAACGATGCCGACTTGGTCCCGGGGTCTGTATCGGGGACGGCGTTCGGATCGGACACAGCACATCCATTGATCATAGTGTTATTTTACCCGGCGCCGATATCGGCGATGGCGTAAATTTATCCTATACGATAATAGGCCCTGAGGTAAACATCGACAACCGCCAGATTTTACAAGGCAATAAAAACAAGGTCATCGTCATCACCAATTAATTGAACAACCATTCACCAATCACCATGTCTCACCACCTTACCATCGGCACTGCAGGCCACGTAGATCATGGAAAAAGCGCGCTTGTTGAGGCTTTGACCGGTACCCATCCGGACCGGTTGGAAGAAGAACAGGAACGCGGCATGACGATCGACCTGGGGTTTGCATTTATGCAACTGAGCAATCATCAGGAAGTGCCTATAATTGATGTACCGGGGCATGAACGGTTCCTTAAGACGATGGTATCAGGCGTAAGTGGAATCCATCTGGTCCTGTTTATCATCGCTGCCGATGAGGGGGTGATGCCCCAGACCAAAGAACATTTTGGTACGGTCAGGTATATGGGGGTTGAACGGGGTATCATTGTCCTGACAAAATGTGACCTTGTCGATGAAGAATGGTTGATGCTTGTAGAAGAAGAGGTGCAATCTCTTGTGAAGGGATCTTTTCTGGCTGAGGCGCCGATCAGACATGTTTCGTCGATATCCGGTGAAGGGATTGATGAATTAAAGAAGACCATCGAGGATACATTAAATGATATTCCGGTAAAATCTGACCATGGCCTGTTTCGCATGCCGATTGATCGAGTCTTTTCAATGAAAGGATTCGGGACTATTATGGCAGGGACCGTGTTATCCGGGAAAATTTCCATCAATGATCCGCTGGAAGTCTTACCAGCCCAGATTCCCATACGTCTCAGGGGCATGCAGACCCACAATCAGGATATGGAATGTGCGGAGACGGGTCAGCGAACCGCCTTAAATGTAGCCAACCTAAAAATATCGGAACTTGAACGCGGCCAGGAAGTTAGTATACCTGGATATCTGAAACCAACCATGATGATTGATGCCCGATTGCATGCGCTTGAGTCGAATGAAGAGGCGATTAAAAATCGGTTACGTATCCGCTTGCATAAAGGTACCGCCGAGACTATTGGTCGGTTGGTATTACTTGATATGGAAGAATTAGGACCGGGAGAAGTCTGTTATGTACAATTCAGATTAGAAAGTCCGATTGTCGCCGAACGGAAGGAACGGTTTATCATCCGTGGTTTTTCATCCATGAGATTACTAGGCGGCGGAGTCATCCTCGAGGTATATCCCCAAAAGCATAAACGATTCCGAGATCCTGTCCTCGATTATTTAAAGCATATTACGGATGCTACACCACGTGACCTGATTGATCAGGTCATGCAGCGTACGTATGGATTGCGGCGACTGAAAACAGAA
>CAJXCW010000157.1 GCA_913051705.1 uncultured bacterium
GATAGGGTATTGTCGATCTTCATTCATCTCGGTTCACCGTTACACGTGGTATTAATTGTCACCCAGTCGCGGCGTAAAAGGGCGACTGGGTTGGAGAGATAATGACAGGAGTCACCGATATAGTGATGCGAGTCTAAACCTACCAATCCTGCACAGAACAATCTTCCCGCCGCCAGTGAGGGGGTTCAGCCGGCGTATGGCCGTGTGCTCCGGCAGCCTTTTCATCGATATCGACGCCTAAACCGGGAGCATCAGATGGGATCAGGTATCCATCTTCAACCCGCCAGTCGTACTGAATTACCTCGCTCACAAAGGCTCCCGGCGAGTTATGCCCCTGCACAGCACAATTGGGAATCGACATATTCAGGTGGAGCATGGCGGCTGTACTGACCGGGCTGGCCGTGTAATGAGTCGCGAGTTCCTGATAATGACCCTCCGCCATAACGGCTAGTTTTTTACCCTCTGTGATCCCACCGCTGTGACAAATATCCACCCGTAGATAATCGATCAATTCCTGCTCTATTAATTCACGAAAAGCCCATTTGTGCGTCAATTGTTCACCGGTTCCGAGTGGGACGTTGGTATGAGAACGCAGAGTGGCGAAAGAACCCGGATTTTCAGATCGGATGGGATCCTCCACATAAAACGGATGGAACTCCTCAATGGCGTTGCACAGTTCGACTGCCCGTATAGGAGAAAGGCGCGTATGGGCTTCAAATATGATCTCCACCTCATCACCGACGGCCGACCGAAGCGCAGCAAAATGCTCAATACCATTTTTGATGGCCAGTTTGGGGTTGAATCCATGTTCGAGAAAATCGATTGGGGAGATCCGAAGGACACGCCAACCGTCCTCCAGCAAGCCTTGCGAAGTTTCGACCAATTGTTCCGGCGTTTTACCTCCTGAATGACGGTAGACCAGCACTCTATCCCTGGCAGCTCCGCCAAGCAACCGATATACTGGGACGCCCAGAGCTTTACCATTTAGATCCCAGAGGGCTATATCGATGCCAGCCAGCGCAGATTGCAGCACCGGTCCCCCTCGCCAGAAGGTACCGCGAAAAATATCCTGCCAGATGTATTCAATGCGTGTGGCATCTTCACCGATGAGAAAGGGTTTAATGTGATTTAAGGCTTCCACTACAGCCAGATTTCGGCCGCTGAGAGAAGCCTCACCAAGGCCGTACAATCCTTCGTCGGTGATGATTTTAACATAGACAAACTGGCCAACAGGAAACACGGAAAGATCTATTATTTTCATAGGAACTCCAATGGGCATTATGAATGATGAATTTTGAGTTATGAATAGAAAACCTGTTCAATTAT
This sequence comes from uncultured bacterium, assembly GCA_913051705.1. Lineage (GTDB taxonomy): Bacteria > JAAXHH01 > JAAXHH01 > JAAXHH01 > JAAXHH01 > CAJXCW01. Next base: position 1,327 of record CAJXCW010000157.1, read on the forward strand.
CATTTTCGATGAAGTAATCCCTGTATGATTGTATATAACTAGTTGGATATAATTTGATTTTCAATTATAATTTATAAATCATCATTCAACAATTATTTTTATCCTGTCTGACTGTCAAACTGCTACCACTATTCCCATTTTATGTAAAAACAGGAGCCTGTACATGGCTTGTGATCTTCTTCTCAAGGGAGCAACGGTTGTTGACCCTTCTCAAAACATGCATGGCATTTTTGATGTGGCTATTACGGATCGAAAAATCGAGCGGATTGAATCAGATATACAGGATGAGGCCCAACAAATCATTGATGTGGCCGGTAAATATCTGACACCGGGGTGGATTGATCTGCACGCCCATGTGTATGCCGGCGCCACGACATTTGGTATTAAAGCGGACGCCCTCTGTCTGGCTACAGGTGTAACTACCATTGTTGATGCAGGAAGTCCCGGCTGGACTAATTTACGCGGATTCCTTGAATATATTGTAGAACCATCACGAACCCGGGTATTGACGTTTGTCCATATCAGCAGCATCGGCCTGTTGAATTCCATGCGCGGGGAGATGGAAGATATCCGCAATGCAGACCCCGAACATACGGCCAGAGTCATTGCCATGTGGCCGGAAACCTGCACCGGGGTAAAGGTGAGGCAGGGGGCATTACAGGTGGGAGATAATGGCGTTGAACCGCTCAATCTGGCGATTCAGGCCGCTGAGATGGTCGACACCCGTGTCATGGTTCATATCGATAAGGGAGTTTCTTTACCGAGTATCCTCGAACGGCTTCGGCCCGGGGATATCGTTACGCATTGTTATCAAGGCAAAGGGGATCATATTCTTGATGGCCATGATGAGGTGATTCCTGAAGTATATGAAGCAAGGCGTCGCGGCATCATTTTTGATTTAGGCCATGGCGCCGGCAGTTTTCACTATGGTATTGCGCTCAAAGCATTTGAAAGGGGGTTTTATTCGGACGTGATCAGCACGGATCTCCATGTATATAGTATTTTCGATCCGGTCTACAGTCTTCCGGAAACGGCGTCCAAGCTATTAAATATGGGCCTTGAATTTGAAGAAGTAGTCAGACAAACGACCGTTAATCCCGCACGAGCCATCGGTCAAGAGGGTCAACTGGGCACGATAAAGCCGGGCAGTGAAGCTGATGTGGCTGTTTTCGACATCCCGGATGGTGATTTTATCTTTACCGATTCCCATGGTCGTCAGGAATCGGGGAACAGAAAGATAGAGCCTTACCTTACTGTTCGTAAAGGCGACGTGTTTTATCCTGAAACGCTTAAAACAGAAGTCAAGGAGACCTTGAGACGGGCAGCCGAAATGATTGAAATTACAGGGGTTCCTTATGGGGCCATACGGGAGATTAAGCCTTATAAACCGATTGTTGAATGAGGTGTGATAAAATTAATTTTTATGTGGAATTAACTGTATCCTGCCCGGTAGAAATAAAACGAGCGGTCATCCCCGCAGGCTTTACGCGGGGATCTATAATGGAGCATATATGGCAGAAATCCCGGATTATGATAAACAGGTGTATGCCGGCTTACTGGGCAAGGTGATCGGCGTGTATCTCGGTCGACCGTTTGAACAGTGGCATAAAGATCGGATCGAAGCAAAATGGGGGGAGATACAGGGGTATGTCCATGAGGATATGGGGGTCCCGCTGGTGGTGGCCGATGATGATATTTCGGGGACCTTGACTTTTATCAGGATTCTGGAAGATGCCGGTTTATATGAAGCCACACCGGATCATCTGTATGGCGAGAACTGGCTGAATTATATCATGGAAAACCGCACTATTCTCTGGTGGGGCGGCAAGGGCATGTCAACGGAGCATACCGCCTATCTCAATCTAAAAAACGGCATCCAGGCTCCCGATAGCGGTTCGATTGCTCAAAATGGACAACCTGTAGCAGAACAGATCGGCGCACAGATTTTCATTGATGGTTTTGGACTCGTCACACCAGGGAATACGGATCTTGCGGTCAATCTGGCGAAGAAGGCCGGCTCCGTATCCCATGATGGTGAGTCGGTGCATGCGGCCTGTGTGGTAGCCGCCATGGTCAGTGTGGCATTTATTGAAAAGGATATGGATCTTATACTGGATAAGGGTGTCAGCTTCATACCAGAGGATTCAATAATCTCCCAGGTACATCGCGACGTTCGGCGATGGGCTATAGAAGACAGTAATTGGCGTTTAACCTATAATCGAATTGAAACGAAGTATGGGTATGCCTGTTTCGGGGGGACCTGTCATGTGATTCCCAATCATGCCCTTATGGTGATGGCCTGGTGTTATGCCCCCGACAATTTTTACGAAGCACAGAAAATAATAAATACCGCAGGATACGATACGGATTGCAATGCGGCCAATGTGGGAACCGTTATGGGACTCGTGGTTGGATTGGAACGTATAAACGAACATTATGAGTTCCAGGCGCCTTTTGCTGATCGTTTAATCCTGCCGACTGCTGAGGGCACATACAGCGTGAGTGATGTGCTGACGCAAGCGCAACAATTAGCGCGAATCGGAAGAAGAATTATGGGCATTAAGGGTCAAGACGATTCATATAAAGGAGTGGTTCATCATTTCAGCATGCCCGGGGCTATGCATGGGTATCAGTTGGAGAAAAATGATTCTCACTCGAGCGAAAAAATCCGGGTCAGTAATAAAGAAACCAGGATGCCAGATGCATCACGGGGTATGTCCATTACATATGGCGATCTGTATAAGGCCGGCGTCACCCGGATAAGCACCCCTCTATTACCCTCCGGCAGCGGGGCCGTGTATGGCCAGGCTAAACAGATGCAGGCCGTACCTCGCCTGTATCCAGGGATGGAGGTTATTGCTCAAGGTTATGCAGAGGATCACAATACCGGTCAGGGAACGGTCAGGTTATTTCTCAGATCTTATCTGGAAGACAGCCCCTTGTTGACTGGTTCGCCAGTGCCCATTCAGCCAGGTCTCCCTTTTACCGTTCGTATGCAAGTTCCGCAGGAGGCATGGCCAATCAAGGATCTTGGTTTCCAGATTGAAGGTGACTTGGATGCAGAAGGTGATTTATTTATCCTTACCGTAAAGTACGGTGGCCATCCCCAATGTACTTTTCCGGATATACCCTATTTAGGACCGGGTGATGAACCCCTCGGATGGATTTTTGATGTGGATCGCCTTATGGTCCGCCCCTTTCCTGCCGATAAAATTTCGATGATGAGATTAGGAAAGGATCAAGGGGCCGGTGTTATGGTGACCGGTACCAGAGCCTGGACGGATTATATCTGGGAGACGACAATAAACATTCATTTAGCAAAACGGGTGGGACTAATTGTCAGATATCAGGGTTTAAGGCGTTTTATGGGGATTTTAAAAACAACTGATACGATACAACTGGTTCGGCAGTATTATGGGGAGTCTGTTATCCGGGAGTTACCGATGACCTGGAAAGCTGATGAAGATCATCATATACGCGTGTCTTGTTCAGGAGAGCAAATAACTGTTTGGTGTGATGGAGATAAACTGTTCGAAGAGGAAGAATCTCAATTATTATGCGGGGGCGCCGGTTATTTTATTGAAGAAGGACTATCTGGATTCAGGAAAACATCAGTAGAACCCCGCTAACCGGCGACATACACATCAAGCAGTCGGTTTGATATTCTGGTTCACACGGAAAAGGTTACCGGGATTATACGGACTTTTAATTTGAGACAATCGATCCAGGTTAGCCCTATATGCGGAGGCTGCACGGTCGCCACATCGTCCGTCATGGAGTTCATGTATGCGCCGCCAATGGCGTAAGGGGTGGCGGCATCGAAGAACGCACGAGCCCATGATATGCAGTGGTCAACTTCGTCGGGGGTTTCCCATCTTCCATGCACGTTCATTGGTGTAATTTGCATCCCGCCCCTTGTACGCTGTGGCGTCCGATCCGAATTCGGATACCAACCGGCGCCGGACCCGATGTCCACAACTCGTTCCCCGGTTTTGATTTCACCCAGACTAAAGGGATTACCGGTGCCTGCAAAAGATTCGATGGAGGATTCGGGTATGTCCTCCAGCCAGGCCTCGTCATATCCCAATATTCCGGCTAACGGCCTGCGGGTGTGGAAATGAAACCCTTTATCTGGGCGCAGAGCTACCTCTACATTCTCTGCCTGGATCGCTCGACGCAAGTTCTCCAGATCCAGCGTCTTTTCATCGTCTTTGTTACTCATAGGACCTCCATTATGTCAGGACCTCGGACACCATAAATGGAAAGAAAGATGCCACTTCAACCTTTTCTTTTTTGTCGTGTACTATGGATAAGCCTACAATTTATGATTTAATAGGTTATCCCTCAACAGAAAGTGCGGCAAATAATGCCTTCATATAGCCGACGGAATAAGCCAGTCCCTGATATGATGACGTGGTATCGCCGTGGATAGCAGGGATATGATCCGGATTCAAATACCCGTCAAACCCTACTTTTTTCAGCTCGACTAATATTTTAAACATATTCATGTCCCCGTCGTCAAGCAGCACCTCCTCAAATCCGCCGGCGGTGGCCAAACTGCCTCTGGTGTTCCGAAGATGGATCATAAACACACGGCCCTTTCGCCCATAATTATGCAGTTCATCCAGGACAAGGGGCAATCCGCCAGCTTCTGATCGCGTGCCACAACAATAGAGGTAGCCCACCTTCTGACTCGGATAGGCGTCTATTACCCGATGAAATCCTATCCCGCCAAAGGGGGTATCAGGCAGAGGGGTGTCGGAGGGGTGTAAGGCGATTCTGATGTTGTGTTCTTCAGCGAGAGGAACCAGCCGATCATAGACCATACAAAAATGATCCCACCAGCCCTCTATCTCTTCCTGAGACGGCGGTGGTGGCAGGTCACGCGTTAGCCATGCGCTTTCCGACCGGGATATATATCCACCCCGATGTGGGGTGTTACTACGTGTCAACCGTTCAGGGAAGGTGTCCCCTTCAAAGCGTTGCCGGACCATATTAACCCCGGCCTCGGCAAAAACTTTCAAAGCATTACAGGTGTTTTCCAATTCAGCCTCGGCCCCATCCTGATCCTTCATGAATACATCAGTGATGTCCGGTAGGGTAACCCGATTGATTTCGAGTCCGTAGGAATGGATTTTTTTCTTGATCTTGAGTAATTCATCGAGGTCGGGGTATCCCTGCTCTTTTACCCCCGGAAACCAGTCTCCTCGGCCGCAATCAATGGCTTCAGCACCTAACTGTGTTACGGTTTTCAGATAGTCATCAGACATGTCGCCATGCCATACGGAGATCCGCATCATGGGGTGAAACTCCTCTCTATATTGGTGATTTGGTGACTGGTGAACTGCGCAGCGCTCGCTGGAGCCCGCAGGGATCAGCAATGATGAATGGTGAATGGTGAACATGATGCGAAGCAGACGGGATTGGTGTTATAATCGGGTTAACTTCCATACATCTGAGGTCATGTTGTTGCCGGCGACTATCCAGAGGGCATTCTGATAGACATAGACGCTGGCGGCGTGTCTTTCAGGCCAGGGGGTATCGGGCACTTCAATCCAGGTTTCGCCGTCGTCGGAATACCAGACATCATTACGATTTGATTGATTCCATCCTTCAAGAACCCACATGCGGCCATCGAAAACAGCGACCTCGTGATACTGCCTGGCGGTCCAGGGTGCGTGTTGGATATGACAATGCCAATGAATGCCGTCAGGGGAGCTCCAGACATCATTATAAAATGCCCGATCAGGGGTTTGGGGGGTATCATATTTCCCCCCGCCTAAAATCCATATCCTATCCTTGAAGACCACATGGCCGCCGATCATACCGCGGGAGCACCAATGTGGTTCTTGAGGAACCATCTTATTCCATTTGATGCCATCCGGGCTTGCCCAGATATCATCATAAAAATGCTCTTCCGCCTCCGCAAAGCCCGGGGCGGTTTGTCCCCCCATGACCCACAGTTTGTTCTGAAAAGATACCGTATAATGGAGGACTCGAGGCCCCCATGGCACCTCGGCATGTACGCGTGTCCAATCTCGACCGTTCTCCGATGTCCACACATCATTCTGATAATACGCCTGATTGGCATCGCCTCCAACGATCCACATGGCATTTTCATGAACGGCATATCCGGCTGTATGTCGACCGGACCAATCCTGTAAAGGATCAAATGTATCATCGAGAAACGAATTGGGTTTTATCAGATCCCAATCGATGCCATTTTCCGATTTCCAGACTTCGTTGTTACAGATGAGAGGAAAATGCTCTTTATCCCGTGGACTCCACCCGCCGATCATCCACATGGCGTCGTTAAATACTAACGCTCCAGCCCCATCGCGGGGTGCGAACGATGCCCTGTTTGTCACCTCCGTCCATTTATATGAAACCGGTTCCATTTTTTTATTCATCTACCACCCTATTCATATCTCAACGTCGTCACGGGATCAGATCTGACCGCCCGGAGGGCCTGGACACTGATGGTTGCGATGGCAAGCGCCACAGCCAGACCGCCGGTAATGAGGAAGACCACGGGGTCGAAGCCAACCCTGTATGTAAAGCCCTGAAGCCATTCTTGCATCACATAATATACCACCGGCCAGGCGATGACATTAGCCACGGCAATCAGCCACAGATATTCCCTGTTAAATAAGGGGAGGATATCAAGTGAGGATGCGCCCATCACTTTCCTGATGCAAGTACCGGAAGTGGGGCATCCATCGATAGGTAAAGTGGATCATATGTTTGATCCCAATCGCCTCAGCTTTATCCAACATTTTTCGGGCTTGGGCAACTTGAAGAGCGAAGGGCTTTTCACACAGGACATGCAGGCCTGCATCAAGGACGGCCATGGTCATGGGATAATGTTGATCATCCGGCGTCGCCACAATCACGGCTTGAAGTTCACCATCTTCAAGCATAGTTCGATAGTCGGTATAAACCTGAGGAATATCATATTTCCTGACCATTTCTTCAGCACGGTCGCGGTTACGGCCACAGATGGCCACTGTGTTCGCCTGGGAATCACTCTGCAGATTGGGAAGGTGCATGAAATCGTGTACCCACTCGTTCCAATAACGCCAACACGTACCTGTTCCATTGCAGTTGCTTCTTTTCTGGATAACTTCTCCGAATCACTCGCCATCTCTGTTGGGCGTCCGCCCGTCACATTATTGGACCATATTTCGTTCTGTACTGACGGCCAGTTTGGATGTAAGGCGTCCAACATCGACCTTGCTTTCAAGCGTTCGGCTTCCAGGGAGATCATTGTGGACCATCTCATGGGTGGCTTCCAGATCCATCTCTCCTTTAAACTGATGTAATAACCCCGTGTTGATATCAATCTGACGGGTACTCTTGCCCTGACCGGTCGCTGTAAGCAGGGCGATTCTCGGTACGCCCTTGAAATCGAAGTAGAGCAGGAAGTTAGCCGTGGTCACAGACTGTTCGCGGATTTCCGCTCCCATTTGAAACGCCGTAATCTGCTTTACCTTTTTAAGCTCGAACGTCTGTTTTATCTGCATGTCACTCTGGACCAATGATGAAGGGTCTGTGAATCGATCCTCATAGGGGTGTTGCCAGGTGTCCCCCACCCGGCGCTTCTCCGCACTGACAGGCGTATACCAGCGCCCCATCAAAGAACGGAAAGCCCCGTTGATATATAAATTGTACATCCCTGTGTCTTCAGAGGAAATATCAGTAATTTCCCCGGTCGGATCAACCTGCAAGGTAAATGTTATTCCATCTGCATTATTAAGGATTTTCTGTTGCTCTAAAACACCTTCAGGATTCATAGAAACCGCCCAGTATATATCACGAACGGAGGCCGACACTTTAGACACCGTACACTCGACCGTGATACTGCCGTCATCCTGACGCTCTACCAGTTTTTCTTCACTCTGAAACTGGACCATCACATTTATTTCACGGATTCTGTTTTGCCAGTTGATATGAAATTTATTCTCATAACGCAAGACCTGGCCAACCCGCCATCTGGACATCAGTGAATAGGCCGGGCCACTCTGGGCATGAACCGACGTGACACCGGCCAGGAGGCACAGGTTTACCACACACAGCCGTAGCATCCAAAAGTAACTTTTCATGTGTTTCCTCCTCTTGGGGAATGGGAAAGATTCCTTAGCGAATAATATGGGATAGGCGATGTTTGTGATGCGGTGCTACCAGGTTGGGCGGACACGGAGTTCCGCCAATACGGGTTGGCATTGATTAAGGGATAATGTCTTAAAATATAGCACTCGAAATCTTATATGTCAATTTAGTCTGTCAACTCCTGCAGCAAATCCATGACAACTCTACCTTGCTTTGCTCAATTCCGGCATTATCTTGTTGGTAGATTATATAAAGAAAACAACCATTCCAGGAGTCTCCATGTCCTCCCCCCATGCTATCTCACGCACCCCGCTTACAGACCTTCCGTCATGGGTAGATACGGTGTGGTCACATCCGCCGACGGTCTGGCCTCTCAGGCCGGTATTCAGATTATGATGGCTGGAGATCGAGTTGTATCGCAGGGGATACCGGCATTCTCCTCAACAATCGCATGACCTACTGGCATCAGGTCACACACATGCTGGATTTTGGCATGACGCCCCGGGAAGCCGTCGAAGCCCCCCGCTGGCGCTCCCTGCAAAATCCCATGGAATCAACCGTACCACATACCTGCGAAGATGTGCTCCAACTCGAAGGACGTTTTCCTGAGGTAATGCGCAAAAGCCTCGCACAGAAAGGACATGATCTTCAGATTCTCGAAGACTGGGACGGTCCAGGAAATGCCCAGGCTATTCAAATTAAAGCGGAAACCGGCGTCCTGATGGGGGGCTCTGATCCCCGGCGAGATGGATATGCTGTGGCTTATTAAGGAGAAACCGTTTTGAAAATAAAAGATATTCGTGCCGTAGCTGTCAACCTCCCTCCACCACAGACCACAGAACCACGTGTACCGAAAGTGCCTACAGAGGGATTCATCAGCCCGATGGAACGATATCCGGAATTTAAGAAAAGGGATTGGGGATCGAGCTGGACGCGCACGGCCTGTGTGGTCACGGCTGATGACGGTTCATGGGGCCTTGGACTGACCAACCATAGTGGCCCTGTACTCAGCATCATCAACGATCACTTTGCCCCTTTATTGACCGGGCAGAATTGCATGGCGACAGAAAAGCTGTGGGACATGATGCGCCGCGCCTCCTCCCCCTACCATACCGCAGGATTGGCCAGCTACGCCATAAGCGCTGTGGACAATGCCCTGTGGGATTTAAAGGGAAAAATCCTGCAACGCCCCGTCTATGAACTGCTGGGCGGTCCGCAGAAGGAGCGAATATTCTGCTACGCCAGCAACACAGACCTCTCTTACGGCACAGAACACAGCATCGACTGGTTTCTCGAATTAGGGTTTAAAGCCGTCAAGCTGTTCGCCAGGTATGGGGCGGAATCTGGCATCGAAGGGATCCGTAAAACAGAAGAACTCGTTGCCCGCACCCGCGAACAGATCGGTGACGATGTGGAACTCATGCTCGATGGGTGGATGTCGCTGAACGTGGAGTATACAGTTCGGCTCGTAGAGGCTTTAAAACCGTATCGCCTCAAGTGGCTTGAGGATTATGTCTTACCGGAAGATATGGACAGCTATATGAAGATACGGCAACGCGTGCCAGGGCAAATTCTCGCCACGGGTGAACATTGGTACACCATCCATCCATTTGCCTTGGCTGCCGGTCAGGGCCTTGTCGATATCCTTCAACCGGATGTTCAGTGGGTCGGCGGCGTGACCGCCCTGGTGCGCATCTGCCACATTGCTGAGGCGCATGGACTGACGGTCATCAGCCACGCCGGGATGAACTACCCGTATGGACAGCATATCTCCTATGCCATGCCCGTCATTCAGTGGGGGGAAAGATCAGAAGGCGTGGCCCCACCGGGTGTTCCGCTTGAGGAAAGAGTCTTGCTGCCGGGCACCCCGGTGATTAAAGACGGGTATCTTATTCCCAGTGATGCGCCGGGTTTCGGTATTGAGGTCACGAAAGAATGGCTCGATAGCAAAGCCGTTTGACTGCTCATTCGCGGGTGGTGTGGGAGGGGGATTCGACTGGTCCCTTTGAGATCCATTGTCAGGCCTTTTCGGTATCCTGAAGGTGGACGATTGGATTGTCCCTGTCCCCCAGGCGCTTGCGCTCACTGCCCCAGTTGCGCGTGCTGCCGTTCCAGTACCGGGTATCGACCGGGGAGTACGAGAACAGATACGACCAGCGCGCCTTGTCGGTGGTGTTTTCCGGACCGCCGTGGACCGTGTATCCGTGGTGCACGGTGCAATCGCCCGGTTGGTAGTGGAAGGGCGCGGAGAGCCCCAACTCGGACGTCAGCATGGGAAACTGCTCCAGCAGGTCGCCCTTGTCATCGTTGAATACCGAGCCCAGGGGCCCTTCGCGGTGAGAGTGGTTGACGAACCGCATGGCGCTCATCTCCGCCGTCACTTCCGCCAGCGCCAGCCAAAACTGGAGCTCGCCGACTCGGTCGGAGCCATGTTCTGACGCATCCTGGTGGTAGGTGGCCCCGGCGGCCCCGGGCGGCTTCAGCAAGAGCATGTCGATGCGGTAACGCAGCGGGATATCCACGCCTTTGAGCCGCTTCCGATCCACCAGGCGCGTCGCGTTCTTTGCCATGCGCTGGCTGAACATGAACGAACGGAACGGCTCGGCCGCCTCATCCAGCGCCAGACCGGCGGATGGTTTACCGGGACCACCCTCTTTCTCCCAGCGCTGCCTCCATGGAATCAGCGGTGACCGTTACCTCGCCACCACGCACCCGCCTTAGTAAGGCCTCGCGAACCGAGAGACCGGCGGGAGGGCCAATGAGCGCTATTTGAAGAGCCGAATCACCCATTCGTCGCCTCCATCGTCCCTGCCCCCTCGCTTTTGTCGCTCGTGTGCAGGGTGAGATTTGCAAGCAGGCGTCTCGGGCCGGGAATTGCGAGGCTGGCCAGGTAGCCCACCACCACACAGGTCAGCACACCAACCGCCGCTGTGAGAATGCCGGGGATGGGATTGTTTTCGATATTCTGAAGCACAACCAGGGTGACCATCGAGGCAAAGACTCCAATAGCCGTTCCCCACGAATGGGCTCGTTTCGTCAACACACCCAGCAGGAAAACACCGGTCAGGGGGCTGCCAATCGGGATGATAACCTTCAGCAACAGGAGCCACAATGATCCTCGATCAAGACCGGTAAAGGTGAGAAACACCGCGGAGAGGACCCCGCAGAGGCCGGCCAATACCGTAATCGTTCGGGCGACAGCCAGTTTTTTTCCGTCAGGCGTATCGGGTCGGAGCTTGCTGTATACATCATTGGTCAGGGTCGTGGCGATACTGTGCATGCCGCTGTCGACACTGGACATGGTTGCAGCGAAAAGACCTGCAATCACCAGTCCCGCGAGGCCGGCTGGCAACTCTTTCACGATAAACCAGGGAACGATGATGTCGTCCTGGCCGGCATCCGGAAGGGGGCCGTGACCTTTGGTGTAAAAAACATAAAGGGCAGTACCTAGACCGAAAAACAGGAGCGAGGCGGGAATCACCATCGCAGCATGCGCCCAGACAGAGCGGGCTGCCGACTTCTCATCGGGAGTTGTCAGGAACCGCTGAGCCACCGCCTGGTCACTGGTGAATGGCACCATTTGGATGAAGAAACCGCCAATCAGGAAATACCAGAAGTCGCCCGTAGCAGGATGACCAACACTGAATTTATTCTTCTCCTCAGTAATGGCAACGTCGATCATCCCTTCGAAGTCGAAGTTCTCAACACTGAAGACCATCCCGACGCATAGCAGAGCACCGCCGATCAGCACCACCGATTGCATTACATCGGTCCAGACTACGGCCTGGATGCCCGCCACCGAGGAACTGCGGCCCACGATGACGGAGCCGTCGGCACTGGTGTCGAGGGCGGCCTCGTCCTGGAAGGATTCTCGGACTAT
>CAJXCW010000158.1 GCA_913051705.1 uncultured bacterium
GGGGGGGGGGGGGGGGGGGGGGGGGGGGGGGGGGGGGGGGGGGGGGGGGGGGGGAAGGGGGCAGCGCTCGGAGGCCTCGGGCCTAGGGCGGCGTGGCAAGGGCGGCGTGATAGTGAGCAGTGAACCTACGTGTCGTTGATCTGCTCCTTGGTGAGCGTCGAGTCTCCGGGGTGAGCTCGTTGACGGTGACGCCGACGACGCGGATCATCTCCTGCGTCGTCTCGATCTGGCGCACGGTGCGCGCGACGATGCTCTCGAGCACGGGGCCGCGGTAGTCGTGCAGCAGGTTGATCTCGTCGATGATGACCAGCCGCACGAGCTGCGTGTACGTGCGGTCGCCGCTCTTGCGCGTGATGATGTCCCACTTCTCGGGCGTCGTGATGATGAGCTGCGAATACACGGGCGAGGGCGTGAGGTGGGGGTGAGGGGGGTAGTTGGGGTTGGGGTTGGGGGATGGGGGATGGAGGGATGGAAGGGAAAACCGGTTTGTACCCCGCCATCCCCCATCCTCCTACCCCGCCTTTCCAAAGGGAGTCATTTATGCATGGCGATACCCTGCTGCTCGGTACGCGTAAAGGGTTCCTGGTTTTTAAACGGCATGGATCGCCATGGGAGGTCGTTAAAGCGCACTTTCCGGGCATACCGGTTTCCTATGCGATGGTTGATCCGCGGACCGGGGTATTGTGGGCCTGTGCGGATCACGGACACTGGGCTCAGAAACTGTATCGGGCCAGTCATGTAGAGGCTGATTTTGAGGAGCTCCCGGTGCCGAAGAATCCTGATGATGCCGTGATGTATGATCTATGGGATGAAGATTCAGAAAAACCGGCGGCGGTCGGGATCAGGCCGGGGCCTGTTCCATCCTTGTAGATCCTCGTGACAGTAACCACCTGTTTGGCGGCATCAGTCTCGGCGGCGCGGAATACGGCCATGATCCTCATTGCCTGGCCTTATGTCCCACTCAGCCGGATGTCCTCTCGCAACAGAACCACTGCGGCGTTTTTCAAAGTATCGATGCCGGTCGCCATTGGACCGACAGGTCGAATACGGATGGAACGGTTAAATTCGGGTTCCCCATCGTAGTAGATCATAGCAACCCGGATATGGCCTGGGTCGTACCTGGCATTAGCGATGATCAGCGCATGGCCGTCGGCGGCGCATTGTCTATCGGACGCACAGAAGACGGTGGGCAAACCTGGACCACCCTGCGTAACGGGTTACCTCAGACCAATTGCTACGACATCGTGCTTCGTCATGCCCTGGACCTGAACGGCGACCAACTCGCGTTCGGCACGACCACCGGCAACGTCTTTCTCTCCAACGATCGTGGTGATGCCTGGCAGTGCCTGGGGAATTACTTTCCGCCGATATATTCCGTTCGGTTTGCTTAGCATTCACGCTATCCGCATGCTATTTCTTCTCCATTCTGAACATTTGAATGCGGTGGTTGCCGGTATCGGCCACATAGATCTTTCCTGCTGGTCCGACTGAAATATCGCGGGGCTCTGAAAATGAGCCTATGCCCACCCCCTGGGCGCCGAAGCTGAGGAGTAGAGTACCCTCTTTTGAAAAAACGGTGAACCGGTGGTTGCCGGTATCGGCCACATAGACGAGACCTGAGTCGTCGACATCAACCCCTTCGGGAGCCTTCAGCGTATCGCTCGATATGTCAGTAAGATACCCGCCAAAGGCATCAAATATCGCAATACGGTGATTGCCGGTATCAGCTACGTAGACCTTTCCTGCTGGTCCGACTGCGATATTTGCAGGTCTGCGTAATCGGCCCTGTTCATAGCTGAACCCGCCAAAACGTACTTCCAACTGACCGGATGTATTCAGTTTGACGATTTCTTCATTTTCTGTATCGGCGACATAAATCTCCCCCACTTTTGAGATGGCGACGCCCCGAGGAAAACCAAAAAGAGATGCCTCCGGGTCTTCCGGTAAGACGCCTAAAAAATTGAGTAGTCGATCCAGGCGTTGAATACGTCTGTTCTGCATGTCCGCTACATAGACGTCCAGGCCGGTAGCCACCACCGCCATCGGTTGATTCAATTGTTGTCGGTCAAAACCGAACCCTCCGAAAATCGTCATATATTCACCCGCCTGCGTCAGGCGCTGAATACGATGATTGCCGGAATCGGCCACATACAGGTTGCCAGCCGGATCGAGTGAAATGCCGGCCGGATTCAGAAATTCACCGAACCCCACCCCCTCCCGACCGATGACACCGTGAAATGTAACGGTATATTCCTGAGCAGCAGATGGAGATGCAAAAAAAAGAAGACCCAATCCAGCCATCAACCCAACTATTGCCCCATAACCACCCGCCGCCCGCCACCCGCCGCCCGCCGCTCTACGAAATCTCATACGTATCACCCGGCTTTAACACCACGCACCGTGCCAATTTACCCACTTTTTTGACAAACACATATGGGTCCTGCATGATGACCGGAAAAGTATTGTAGTGTACCGGAATCACGATTTTGGGCTTAATCATTTTAATCGCCTCAACGGCATCCTCAATACCCATGGTATAGTTGTCGCCAATCGGCAGGATAACGATTTCCGGTTTATACAGCTTACCGATCAGCGCCATGTCGCCGAACAGACCCGTATCGCCCGTGTTGTAATACGTTCTACCGTTAAACCGGACCAGGATACCGCATGGATTTCCCAGATACTCGATGCCATCGTCTGTTATGATGGCGGAGCCATGGGTGGCCTGGGTCAGTTTCACTCGCCCAAATGGAAATTTGTAAGAACCGCCGATGCCCATATCATGGACTTTGGCGCCCTGACGCTCACAGTATTTGGCAAGTTCGAATGAGGCAATAATGGTCGCATTACGTTGTTTGGCCATAGGCACGGCGTCGCCGATATGGTCCGAATGACCGTGGGTCAGCAGAATATAGTCGGCATGAATATCGCTGGCCGGCAGGGTCGCCTGTGGATTACCGGTGATGAATGGGTCGAACAACAGCGTGTGGGTACGGTCGGATAAAGAAAAACAAGAATGTCCATAGAATGTTACTGTAGCCATCAGATTCTCCTTTCAACAACAAACGCCGTCCTGCTCTAACCCGGACGGCGTTTGTACCTGTTCATGATGTTTACACTGACTTATACAGCGGCTCTGGCCGC
Source organism: uncultured bacterium (assembly GCA_913051705.1). Lineage (GTDB taxonomy): Bacteria > JAAXHH01 > JAAXHH01 > JAAXHH01 > JAAXHH01 > CAJXCW01. The sequence goes on from CAJXCW010000158.1 coordinate 3,145, forward strand.
ATTAAGGGCCGTGTCATAGTCCGGCTCGCCGGATATCTCCATCACATATTCTACATGGCGGATGATATTATCGGCGTCTACCACGAAGACAGCACGGGTCAACAGCCGTAGTTCTTTGATCAAGGCGCCGTAGGCCTCTCCGAAAGAGGTGTCGCGATGATCGGATAAGGCCGTCACATTCTCCACGCCAGCATCACCACACCAGCGACCCTGCGCGAACGGCAGATCCACACTGATGGTCAGCACGGCAATGTTATCGTCCAACCCGGCTGCTTCCTGATTAAACCGGCGAATCTCCGTATCACATGTGGGCGTATCGAGCGAGGGCACCGCGCAGATAACCTTCACCCTGCCCTTATATGAATCAAGGGTTACGGCGGACAGGTCGCTACTCAGTACGGAAAAATCCGGCGCTTTATCTCCAACTTTTAATTCATCTCCGATCAATGTAAATTCATTGCCGTGAAGGGTTGCCCCTCCGGGACGTTCGGTTGCCATGAAAACGCTCCTTTATATAATTATCGAAAACATTGTTTTATATTTGCAAGTTGTCTTATGTCACTCATTCTTTGCGGCCAACATAATGAGGTGTACCTGTACTGTCAAGCGATAATACCGTCATCCCGCAATCTGGTCAGCGTGGCGTCGAAGGACGCTGTAGTGTGCTCTATATCTTCCATCGAATGAACGGCTGAAGTAAGTCCGTCTACGCCCATAAAATCGATGCCATGCAGCAACATGCCCTGGCGTATCGAATGGAGTAGATTGAGATTGCCTCGTCGCGCCGTGCCGGGTTCCCGGACCGGGCTGAGTTTGATGCCGGAAAAAGAACCATAGACGCGCCATCCATCCAATTGGTGGTCTTCGAGCACCTGCGCGAATTGATGACGTAATAGGGCCGCCCGCTCATTGGCGATGGCGATGTCCCGGCCATCTGCAATGCGCTTGAGCATCGCGATCCCGGCAGCGGCAGAGAGCGGATTGGCGTTGAAGGTCCCGTAGTGCAGCATCTTTTTCGTTGTTTGCCATTCAGAATCAGAGCGGATGTCGAGGAGGGCCATGATATCCGCCCGGCCGGCTACGGCGCCGCCGTTCAAACCGGCCGCCAGGATTTTGGCCAGCGTGCATAGATCCGGTTTGACGCCGTAATATGCTTGCGCGCCGCCGGGGGCACACCGGAATCCAGTCACCACCTCATCCATGATGAAAACCACCCCGTACTGTTCCGTTAACCGGCGCAAACCGGGGACGAGATCCTCGTCGTGCTCCGTACCACCGAATAGTGCGCCGGTGGGTTCCAGAATCAGACAGGCGATGTCATCATCCTGTTTTAACGTGTCTTCTACCAGATTCAAATCGGCAACAGGCAGGCTGATCAGAGCATCGAATACTTCGGGTAATATCCCCGGCATTGGCCGATCGTGATGCGGACCGATACCATCCATAACTTGATCATGCCAGCCGTGGTAGTGCCCGTGAAACTTGACGACTTTGCGCTTTCCAGTAAAGGTTCGCGATAGCCGAATGGCCATCAAAGTGGCTTCTGTCCCCGATGAAACAAAGCGGACCGTCTCTGCAGAGGGCACAAGACGCATCACCTGGTCCGCCCATTCGATTTCCAATTCATGACAGGCGCCGAAATGCGTACCCCGTGCTGCCTGCGCCGTGATCGCCTCGACAATAACCGGATGACTATGGCCCAGAAGAAGTGAACCATGGCCCATCCAATAGTCGATGATATTCTGCCCGTCCACGGTCCATTTGTGTGACCCCGAGGCCCGATCTATGTAGACCGGAAAAGGATACATGTATCGAGCGTCGTGTGTCACGCCGTTGGGAAATCGTTCAAGGGCTCTTTCGTGTAGGGCCCTTGATTTCGGAAACGCTTGCTGATAGGATGCTTCCAGTGTTTCCGCTGGTGCAGTCGCGGTCAAGGTCATGATCTCATGTCCTTCTTATAATGGAATAATTGAAATGATGGATCTTTTTACGGAATATACCTGTTATATTATGAAGATAGGATACGTGCGGCAAGATCTAATTGGAAGTGCGAAGTGCGAAGTGCAGAGTGTAGAGTACAGAATACGAAACTACTTGACATATATTTGGGTCCATCATATATCAGGGACTGCAGATTTATAGGTATGAACAACGATTATCCTGAAAACAGGCGTAAGGCATGGCAGATATCCGTCGATATATCTCCTGGGAGACAGGGCTTTCTTCAGAGAAACATGAACATCAGGTGACGCTATATACCAAAACCGGGTGTCATCTCTGTGAAAACGCCTATGAGGTCTTGATGGGGGTTCGTGAAGACAGGCCGTTTGTATTCGAAACAATAGATATTACAACGGATGAGATCTTGATGGAGATATATGGTGAACTGATCCCTGTTGTCCTGATTGATGGAGAGGAACGATTCAGATACCGCGTCAATGAAAAGCGGCTACGACGGGAATTAAGCAAGTAATACGAATAGACATCGCCCAAGACGCCGTAGAGACGCAGAGAATTCCATGAAACGATATTTAATCATCGGCTGTATGGTCGTCGCTCTGGCGATATCAATTGGCGCCGGGCACTGGCAAAAAGTACAGGCTGATGCAGGCAAGACGGCCGCCCATGAGGCGCTGACCTGGAATCGATTCGACAAGGCGCTGGCGCTGGCCAAACAGACTAAGAAATATATTGTAGTCGATTTTTATACAGATTGGTGCCACTGGTGTAAGGTAATGGATGAGAAGACTTACGGAGATAAAGGCATCCAGGCGCAACTCAACAAGTCATTCATCCTGGTAAAATTAGATGCGGAATCCCCGAAGCCTTTGATCATTGACGGTCGTTCCGTCAGTGAAGCGCAGATCGCAGCCATGTTTAAAGTCAACAGCTATCCGACCACCTGGTTCATGACCGCTGACGGGAAACCTATCGCCCCTGTGAAAGGGTATGTGCCTCCCGAAAGATTCGCACCCATCTTGAGATATATTGAAGGGGGATATTATACCAAAATGGAATTCGATATGTATATGGAGCGGGAAAAACCGAAGAAAAATAAATGACAGATAGCGGGTGGCAGCTGGACCACACACTCCCCGATACCTGTTAAGAAGTCAGTTCGCCGGATAAATAGTCAAATGCCTCATCGGGGGTATTGACGAAGTGGATCAGGTCTAAATCTTCCGGGCTGATGGTCCCCCATTCGACCATGGCGTTTAAATTCAAGACCTTATGCCAGTAGTCGGTGCCATACACAACGATAGGTAGTTTTTTTAACACCTTTCTGGTCTGTACCAGGGTCAGCAATTCGAACAATTCGTCACACGTGCCAAAACCACCTGGAAAGATGACGAGGGCTTTAGCGAGATAGACGAACCAGAATTTACGCATGAAAAAGTAATGGAATTCGAAATTTAAGGCATCGGTAATATACGGATTGGGATCTTGTTCCATCGGCAGACTGATGTTCAGTCCGACAGAGCGGCCGGCGGCTTCTGAAGCGCCTCGATTGGCAGCTTCCATAATACCGGGGCCGCCGCCTGAACAGATGAGATATTGCGGACCGTTGTTAAGTCCTTTCGACCAGGTCGTCAAACGGTTTGCGAGTACCCGGGCATCCTCGTAGTAACGGGCAAGAACACAACCTTTTTCAGCCCGTTTAAGATCCATTTCTGTGGCCTGGCCAATGGCCATTTGTTGTTTAATCGCTGCCAGGTCACGGTCAGCCCCCGCCAGGTCGCATGCTCGGGCGGATCCATAAAATACAATGGTATCCTGGACATTCTGATGGCGAAACCGACGCCGAGGTTCAAGATATTCGCTCATCATGCGAATCAGTCGGGCTTCGGGACTATTCAGGAACTCCAGACTCTTATATGCTTTTTCCGGTTTTTCTCTAGGGTTCGGTGTTATTGACATAATATCCTTTGTGTTTAACCACGGAGCTCCGTGGCCTCCGTAGTTCGTTTTGTTCTTCTCAGGAACCTTCAGGTGAATACGCAGTTGCCTCGACCGTCTACACCTTCGCAAGCGCTTCAATTAGATCCTCACGTACAATTTATATATGAACTGGCGTTGGCGCGACTTGAATTACGTAGATTCGGTGTAGAGTTCGATATAAACCCTACGCTGAATATCTTTCGAACGGTCCGTCTGCCTGATCCGATACAGCTTTTCGAAAGAACAGCCTATATCACCGCTATTGATCAGGCGCCGACCCGGTATGCCCTCTTAAGAAAATATAATAGAACCCGCTCCATTAATCAGTACCTTACCCACTGGTTTTACCCGTATAAAGGTAAATTTCATCCCCAGATGGCCCGTGCGTTGCTGAACATCATGCAACTCAATCCCGGCAATACAGTGCTTGACCCGTTCATCGGCAGCGGCACTACTGCCGTAGAGGCGCAGTTGCTCGGTTTACGTTGCATCGGTGTGGACATCTCACCCCTGTGCATCCTGGTCTCTCGGGTCAAGACGGAATCCACACGCATTTTGGATCAGGTGCTCGAATACCAGCATCAATATGAAGTCATCGCCCGTACTGCGGCCAAATCCAAAGCACAGCCTCCGTCCTCGTGTCTGGAAGAATCGGATGACGAGCGCGTTCGTAATTTTTTCAAGGTAGCTGAATTGATTGCCCATAGTGATCAAACCAGACGGTCCCATCCTTTTATAGCGTCCTTCGTGGGCAATCTTATCCGCATGTCCACCTCGGTTCAGGACATGCGAGATGTCTACCGGCAACTCAATCTGACCCCTGGGTCGGTGGATATCCAGCATGGTGATGCCCGATGCCTGCCGCTTGACGATTCCAGTGTAGATGCCATTTTGACGTCACCGCCCTATGCGGTGACGCTTGACTACATCAAAAATGATGTCCACGCGTTTCAGGCGTTGGGTTACAATCCTATCGTGATTCGAGATAATTTCATCGGTGTACGGGGGAATAAAAAAAATCAAATTGATCTCTATATGGAAGATATCAGGCAGGCCTACAGGGAAATGTACCGGGTTCTACGGCCCGGATGCTGGTGTGTGATTATCATCGGCAACCGTAGATTCGGGCCGGAACTGCTCGATCTCCCCGCAGTAACCATCGATCTATGCAGTAACGCCGGCTTCGAATTCGTACGCGCTGTGGAGAAACCGATTGGTGGACGCCGTAGTGGCCGGGGGACGGAGTCTATTTTGATGTTCATCAAATAAGGCCGCGCGTGAATATGTAGGCCGGTGAGCATGTAAGGAAGACTATCTCACACGCTTATAACCCTACACGCTCGTCTGCTGTTCTATTTTTTCCGCCAGCGCCGTATCTTTCTCCGTGATCCCACCGGCGTCGTGCGTGGCCAGCGTGATGGTCACGCTATTGTATACATTATGGATCTCCGGATGATGATCAGCGGCCTCTGCTAAAGGGGCGATGGCCTTAATGAAATCAATCGCCTCTAAAAATGTTGCAAAGGTATATTGTTTTTGGATCGTTTCTCCGTTCCGATGCCAATTCGTTAAACGGCGGAGTTGTTCCTCTATTTGTCTTTCCGATAAAAGCGGCATATCCACTCCCTGAATTAAAAAGCCGTAAAAATCACGCAGGAGACTGCTCTTTGCGATTTTTACGGCTTTCAGAAACAACCATCCACAGGCTTATCAGTCTGCAAAAGTGGCCAGACGGTGTCCACGTGTGGTATGACGTAGTTTATTAATCGCTTTTTGCTTGATCTGCCGGATCCGCTCACGTGTCAAACCAAAGCGATGCCCTATTTCCTCAAGCGTATACGACCGATCCGAGTTAAGACCGAAATAGAGATTCAAAACTTCACTCTCACGCGGCGCCAGGCTGGCTACGGCCTGTGTGATCTCATCACGCAGCGCATCGTCCAGAAAGGCTTCATCCGGCAAGGTGTTATTATGGTCTTTCATCCGGTCCATCAGGCTGAAGGCATCATGATCGCCTATGGGTGCATCCAGAGACAGCGGCTTATTCGCCCATTCCGGAATTTCCGGAGGATCGATCATTTTATCGGTCTCATATCGCTGCCTGCCTTGAATTTCACGCTGCTTCAAGGTGCGTTCGATCTTTCGTAGCTCCTCAACCTTGTTGAGCGGCAACCGAATCAAGCGGGACTGCTCCGCCAGGGCATGCAAAATCGCCTGACGAATCCACCACACTGCATACGAAATGAATTTAAACCCCTTCGTTTCGTCAAAACGCCCGGCTGCTTTGATCAGACCGATATTTCCCTCGCTGATCAGGTCAGATAGAGAGAGCCCCTGATTTTGATACTGCTTGGCAACAGAGACGACAAACCGAAGATTGGCTTGCACCAATGCCTCAAGCGCCCGTTCATCTCCCTCTCTAATGCTTTGTGCTAAGGCGACTTCTTCTTTCGAATTCAGTAATTCCGTCTCACCGATTTCCTGTAGATATATATCCAACGACTGATCATCCCGAGCATATGGTCGCTTCTTAACGTTGATTTCCATAATATGCACCTCCGCAAAGTCCCCATGAATATGTTTTTATGGCATCTACCCTCTGCCATAATCGTAAGCCCTGCCAATATGGCAGAGGGTTATTTTTTCGTTCGACTTGCGTTTTCTCTCGATAGTTACGATTAACTCTCGCTATATCAACATATTGTACAATTTTCTGGATGCACTCCTTCAATTGGCACGGTGTTTGCGTCTTGTTTTATGGCGGATGCCGGTGTATCGGCATCACACGATGTAACATCTTTATAACGCAAACACGGGGCTGCTGGTTCCGCTTGGTATCACAGAAAATATGTTAGCCACTCTAACTCAAAGGAGGAATATCATGAGACGCGTCACCTACCAGCCGTTTCGTTCATTGCAGTATGAAGTCAATCGTATGTTTGAAGATGTGTTCGGTCGTTAGCCTGTACGCGAACGGCATGCATCACACTATTACATCAAAAAATATAAATAAAGAGAGGAATAATTATTATGACACGCTTAGCCATACGACCCGCATTCCATTTCAGCAGTGAACTCGACCGTTTGTTCAGCGAGCGTCCTTCCCGGAAATACAATTGGTCTCCAAGTGTTGATACGCACGAAGCAAAAGAGGCGTTTGTTGTCACGATGGAATTACCGGGTGTCTCTTCGGAGGATGTCAGCATCCGTCTGGATGACGATACGCTGACCATTTCCGGCGAGAAAAAAGAGGTGTTCGATAAGAGTGAAAGTAAAGGACGCTATCATTTCGAACGGTCTTTCGGCAGCTTTGCCCGATCTTTCAGGCTACCGAAGGCGGTAGATGCTGAGGCGATCAACGCGTCTTACAAAGAAGGTGTACTGACCGTAACTCTCCCGAAATCCGAAACCTCACTACCGAGAGAGATTTCGGTCAACGTAGGATAAGTGGAAACGACGAATTAAGAAGTTACAATCCATAATCAGCAGTATAAGGGCAGGCATAGCGCCTGCCCTTATACTGGTAAATAAGAGGAGCGGAACATGGGCAAGATCATAGGTATAGACCTTGGAACGACAAACTCGTGCGTGGCGGTGGTTGAGGGCGGTGAACCGTCTGTGATCCCGAACACGGAAGGTGGAAGGACCACGCCCTCCGTGGTGGGATTTTCCAAAGACGGTGAGCGTCTTGTGGGCGCGGTGGCCAAACGGCAGGCGGTGACCAACCCGGAAGCGACGGTGTACTCGATCAAGCGGTTCATGGGCCGTCGTTTAGAGGAGGTGCCTGAAGAGCGTTCCCGGATGCCTTACAAGATCGTATCGGGCACAGGGGGAATGATCTCTGTGGAGGTGGCCGGGAAGAACTACACACCGCCTGAGATCTCAGCGGCGGTGCTTCAGAAGATGAAGCAGACGGCCGAGGATTATCTGGGCGAAGAGGTCAGCGAGGCGGTTATCACGGTACCGGCCTATTTCAATGACAGCCAGCGTCAGGCAACCAAAGATGCGGGTCGGATCGCCGGGCTAGAGGTCAAGCGGATCATCAACGAACCTACGGCGGCTTCTCTGGCCTATGGGCTGGACAAAAAGAGCAATGAGAAGATCGCGGTGTTCGATCTGGGCGGGGGTACGTTCGACATATCGATTTTGGAGATAGGTGACGGGGTATTCGAGGTGTTGGCGACCAACGGGGATACGCATCTTGGTGGCGATGATTTTGATGAGATGATCGTGGACTGGCTCGCCGATGGATTCAAGCAGGATACGGGTCTTGATCTTCGGACTGATGCGATGGCATTGCAGCGGCTCAAGGAAACTTCTGAGAAGGCTAAGTGTGAGCTGTCTACGGCGGGTCAGACGGAACTCTCATTGCCCTTTATCACGGCCGATGCCAGTGGCCCGAAGCATCTGAACCGGAGTATGACACGTGCCCAGCTTGAGCAGCTTGTAGACCCGTTAATTCAGCGGCTTGTAGGGCCGTGTCGACAGGCGCTCTCTGATGCTAAGCTTTCGGCCAGTGAGATCGACGAGGTGGTTCTGGTGGGTGGATCGACACGCATGCCGAAGGTACAGGAAGTGGCCGGTGAGTTATTTGCTCAGGAGCCGAACCGGGGTGTGAATCCGGATGAGGTGGTGGCGATCGGCGCGGCGATACAGGGGGCTGTATTGTCCGGTGATGTGAAGGATGTACTGCTGCTCGATGTGACGCCGCTGTCTTTGGGCATCGAGACATTGGGCGGGGTGTTCACCAAGCTGATCGAGAAGAACACGACGATCCCGTCTAAGAAGAGTCAGGTGTTCTCCACGGCGGCGGACAATCAGCCCTCTGTGGAGGTGCATGTGCTTCAGGGTGAGCGTGAGATAGCGCTTCACAACCGGAGCCTGGGCAAGTTCCATCTCGATGGGATTCCGCCTGCGCCGCGTGGGGTGCCTCAGGTGGAGGTGGCCTTCGATATCGATGCCAACGGAATCCTCCATGTGTCGGCCAAGGATATGGGCACGGGCAAGGAGCAGCAGATAAGGATCGAGGCCTCGAGCGGGTTATCTGATGCGGAGATCGAGAAGATGATGCGCGATGCTGAGGCGCATGCCGAGGAGGATGCGCATAAGAAGGAGGAGGTGGAGGCACGCAATCAGGCAGATCAGCTGGTGTACTCGACGGAGAAGTCGCTATCTGAGCATGGCGAGAAGCTCTCTGATGAGGATAAGGGGGCGATCGAGAGTGCCCTTGAGAAGCTCAAGGAGCTATTAAAAGGCAGTGACACCGAGGCGATCAAGGCGGGTGTGGAGTCTTTGAGTCAGGCTTCTCACAAGCTGGCCGAAGTCCTGTATCAGCAGGCGCAGGCCGAGCAGGCCGCTCAGGAGCCTGGACCAGGCGGACCGGAGGCCGGTCCGGAGGCCGGACCGCCACCGGAGCAAGAACAGCCACAGCAGGATAAGAAGAAAAAAGATGATGGCGCGATCGATGCAGACTATGAGGTGGTGAATTAATTGGTGAGTTGGTAAGTTGGTGAGTTGGAGATTGGAAAGATCATCTTATAGTGTAGATCAGCTATGCAGACATGAAGGCATTCATCAGTTACGTAATTAAAAGTCTTATAGCCTTTCAATCACCAACTCACCAACTCAGACCATCAACAATATAACTATGGCAAAACGAGATTACTACGAAGTATTAGGGGTTGACCGGTCCGTCTCCAACGATGAGGTCAAGAGCACGTACCGTAAGCTGGCGATGAAATATCATCCGGACCGGAATCCGGATGACAAGGCGGCTGAGGAGAAGTTCAAAGAGGCTGCTGAGGCCTACGAGGTTCTGAGTGATAAAGACAAGCGTCAGCGGTATGATCAGTTCGGCCACCAGGGCGTTGCGAGCGACTTCGGCGCCGGTGGGTTCCAGTGGTCGAATTTTTCCCATGCGGGTGACTTCGAAGATGTGTTGGGCAATCTGTTCGGCGGTGGGGTCTTCGGCGATCTGTTCGGCGGTGGGCGTGGTCGGCGGCGCGGTGGTCCTCAGCGCGGCGACGATCTGCAATTGCCTTTGAAGCTGACGTTGGAAGAGCTGGCGAAAGGGGTGGGCAAGACGATCCGGTTGAAGCGGCTGGCTTCCTGTGAATCATGTAACGGGTCCGGCGCGGCAGCCGGCAGTCGGCCGGTGACCTGTCCGACCTGTCGAGGCGCCGGGGAAGTGCGCCAGATGTCCC
>CAJXCW010000159.1 GCA_913051705.1 uncultured bacterium
TTCGTCGATCGCTCCGTGGTCGAGGCCTTCGCCAACGACCGCCAGGGTGTCATGCGGCGTATCTATCCCGACGGGGCCGACGCCACCGGCGTACGCCTCTTCGCCCGCGGCGGCGACGCCCGGGTCCTGGCCGCGCGAGTCTGGGACATGGCCCCGGCCAACCCGTATTGATCAGATGATCGACGACAAGGACTGGGAGTTCTTCGACGCCAACGGCTACATACTGCTGCACGGCGTACTCGACGGTGATGACCTGCGGCGAATCAAGGAGGCCTTCGACGAGGTCTGGGAGAGCGAGGGCCCGCCCTGCACCCAGCACAAGCTGCTCAAATACGCCCCCTTCATCGAGCTCATCGAACACCCGCCGATCCTCGATCAGCACTGGGCCATCTTCGGCTCGCAGACCCAGCTGCTGCAATACGACCTGTTGCGCCAGGGGCCGGGCAACGACGGCCCACTGCGCGGCTGGCACCGCGACTTCTCGTTTCCTGGCGACTACCCGCTGTCCATCAACACCATCGTCTACCTCGACCCGATGACCGACGAGGAGCGGGAAACGCTGGAGAACATTTGCGTGGTCGACCCGGCGACCCATCGGTTGGCGTGCCGGGCGCGGCCCACGGGGCCAGTCGTGGTGGATATCGTCTACGATTGACCCTCAGGCCCCGCCACGGTATCCTTGGGGTGCACACGTGAAGAGTTCTCGAAAGTCCTGAGGAGTCAAGTTCTGATGCCAGCCAAGACTGTGAAGACGGTCATCACGACCCTGGTCCTGACGGCGGCGCTCGGCAGCCTGCTCTGGGGAACGCTGGCCGAGGGAACCGCGTACTACATGCACGTCGATGAAGTCATGGCCGAACCGGATGCGTGGTACGGCAAGCAATTGCAAGTCCACGGTTACGTGGTCGAGGGATCGCGCTTGCGCAAGCCGGACACGTTGGAGTACCGGTTCCAGGTCGAGAACAACGGTGCCGTGATCAACGCCGAGTACACCGGCCTCGTCACAACTTGGTACGGCGCCGGGTGGTGGTGGCTCAGGATATAGACAACGGTAGCAAGGGCCCTTACCGGGATGGAATACAGTGGCGTAACCATCGAACTGATAGATACTGCCATGGATATTCGGTTTTCCTGCCAGGACACAGGCGTCGTTGACCAGATAACGGGTCGGGAAATTATCGCATCCGTCGACGACAATATCATAGTCAGCAAGAATGTCCATGATATTATCGGCCATCAACCGGGTTTCATGAATCACGACGTTGACATCCGGATTTAACTCGTTAATCGTTTCCTGTGCGGACAGCACCTTCTGTCGTCCAATGTCGGATGTGCCATGGATGATTTGCCGTTGCAGGTTAGTGACATCTACGGTATCGAAATCAACCAGCCCGATAGTACCTACGCCCGCTGCGGCCAGATAGAGGGCTGAAGGCGATCCCAATCCGCCCGTTCCAATCAGGAGGACTTTGGATTCAAGAATCTTCACCTGACCCCGGTCCCCGATTTCAGGAACGATCAGATGCCGTGAATATCGCTCACGTTCTTCGTTGTTCAATGACCGCTCTTTGGTAACTGGGAACCCACCGTTCCGCCAGCCGGTGAACCCTTCCCGCATGGAAATGACGTTGGTATATCCCATCGCCTCAAGCGATTGTGCCGCCAGAGCCGACCGATTGCCCCCGGCACAATAGAGCACGATTTCCTTATCACGATCACTTTCCTCATTTTCAATCCGCAATTCAAGAAATCCTCGGGGTATATGCGGCGCATCCGCGATAAAACCCTGTGCATACTCATCCTGCTCACGAATGTCGATTAATACAAAATCGTCATTACGATCGAGCTTTTCCTTCAGCTCATGCATGGACATCTCCTGGACCTCGCCTTTAACCTTAGCGAGCAACTCCTGAGATGATAGCCTCTGGCTCATTTTCTACCCCCACTTAAAAATGGTGATTTGGTGATTGAAAAAGCAAACCCAATCACCCAATCAGTCAATCACCATTTTCTCCTATCCGCCTATCGCGGACATGGATCGTTCAGGCTGGATGAATGACGGATCATTAATATGATGGCCGGCTTCTTTATTTTTCACGGCTTCAATAAACAGATCAGCGATATCGACATCCGAGGCGCCGGTTCGCAACGGTTCTTTGATGTCTGTTTCGTTCAATGAGAACAGGCAGGTACGCAGCTTGCCGTCCGCCGTCAACCGAATACGGTTACAACTGCCACAGAACGGTTCACTGACAGAAGCAATAAGCCCTATTTCCCCCGGACCGTCTTTAAACCGGAATAAGTCGGCAGGTTCACGCTGATTGGATCGCGTCACAGCTTCAAGAGGCCATTTGGAATCAATACGATCAATAATCTCTTTACCGGTCAGTACCTGATCACGGCTCCAGGTCCGGTCTGCATCAAGTGGCATGAATTCGATAAACCGGATTTGATATGGCTTTGTTCTGGCTAAAAGGGCGAAATCCAGGATATCGTCTTCGGTATAGCCTTTCATGGCGACCACGTTAATCTTAATCGGAAGCTGGAAGTATCGGGTTGCCTCTTCAAGGCCTTCTATCACTTTATGCAGCACATCACGGCGCGTCATCTGCTTGAACTTCTCTTCATCGAGGGTGTCGAGACTGACGTTGATTCGGGGCAATCCGGCTTCGCGAAGGTCTCTGGCCATTTTCTTCAGAAAAAAGCCATTGGTCGTCATCGCCATGTCTTTGATACCGGGTATCTCGGAGATCATAGAAATAAGCACCGGCAGATCCTTTCGCACCGTGGGTTCACCCCCGGTAAGCCGAATTTTGCTTATGCCGAGTGTTGAGACAATACGGATGACTCGTGTGATCTCTTCAAACGTTAAAATTTCTTCTTTCGGCTGAAAAACCATCCCCTCTTCAGGCATGCAGTATATACATCGGAAGTTACATTGATCCGTAACAGAGACCCGAAGATTATTGATCGTTCGGCCGAAACTATCTATGAGCATATGTTCCATAATTTTGTCTTCCATGCCCTTTAATCTATAGCTATGTTATATAGACTTAATATAAGACAATTTAGACTAGGCGTAAAGTACATTATTTTATCTTTTCAACTTTGACCGCGCAGAATTTGAACTCCGGGATTTTGCCATCAGGATCAAGCGCATCGTTGGTAAGGATATTAGCAGGGGCTTCTTTGAAGTGAAACGGGATAAATACACTACCCGGAGATACCCGTTTTGAGGCTTTTGTCTTAAGCCTGATGACGCCGCGCCGTGACGATACCGCTACCAGTTCCCCATCAGAGATACTGAGTCGGTCCATATCATCGAGCGTCATCTCCACAAAGGCCTCCGGCGCGATCTCGTCGAGCGCTTTTGTCCTTCGGGTCATGGTCCCTGTATGCCAGTGTTGCAGCACGCGGCCCGTGTTCAACACCAGCGGATAGGCTTCGTCCGGCAGTTCGTCCGCAGGCGTAAATTCAGCCGGGACAAATTTCCCTCGCCCTCGCGGAAAATCATCTTTAAAGATAATCTGCTCATCCCTTGGCCAGATGACGGTACGCGCAGCCATGTCGTCATACGTTATGCCTTCGAAAATAGGTGTTAACGATACAATTTCATCCCATATGTCCTGCGGTGAATCATACGCCCACACTCGCCGTTCGTCTATGGGCTTTTCAGTCGCCTCTTTTTCAATCATCCGATTGGCCAGATCGATCAGAATATCCCCGTCAATGCGGGCCTGCCCCGGAGGTGAGATGGCCTGATGCCCAAGTTGTACCATGCGATTGGTATTGACGTAGGTCCCTGTCTTTTCCGCGGCTGTCGAGGCGGGTAGGATCACATCAGCGAACTCAGCGGTTTCCGTCAGGAAGATGTCCTGGACCGCAAGGAAGGCAAGGCTCTGTAATGCCTTCCTTACCTTATTCATGTTGGGGTCCGATAGAAAGGGGTTTTCCCCCATCATGAGCATGCCCTTGATCCGGCCGTCTAATGCGCCGTGCATGATTTCGACCACGGTCAATCCGGGGTTCGGATCGAGAGGTACGTGCCAGGCGGCCTCGAAGGTAGCACGGACGGCCTCATCTGTTACGGCTTGATAGCCTGGTAATAGCATCGGTACCAGGCCGACATCGGATGCTCCCTGTACGTTGTTCTGCCCCCGGAGCGGGTGCAATCCGGTGCCGAGCCGGCCGATGTTGCCGGTCATCAGGCACATAGAAATCAGCGATCGGGCATTGTCCGTACCGGTGGTATGCTGGCTGATGCCCATGCCCCAGAAAATCATCGCCCGTGCAGCGTGACCATAGGTCAACGCCACCTGTTCGATCAAGGCTTCCGGCACACCGGTGATCTGAGCGGTTAATGCGGGCGTATATTTTTCTATGGTTTCCCGTAAGGCGGTGAAGTTTTCCGTACGGGCCCGGATAAAGGCTTCATCTTGTAGATTCTCCCGAAGGATGATATGCATCAGGCCATTTATCAAGGCCACATCCGTTCCGGGTTTGAAGCGCACATAATGTGTGGCATAATCCGCCAGAAGGGGTTGCCGAGGATCGAGGACGATCAGCTTAACGCCCTGTTCTGTCGCCTGCTTGAAGTAAGAGGCGGTCACCGGGTGATTCTCGCTGGTGTTGGAACCGATCACGAAGAGGACATCTGCCTCAAGCGCTTCCTGAAAAATATTGGATACGGCGCCGCTGCCGATCGTTTCCATGAGCGCAGCAACAGAGGACGCATGGCAGAGCCGCGTACAGTGATCTACATTATTGGTGCCGAAGACCGCCCGAACCAGCTTCTGGAAGAGATAGGCTTCTTCACTCGTTACTTTGGCGGATCCAAAACCCGCCAGAGCATCCGAGCCGTGATCCTGTTTAATATCGGTTAATTGCCGGGCGACCAGATCGAGTGCCTCATCCCACGTCGCTTCACGAAACGTCTCCCGGATGCGATCGTTCCACTCCGCAGATCGCAAGGAACGGCGAAAATCCCGGTAGTCCTTGAAATCTGCGGATAAAGGTTGTTTGGGATAGGCCTCCTCTTTGCGGATAAGCGGGACGGTTAATCGCTGCGTATGGTGGGAATAATCGTATCCATATCGTCCCTTGACACACAACCGGCCTTCCGTATGCGCCTCATCACGTCCAGTGACCTGTATAATGTTGTTGTCCTGCACATGATAGGTCACACCGCACCCTACGCCGCAATATGGACAGACGGAATCTATCTTGTCGACCGGCGCCGGCTCAGGTTTTGTATCAACAAGCAACTTATTGGTCAACGCCCCGGTAGGGCAATACGCCATGCATTCCCCGCAAGAGACGCAGGACGAATCCCCCATCGGATGATCGTTGTCGAAGGAAATATGCGTCTCACGGCCTCTACCTGCCCGACCGATGACATCATTTACCTGTATGTCGTCGCAGGCGCGAATACACCGGTCGCAGAGAATACAGGCATTTAAATCGACTTCAATAACGGCGGAGGAGTGATCCGGCGCCTTTCCCTGGGTCAGGGGGGCCGGATGGGCTGATTCAAATCGTGGGGTCAATACGCCCAGCTCCTCTGCCAGAAGCTCCAACTCACAATCTCCCGTATCCTCATGTTGACGACAGGGTGTGGGATGCTCAGCCATCAGCATTTCCACCAGGGTGCCCCGGGTGCGGTGCACCTGTTCCGTGTTCGTTTTCACGACCATGTCCTTTTCCACGGTACGGATACACGCCGCCGGAAACGTACGGGCGTTCTCAACTTCCACAGCGCATACCCGGCATACGGCCACCGGATCCAATTTCGGATCATGGCACAACGTCGGAATATCAATTCCGATAGATCGAGCCGCCTCCCATATCGAGGTGCCATCGGGTACGGATACGGATTGGTTGTCTATGGTTAAATGGATGGTCTTTTGTTCGGTCATGTTAAATTTCCTAATCATTCGTATCGCCGTCTTCCTGTTCCTCAAGGCGGTCGCCTGATTTTTTTTGTATAATGACTTCTGCTGCCCGATTCTGATCACCATTTCGCAATAAATCCGTCGTGCCGATCATGAAGTTAGTGGCGCTGCCGCCGCGGCGCCTCTAACGATCGCGCGGATCGATAGAGGATATAGCAGACCAGCAGCAAACAGGCGATGGCCAGTAAGGGCATCAGTATGTCATCCCTCATTTTAAAGATACCTCTCTATCTCGTCCGGAAAATATTTGAGCATCGAGGTCACCGGCACGGGTGCGGCCTGGCCCAGCCCGCAAATCGATGTGAGAGCCATAGCCTCCGACACATCCGATACAGGGTCCAGCGTTTTTGAATGAGCCTGCCCGTCCAGGACCTGGTCCAACATGTGGACCAGGTTCTCCGTCCCGGTTCGACAGGGAACGCATTTGCCACAGGACTCATTACGGAAGAAGGTGATCACATTCCGGGCCAGATCCACCATGTCCGTCCCCTCGGCGACGGCGACGACCGCACCGGACCCGAGCATGGATCCGGCGTCCGCCAGCGGTTTGAAGTCGAGTGGGATGTCCGCCATAGAAGCGGGTAAAAAGCCCGATGAGGCGCCGCCGGGCGCAAAGGCCTTTAAAGCCTGTCCGCCCGATATCCCACCGCCATACTTCTGGATCAGATCACGTACGGTGGTCCCCAGGGGGATTTCATAGACGCCCGGTTTGTTTACATGGCCGCTGAGGGCGATGTATTTGAGGCCGGCCGCACCATTGATGCCCTGATTTTTAAACCAGGACCCACCATGGTTTATTATGGCGGGAATCCAGGCGAAGGTTTCGACATTGTTGATCAGCGTCGGCTTCCCATGCAGACCATGCGTGCCTGGAAACGGCGGTTTGTTCCGCGGTTCGGCCCGTTTGCCTTCCATCGCTTCCAGCATCGCTGTTTCCTCACCACAGATATAACCGCCCGGGCTATCGAAGATTTCAAGGTCAAAGGTATAATCACTGCCCGATATGTTTTTCCCAAGGAAGCCGGCTTTATAAAACCGTCGAATCATGCGTTCAAGGATCTCCCGCTCCCGGTTGTATTCATGTCGAAGGAAAATATACCCCTGGTCAGCCCCGATAACGAGAGCCCCCAAGATCATGCCCTCAATAACCAGATGAGGCGCTATCTGCAATAAATCCCTGTCTTTAAACGTGCCGGGTTCACTTTCGTCTGCATTACAGACCACATATTTTACATCGCCGGAAGCCTGCCGAACCAGTTCCCATTTAAACCCTGTAGGAAAACCGGCCCCGCCCATGCCTCGCATACCGCTTTCTTTGAGTGTCTCTATTATCCGGTCCGCATCCGGCGTCTGCAAAAAATGTTTCAATGCCTCCGCAGCCAGAGGCTCATCGTAGGGATCGAGTTGTTTTTTTTCTGTCTTTTGTTTGAGCGCTTGTTTGCGTATGGCGCTTCCTTCGGCCAGCTTAATGACATAATTTGCCAGCCGGTCTTCGGTCATATGTGTAAAGCTCTGATCATTGATCGCAACGGCCGGCGCGCCGTCGCACTGGCCAAGGCAGGAAACAGGCTGTACCTCCCACCCTTCAAGGCCTGCATATCCGACTGTCTCGGTAAGCGTGTCAAGAATATCACCGGCGCCGTTCAGATGGCAGGACATATCCGTACAAACACGCATACTGACTTCGGGTGGCGGTTCCAGCCTGAAGTGGGGATAGAAACTGGCCACCCCGTGGATCTCATACATCGGTATCTTCGCGCGTTCCGACAGGGCTTTCAGCTCATTTCCGGGAAGATAGCCGTGCTGCTTCTGAATTTTTTTTAATGCATCAATCAGCATAAGCCCTCAGGATGAAAGATGGTGTAAGGTCGTCTCCCAACCTTCGGGGCTCAAATCCACAATACGGAAAGCAGGGGGAGCGTCTGTAAACAGGGCATGGGGCTTTTCAGCGGGCGGAGGCAGGGGGGCCTTGCGGAACTGCACACTGATTGCAGGTGCGGTCAATATGGTGAGTTCATTATGTGGGATCTGGAACGGATGATGGACATGGCCGCACAAGACGAGTTTCAGACAGGGGGATGCATCAAAGATTCGGAGCAATCGTTCGGGCTCCTGAAGGATTAAGGCGTCCATCCAGTCTACGCCGACCGATATCGGGGGATGATGCATGCATATCACAGTAAACAATTCTTCCTCTTCGGCCAATTCCGCTTCAAGCCAATCCAACTGCGATTTGTCCATAAGCCCGGTTACCTTACCCTCATCCAGGGTATCCAGGATGATAAAACGATATCCGTTCTGTTTGACGGTATAGTAATATCGATCTGATGAAGGTGTATCTTCTCCGAGCATAATCCGCCGAAACGGGGTCCGTGCATCATGATTTCCGAGCACGAGGTGGCAGGTCATCTGCAAACGGCCGAGGACCTGTTTTACCTGCTCAAAGGAATCATGCGCCCCCTCGTTGGTCTGGTCACCGGTGAGGATCACAAAGTCGGGAACCGGTGACAGGGTATTTACCGCATGCACGGCATCTTGTAATTGGGTGATTGTATTTCTTCCAAGAACAGGTTGCCGCTCCGGCGCCTCGATATGCGGATCGGACAGTTGAACGATACGCATGCTTATTAAGCGCCCCAATCTCTGATCATTTGAATCAGTAAACGCGTCCCGGCGCCCGTTGCGCCTTGTGGGCAATAGTCTGTGGCTTTCTCTGAATAGGCCGGTCCGGCAATATCCAGATGCACCCACGGATAATCGACGAACTTCTCCAGAAAAGCGCCGGCGGTCAGGGCGCCGCCCCATCGTCCACCGGTATTTTTTACATCCGCGATGTGGCTCTTGATCTCGTCATGGTATTCTTCCCAGAGGGGTAGCGGCCAGACCCGCTCACCGGATGTATCCCCCGCAGAACGGACCCTGGTCATCAGGTTCTCGTTGTTACCCATCATGCCGGAGGCTGCGTGCCCCAGTGCGACGACACAGGCCCCGGTGAGGGTAGCCAGGTCGATCACAGCAGCTGGTTTATATCGATCAGCATAACCCAGGGCATCGGCCAGCACCAGCCGCCCTTCGGCATCGGTATTGATGATCTCAATCGTCTTGCCGGAATAGGCGGTAATAATATCACCCGGTTTTAATGCTTTCCCATCCGGCAGGTTCTCTGAAGAAGGAATCAGGCCGACCACATGGAGCGGCGGTTTCATCTCCCCGATGGCTCTCATCGCGCCTACAACGGCAGCCGCACCAGACATATCATGTTTCATTTCCTCCATTCCGCTGCCGGGTTTAATGGATATGCCGCCGCTATCGAAAGTAATCCCCTTTCCGACGAATACGATCGTATCATAATCATCAGACGGTTCACCATATTCCAGGATAATAAATCTGGGCGGCTCTTCACTCCCTGCGCTGACAGCCAGTAAGGCGCCCATCTTTTCCTTTGTTATATTTTTCCGGGTTAAAATTTCACACTTTAGATCATATGATTTGGACATCTCCCGGGCTTTAGAAGCCAGTTTCCTCGGTGGCAGATCATTGCCAGGCGCATTACTCAAATCACGAGCCAGATTGGCGCCGGCGGCACTGATGCGTCCGGCCTCTACCCCATTTTGGACTGATCCTGCACGAGACCGCTGATTGAATATAACCGTCAGGCGATCTAGCGGCGCCCCCTCTTCCGGGGTAGTTTTATGCCTGTCGTATCGGTAGGCGCCGAGCAAAATCCCCTCGACCGTCGCCTGAGCACATGCTTCGGGTGAAAAACCATGTAGATCCAGGCCGTGCACGGCGGTTGTCAGCTCTGTCGTCCCAAGCCGAAAAGCCTGGCTGGCTGCACGGCCGGACGCCCGACGCGCAGTCTCCAGAGAAAATAGATCCCTATCTCCCAATCCGATCAATAAAGCTCTTTGAGGCGGAGCTGCGCCATGCGGATAGAGAACCACCATTTGATGTTTCTCACCCTTGAAATCTCCAAGCGCCAATATCTCCCGTAAATAACGTCTAAGGGAAGCATCCAGGACCGGCGGTGTGCCTTCTTCAAGTTGATCGTCTTCAAACAGCCCCACGATAACCGTTGTACCTGCATCAGACCCGATGCGTCCCAGGTTGACGTCGATGGTCATATTCCGACCTCCATCACTAATGGTTTCTTAAATAACCGAAACTCAACATTAATGACATCCACACCCCGGTCCGCAGGATCTGCCGGCAGCCGGCGTAGCTGCTGCGCTGAAATCTACCGCAGCAGCACCTGTTGCGAACGCCGAAAATTGTTTGGTCACTTCCTCCCCTGAACAGGATGGACAGGCGATATGATCACCCGCTTCAGCAGATTTAACGAACATTTCAAAATCATCTTCACATGTGGCGCAGTGATATTCGTAGATGGGCATAATATGGCTCCTTGTACATGGAACGCGAAGGCGGCCTATGGTTTTTTTTTGACCGCCTGATACGCTCGGTCAAGCAACTCAACCGGATGAAGGACTTCAATCTCTTTGCCTTCTTGTCGAAGACCGTTTTGGATTTGCAGCAGGCAACCTGGATTGCCTGTGGCGACAATGTCGGGCTTTGCTTTTTTTACATGTTTTATCTTTCGATTCAGCAAGCGGGTCGCCATCTCCGGATGGGTGATGTTATAGATGCCGGCACTGCCACAGCACCAATCCGATTCTTCCAAATCAACCAGCTCGACCCCAGGTATACGACCCAATAAAGATCGGGGTTGCTCCCGGATCTGCTGACCGTGGACCAGATGGCAGGCATCGTGATAGGCCACCCGGACGTTACACTCACCCATGTTTTCATTAATAGGTATTTCTGCTAAAAATTCATGGATGTCTTTCACTTTATTGCTGAATGTCTGTGCACGTCCCTGATATATCGGATCACCTTCCAGCAATTCACCGTATTCTTTGAGTAGAGCCCCACACCCGGCGGAATTGATGATCACGGCATCAACGTCGATCGTTTCAAACACTTCGATATTTTTCCGAGCCAGCATCTCCGCTGTTTCCCGCTCCCCGCTATGTACCTGCAGGGCGCCGCAACAGGTCTGCATCTCAGGGATCACCACTTCGCATCCATTTTCGGTCAATACATTTACCGTGGCCACATTAATGTGGGTGAACATTTCATTCATCACGCAACCGGTTATCAACCCCACTCGGTATTTTCGTTCGCCTCTGGCAGGTATGACGGGCTTGAGCTTGCCTTTTAACGAACGGCTCGGCAACCGGGGCATCATAGATTCCATATCCCGTAACTGTTTGGGAAGAAGATTTGCTAGACCTGATCTGCGGACCAGTTTTTGCATCCCCAGGCTTTGATATATACGTAATGGAAGGAAGGCCAGGGACAGCTTGCCGGCCGAAGGCAACAGGGTCTTAAATACAAGGTGACGCAATCGTTGTTCCCACGCAGATCTCGGTCGTTGCTTTTCGATTTCCGCTCGGGCGACCTCAATCAGGCTACCGTAGGAAACACCCGCAGGACAAGCCGATTCACAAGCGCGGCAGTCAAGACATTGGTAGATATGATGTACATAATTATCCGTCATATCAATACGGCCGTCCGCGTACGCCCGCATAAGATGAATACGCCCGCGCGGCGAATCCATCTCAAGCCCCAATTCATCATAGGTCGGACAGGCCGGCAGACAGAGACCGCAGTGCACACAATCGAGAAATTTATCATAATGCTGTTTCAACGTGGACGTCGGCAGGGCCGATGATCCAGTAGCCATTTTCACGATCTGCTCGGTCACAAATATTTTCCAATTAAGGTATATCACCCTGAAATCAAATCGTCTGAAAAACCATGTAAAAGTAACAGAATATGGATGTACTGTCAAGCATTGTTATGATGAGGCATCCGCAGCAGCAGAGGATTGCAGACATAGTGCGACCGCCTCGTGCGCTTGTTCGGCAAGGTGGTGACGATCTCTGGAGGTGTAGTCTTTCGTTTTGATAGGCGGGCCGATGTAAACGTGTACCTGAACACCCGGCCGTATCCGCATGCTATCCCGAACCAGGATGTCAAAACTCCCCACAATTCCTACCGGTACGACCGGCACACCGGCTTCGATCGCCAGCAGGAACGCCCCCATCTTGAAAGGCTGTAAGGTCCCCGTTTTCGTACGTGTGCCTTCTGGAAACACGAGGGCAGGGTATCCGTCTTGCAAACGTTGCGCCGCCTGTTTTAAACTGCGAATCGCCTTTTTAGGGTTGGACCGGTCAACACTGATGTAACCGGCCAGCCGCATACACCAGCCTAAAATGGGTATATGAAACAGGGATGCTTTGGCAATAACCCGAAATTGAATGGGCAAATGACCGAATAGAATGGGGATATCCGCAGCACTGGCATGATTCGCGACCAGAACGCAGGGCTGCCCCTGGGGGATATGTTCCAGACCATGTATTTGAACAGGTATCCGGCCAATCCATAACAAGGTCCATCCCCACCATCGGGCAAACCAGTGGACCAGGCGGCCGGAGGGGTTGAATGGGGATAACAACATGGCAGGCACACCGAACAAGAAGGTAGCCATGCCTACACAGATGACTATGAAAAATACCAGAATCAGTGCCATATCTCAGGTTTTCGAAACGGTAAACGGTCCGTACAGGCCACGGTAAACGGCGGTGGAGCGGAAGTAGACCTTTCGGCTTTCAGCGGGGATATGCTGCTATTTTACCAACACCATCTTCTTAATGTCTGAAAATACCCCTTCTCCGACATCATCTCTCACTTCAATACGGCCGTCGAAAATCGGATGATCCAACGAGGCGCCTGCCAGGTTCAACGTACCGCTGGCGGAAGCCCGCCGGTCGGATATACCAAAGGGACTGTATTCTTCATCCAGTAACCGACCGCCAACCCACCAGCGATTATCGACGCCTCTCGAAAACGCGAAGGTGGCTATCACCAGGCCACCACCGCTATCGATAAAATCAGCCAGCACATCCCCCACCGCGACCGGATCTTGAAACGCGCTATCCGTCCAGAGCAGCAGCATATCATAGGCCTGTAGGTGCGCCAGCGTAGGCGTCCCGCCATGTGAAAGGAGAAATAGATAATGAGGTCGGCTGGTATCCCGGCGCACTGGACGCGTCCTGTTGTGCGTATACAGTGGCGCTGCTCAAACAGATAAAACACAACACACATGCCGTGAATCCGATCTACACAACCTCTCGAAATTCCCGGGGACCTAATTTCGAGTAACGTTGATAGGCTCCCACGATGAACTCCTCTTAAGTGTTTATTCTGCAAAAACTACATTCACGAGCGATATTTAATTAGCTGGAGTTT
>CAJXCW010000160.1 GCA_913051705.1 uncultured bacterium
CGAGTCAACCCCTTACCATATAAAGACATTTATACTATTCTGGACGGCGTCGAAGGGCATGGTCAGTTTGTGGGAACATATATGGCATGGGGGTCAAACAATAACGGCTGGTGGGGAGAGGGAGAGATAAAATTTTATATTGACGGCGATGGGGAATTTCCTACCATTTGCGGTACGGGTACCGAAGATTATTTCTGTGGATCTTATAATTTCGATGTGAAGGGCGAATATGTTGAATTCACTACCCCTTATGCTGGATTACCGCAGGTGATTCGTCCCGACGGCCTCTATAAGTCTCAACAACGGTTCGGAATGTATAGATGGCATGTAACTGATCCGGTTCGGTTCGAAGAAGATCTCCGGATTACCATTCAGGCATTGGGCTGGCGGCAACGTCTGGGATGGACCCAGGGCGGGCCCTATTTACCCTTACAGGATGACATCGCCTCTGTAGCCTACTGGTATCAGACTCTACCTGCCACGCCCTTTCCGCCCCTACCCGACAAGGAAACATTGGAGGTGATATGAAACTATTGACGGACACGCAGGTAACCCACTTTCTGGATCGTGGATTCATCATTATCCAAAATTGTTTTTCCTCAGAGGTTGCAGCAGAACACCTTGATTTTGCCTTTAAGAGATTGGGCTACGATCCGGAGGATCCAGAAACATGGGTGGAGGACCGGGTTCATCTACCATCCATGAATCGATTTCCGATTCGTGAATTTGCCCCCACAGCCTGGGATGCGGTGTGTGATTTGCTGGGTGGCGAACAACGTGTTATTGATCCAAATGCCGCCTGGAGTGATGGTTTTGTCATCAATTTTTCCGTTGGTGCAGACCGTCCCTGGGAGCCCCCATCTGCACATATAAAAGGATGGCATAAAGATGGTGATTTTTTCAAGCATTTTCTTAATAGTCCGGAACAGGGCTTGCTCAGCTTAGTGATCTGGTCGGATATTCTGCCGAAAAGCGGTGGGACCTTCGTCGCATGTGATTCGGTAAAGCCGATAGCGAAAATGCTTGCCGATCATCCAGAGGGCCTCCTCCCCGGCGCCGGGTTTGGCGCCCAGGCTCACGCCTGCTCTGATTTTATTGAAATAACCGGAAAGGTGGGCGATGTCGTTTTACTCCATCCCTTTATATTACACTCCCAATCCCAAAATCCATCCAGTCGGCCGCGTTTTGTTACAAATCCCCCAGTTGCATTGAAAGAGCCGATGTGTTTCAACCGTGGAGATGGCGACTATTCGCCGGTGGAACAATCTGTACTCAACGCACTTGGCGTTGAAAAATATGATTTTGTGCAGACGGCACCCTTCGAACGGCTTCATCCGGAAAGAGAACGGATTCAAGCCAGTATGCTGGAAGAAGAAAAAGAAAGACTAATGGAAACATGAGCAATCCCTCTTTTTCCAGGTCGGTGAGCAACCGGATCACAAAGACATTGTTCATTACTCAGGCGTTTTTCGGTGCCACCCAGGTGGCGGCATTTACGGTAGTGCCTATATTATCAGCCCAGATGGCAGACAGTGAAAGTATGGCTGGTGTGCCTATGACCGTTGCTTTCCTGGCGAGATCTCTAGCAGCCTACCCCATTGGATTGGCCATGGACCGATGGGGACGACGAGCAGGTTTATCTATTGGATACCTTTCATCGATGCTCGCCTCGATCATCAGTTTCATGGCCGTGCTGGGACATTCTTTTTTTGGTTTTTGTATCGGAGGCGCCCTGTCCGGCGTAGCGCGCAGCTCTGCTGAACAGGCTCGATTCATCGCCGCCGAGATCTATCCGCCTGATGAACGCGCGTTGATCATTAGTCGCCTGGTCTTCGCCGGGACGATTAGCGCTATCGGTGGGGCTCTGCTCGTTCCGCCTTCAGGGACCTGGATTTCGCAATTCGGCTTACCTCCCATGTCAGGCCCTTTTGCCGTAGGAATTGGCTTAGGACTTACCGCCCTGATACTTACGCAGATTTTTATCCGCCCTGATCCAATTATACTCGCTCAAAATTTCAAATCGGTCAACGAAACTCATGAAGATGATCTGGCATCACGATCGATTCGAGATGTTTTACGCATTCCCAATGTCAAATATGGTATTATGGCCATGGTCATCGGCCAATTTGTTATGACCATGCTGATGGTGATCACACCGCTTCATATGAACCATAACAATCACGGCACCTGGGTGATTTCCTGGGTGATCATGGCCCATGCGCTGGGCATGTTTGGTGTTTCAGGCATTACAGGTCGCCTGGTCGGCCGGTTTGGCCAGAATGCCGTCATTAAGATGGGCGTAATCATCCTCATGGCCTCCTGCATAATCGCCCCCATATCTCCCCAATTTATTCCATTGGCCTTCGCTTTGTTTCTCCTTGGCCTTGGTTGGAATTTTTGTTTCATTTCAGGTTCATCCCTGCTGTCCAATGCACTGGCGCCTCATGAAAGAGGTCGTATCCAGGGTATAAACGAAATGTTCGTCTCTTTCTCTGCTGCCACGGCCAGTCTCGCCACCGGGATCTTTTTTGATATGGGCGGCCTGATTCTACCGGGGATCATCGGGCTGGGGATGTCAATCGTACTGGGCGGGTATAGCCTCCTCTATACTCGAACGATGGAGAAAAAGGAGACGCCTGTGGCTGCAGGGTGAAGGGGGGAAGACGAAGCTATGAATGTTGATTGATTTCGCTCCGCTCAATCGAAAGTATGGAGGGCAGGGTCTCTCTGGGAACGCTTCGAGCACTACGTGGTTCCCGCCTAAAGCCTGTGGGAATAACAGTCTTGTTGAAATGTAGCAATACTTCCGCCGACGTGCACTAATCTCTCTCTGACAATACATCCTTCTCATAGGCTTTAATCTCTTCCATCCAGCGCCAATTACCGGGCACATCCTGCTGGCCGCAATAATATTCCCAGACCGCGTTGAAGGGCATAGTTTTCATTTCTTCCATAAGGGCAAGACGTGACGTGTAATCTTCGTTTACCTCATAATCCTTAAGCTGTTTCGTGGGCTCAAGCATGGCAAAGAGAAGGGCTTTGATGGTACTTCGCGTGCCAATTACCCAGGCGGCAACACGGTTTATGCTGGCGTCGAAAAAGTCAAGGCCCACATGCACCCGATCCAGGTAATTCCCTCTGATGATTTCATGGGCGATTTGCTGTAGAGGATCTGACATAATCACCACATGATCACTATCCCAACGGACGCCGCGGCTGACATGCAACAGGACCTCCGGGACAAAAAGTAATACCGAGGAGAGTTTATCACTGATCTCTTCTGTAGGATGAAAGTGGCCGGCATCCAGGCAAAGCAGCACCTGGTTTTTTACCGCATAACCAAGATAAAATTCATGAGAACCGGCCACATAGGATTCGGATCCTATTCCGAAGAGCTTACATTCCACGGCATCCAGGTTATATGCAGGATCAATGGGTTGGGCCAGCACCTGATCGAGCGATTGAGCCAGGTATTCACGGGGAGTCCTACGATCGGCGGTTAAATCCTTGTATCCATCCGGCACCCAGATATTGGTTATACATGGCGTCCCGAGCGCTTTTCCCATTTCTGCTCCAATGTGTCGGCTGGCGATACAATGGTCGATCCAGTATTGCCTAATGGCGGGATCATGACTGCCCAATGTAAATCCGGAAGATGCCATGGGATGGGCAAAACAGGTGGGATTAAAATCCAGTCCGATACAATTTTCTCTTGCCCATTCAATCCAGTTTCTGAACTGATCCGGTGTTACCTGACTTCGATCAACCGCCTTGCCGTCGGTCTCAGCATAGCAGGCGTGTAAGCTCAGCCGATGCGTCCCGGGAATCAGACTCATCGCCATTAAGACATCAGCCCGCAATTCGTCTGGTGTGCGGGCACGCCCAGGATAGCTACCGGTGGCCATGATACCCGCTTCAGAGATATCCCCAACGCTTTCATATCCTACCACATCATCACCTTGCCAGCAGTGCATGGAAATGGCGATATCCTTAAGTCTCCCCATCGCTTCGTCAACATCCACATCAAATTCAGCATATCGATCTTTCGCCTGGGTATAGGCCTGGTCTATATTCGACATATTAAAACCTCAAAATAATTGATTGGTGATGTGTGATGGCATTTGCCATACAGACACGATGCGAGCACGCCGTGGTTTGTGATTGTAGAAAATGATTTAGGGCAGCTTGATATTCTGATGGATTAAGGTGCATTTTAAATATACATTAGCCCGATGAGGAATGGAATACCATTTTTGAGTTTTGAAACGCGTAGCGCTCGCTGGAGCCGTTAGAGATCAGCAATTATAAATGAAAAGACGGTCGTTTTCAGTCAATTATAAACAAACTTATTTGGTCTTTAATCTGCCATCTGGTATCATATAAGGATATATGATTGACAAAACCGCCCAACAAAGATTTTCAAATCATAATTCACAACTCATAATTCATAATTATCCTGGTTGGTGGGAAGATATAAATCTATATAGAAAAAGGCAAGGGGATGTCGATCACATATCGTGATATTGAAAAAGCGGCGGATCAAATTAAGGGTGTTCTGGTCAGGACACCGTGTTCAGTTTCTCAAACATTATCTGCTATTACCGGCGCAGAAATCTATTTGAAGTTTGAGAATCTACAATTCACTGCGGCCTTTAAAGAGCGAGGGGCCCTGGTGAAACTCATGTCGTTGACCCCCGAAGAACGGCAGCAAGGGGTTATTGCCATGTCTGCCGGCAACCATGCGCAGGCAGTCGCGTACCATGCCAAACGACTTGGCATAAAGGCAACAATTGTGATGCCGCGTTTTACGCCGCATGTAAAAGTGGAAAGAACGCGCGCGACCGGCGCCCGGGTCATTCTGGAGGGGGATGGATTTGATGATACCAGGGCGTTTACTCTGACGTATGCACAAGAACATGATTTACTGCTTGTCCATCCCTATGATGATCCCCTGGTCATTGCCGGCCAGGGGACGGTCGCTCTTGAAATGCTGGAGGATCATCCTGATCTAGATAGTCTGATCATACCAATTGGTGGAGGCGGCTTGATCGCCGGGTGTGCCATTGCGGCTAAGCATATTAATCCTGCCATTGAAATCATCGGCGTTGAAACGGCACAATTTCCTTCCATGTATCAGACGATTCAGGGCATGGAGATCCAGTGTGGGCACCGGACCATGGCAGATGGCATTGCGGTCAAACAACCTGGACATTTTTCGATAGACATTGTAAGACGACTGGTAGATGATATTCTGCTGGTTGAAGAAGATCAGATCGAAGAAGCGGTACTCCACCTCCTCGAGGTAGAAAAAACCGTGGTCGAAGGAGCCGGCGCCGTTGGCCTTGCTGCTGTTTATAAACATCAAAATCTATTCCGGGATAAAAAAGCAGGCATTATTCTGTCCGGCGGAAATATCGACTTGATGATCCTGTCTACCATCATAGAACGCGGCCTGGTGCGAACGGGACGATTAACACGCTTGAAAGTCGAATTACGAGATGTACCGGGCGGTCTGGCAGAAATTACCAACTGTCTTGCAGAAACAGGCGCCAATGTTGTTGAAATACATCATCACAGGTCTTTTGTGAATATACCCCTGCAATCTGTCGAGGTCGAATTTGTAATACAAACCCGGGGATTGAAGCATGTCACCTCAGCCATAAAGGCATTGGATAACATTGGGTATCCTTCTCGAGTAGAAGTGGGGGATTAAGTAATCCAGGATCTCCAGTATTATGTCATTGACGAACAACAGCAGGATTTCCTACATTATCCAGCAGGATCTCCACGATCATTACTTCCCGCACCGCCTGGTTCAGAAATGACGCTAAATCAAGGAAAGGCTAGGTTAATGAAAAAGAATCCATTGGTTGATTGGACAGATTTACCTGAGTTCGATAAAATTGAAGTTGAACATATGGAACCGGCGATTAAAGATGTGATCTCCCGCAGTGAAAAAGCGATTACAGAATTAGAGAACAAAGCACCGCGATCCTGGCAGGACCTGATGGTTCCATTAGAAGGCATCGAGGATGAATTAAGTCGTGTATGGGGTATCATCAGTCATTTTCATTCGGTTAAGAATAGCCCCGCCCTTCGTGAAGTGTACGATCCACTTCTATCCGACATTGTCACCCTGAGTAATCGCCTAGGTCAAAGTAAGCCTTTATATGAAGCCTACTGTGCTCTCCGGGACAGTGAAGAAGCAAAGACCTTCGATCCTGCACAGCATCGTATTTTGGAATCCGCCATTCATGAAGCCGATCTGAATGGCGTCGGCCTGAATGAGAAAGACAGAAAGCGGTACAATGACATAAGCCAGAGGCAAGCTGAGCTGAGTACCAAATTTTCAAATAATGTGCTGGATGCAACGAAAGCATTCAAATTGGAATTAACCGATAATGAAGATGTTGAAGGGCTTCCTTCCACCCTGCTGGACCTGGCGGCTGATACGGCAAAGAGCGAAGGCCATGAAAAGGCTTCTGCCCCCGACGGGCCCTGGGTGTTCACGCTGGATTATCCCAGTTTTTTTCCCTTTATGCAGCATAGTCGCAACAGGACGTTAAGGGAAAAAATGTATCAGGCGTACATCACGAGATCCTCATTTGGAGAATGGGACAACACAGAAAACACAAGAGAGATCATGTCCCTACGGCAGGAAAAAGCCCGTCTACTTGGCTTCGATACATACGCTGGTATGAGTTTGAGTCGGAAAATGGCGCCAGATGTGGAGACCGTCGAACGATTGTTACATGAGTTGCAGTCGGCTGCACATCCTGCCGCCAGAGTAGATTTTGATGATTTGAAGGCGCTGGCGGCTGAACGCGGGGCGCCGGAAGCCGACGACCTCAAGCAATGGGATACCAGTTATTGGGCTGAACGGTTGCGCGAAGTACAGTACGACCTGAAGGATGAAGAATTAAGGCCTTATTTTCCATTGCCCCGTGTCCTTGACGGGTTATATGACCTGACGGAGCGGTTGTTTGATGTGCATGTTAAAGAAGTGGAAAACGGGGTGTCTACGTGGCATGAAGACGTCCGATACGTTCGTGTTTATAATTCCTCAGGTGATCCGATTGCCGCTTTTTTCCTCGATCCATACAGCCGTCCGGAAGAAAAACGGGGGGGCGCCTGGATGAACGTGCTGGTCGGACGCAGTGATGTAATGGCCCCGCCGGGACAGGCGGTTCGTTTGCCTGTTGCCTATATGATGTGCAATCAAAGCAAAGCCGTGGGCGGTCGGCCTTCGCTGATGACTTTCCAGGAGGTAGAGACGTTGTTCCATGAATTCGGTCATGCTCTACAGCATATGCTGACCACGATTGATTATGGCATGGCCTCAGGCCTGGCTAATCTCGAATGGGATGGGGTGGAACTGGCGAGTCAATTCATGGAAAACTGGTGTTATGATCGGAATACCCTCAAAGGGATGGGGCATCATTACGAAACCAACGAACCGTTACCGGACGAAATGATAGATCGCCTGTTAGCCGCAAGGACATTCAGGGAAGGGACCAGTACGCTTCGTCAGGTGAATTTCGGATTATTTGACATGGAATTACATGATCGATTTGATCCAGACGGTGATGAAACCGTCCTTGATGTACAACGCCGTATTGACGATTCAACCAGGGTGATGCCGTCTATACCAGAAGATAGATTTTACTGCGCATTCTCCCATGTTTTTGCCGGCGGATATGCTGCAGGGTATTATAGTTACAAATGGTCAGAGGTACTGAGTGCAGATGCCTTTTCCGCATTTGAAGAAGCCGGCCTGGACAACGAAGAAGCGACACAGACATTAGGCAGGAAATTTCGCGATACCGTCCTCGCACTTGGTGGCAGTGTCCATCCCATGGAGGTATTTAAATCGTTTCGAGGAAGGGAACCGTCGACCGATGCCTTGTTAAGGCAGAGCGGATTAAAACAATAGACTGGGAGCAATGATCATGGCAAATTTTAATGAAGCGTTGTCGGGAGATGAGGCAGATTATGGTGATTGATATCGAGTCTGTTCAAACGTCCTGTGGCTTTGCCGTACCCGTCCTTGAGTTCAAAGAGGAGAGGCAGACCTTGATAAAATGGGCGGAACATCATGGCCCGGACGGGTTGGACAAATATCACCAGGACAAAAATAAGATCAGCATAGACGGCCTGCCTGCCAGACCCTTTGTCGTGGTTTAGTATTCATGTTCAAAAACATCGGCATCGGCCTTCTGATCATCCTTTTCCCTTTGCTTCTTGCCGCTCAACCTGCAACTGACCATCAAAAATTACAATGGACAGCCCTTCCAGCTGTGCCTGAATTGAATGACCTGACCGGCCCATTCATCGGTCGTCACCAGCGTGGTTTTATGATAGCCGGCGGCATGAAAAACGGGATCATTCGTCGGGAAGCCATTTACATTGGGCCTGATTTCGATCCTATACTCACACGCAAAGGGACCCTTGCACCGTTTTTATCCTATGGTGTGCTGGTTCCAATGGAAGACGGGATTTTACTCATCGGGGGCCATGATAGCAGGACCGCCTCTTCTTCTGTGACCAAAATGTGGTGGGCTACCCAGGGCGATTCATTGGCCTGGATGTCCATGCCAGATCTCCCTCTACCTAATTTCCACCTCTCAGTTGAGCTTGTTAATAACAGGCTATATGCTTTCGCAGGTCAAAATCGTGTTGATTCTCTTTCCTTGACCGATGATGTTTGGATTCTGGATCTTAATAGACCCACCATAGTGCAGGCATGGCGTCCTTATGGGGTCTATCCTGGGTTACCGCGAATCCATATGGTCTCAGCCGTTCAAAATGATGGTCACGAAGATGCGCATATCTTTATATTTGGTGGGAAAGCAAAGGCCTCAGAGCTAGGGAACTCGGCGTCTTTAGCTAATACCACTACTGCGTATCGATTCAATACGCATAAAAGTCGAGCTAAAGCCGCATGGCAGCGTATTGCAGATCTCCCAATGGGCGTATCCGGTGGCAGCGCTGTGCCGGTAGGGGATGCCCATATTCTTGTCTTTGGTGATAGGCGTGAGCAAAACATGACGATGGTATGGGCATACCATACGATTACAGATACATGGATAGAGGTCGACGCGATTGAAGGTCAGATGGGAAAATCGACGGTACTAAAGATGGATAACCGTATCATATATACCGGCGGAACCATACTTAAGGATAAATCAGAGTCGAATGTCTGGCAGGTCACGATTACAGAGAAAACAACAGATCCGTCTTATATCACTCTCAGTTTGGTAGGATTATATTTTATAGTCCTCTTATTATGGACCCTGTATTATAAGGATAAATCCCCACACCCCAGCCGTTACTTTACGGCGTCGAGACGGCATACGCCCAGGAGGGTGGGCATAACCATAGCCGTTACTTATATTTCTGCGACCCTGCTTATCTCGACGACCACAATGGTATTCGCAACCTCCTGGTTACTTCTGCCGGGTCTTTTGGGCATTTTCCTGATCGCCTGGTTGGTTATCCGATATTATCTTCCCTTCATTCGCAGGCTTGAGATCACTTCTATATACACCTATCTCGAATACCGATACAATTTACTCATGCGACTTTTCGGGGATTTCGCTTTCATCGGATTTCATTTCATCCAGCTCTCCCTTATTATATATTTACCTGCAAGCGTATTTTCCTATATCGGCGGATGGCCTATCGGCATCTGCCTGATGGCCATGGGGCTAATTGCCACAGCGTACACCTATAGAGGCGGGATGCATCAAGTCGTTTGGACCGATACAGGTCAGTTTATATGCATTGTAACGGGAATCAGTCTTATGATCATCTGGTCCCTGTGGGAGATGACAGGGTATGATTCAGTGTGGTCGGATATCTTAAAATCAGGCAAAATAGAAATGATACATGAAAGTTGGCAGATCAAAGATCTTACCCTATGGGTGGTTCTTTTGGGCGCTATGACGATTCAGCTTGGCCTGTTTACCTCAAACCAGACCATCACTCAGCGATATTTAATAGCAAACGATGAAAAAGAGGCCGGAAAGAGCATCTGGTATAGCGCCTGGATTATTCTCGGGATGACCGGGTTGATTTTTATTTTGGGTACCTGCATATTCGGTCTATATCTGATCCATCCTGAATGGCTGGCCATCGGTATGGATAATGAGTCTGTCCTGAGCAACCTGACCGCCCATCATCTCCCACCCGTGCTTGCAGGGTGTGTCATGATCAGTATGATCGCAGCGGCCATGTCTTCCTATGACAGCAGCCTGCATAGCCTATCTACGGTGATATCCACAGATCTGATCCAGCGGTTCAAGCCTCAGATCACTGAAATTAGATGTGTAGAACTTGCCGGAAAGACCGTCCTTATCCTGGGCCTTTTTTCGACGTTCACGGCCGTTATGATGTCCCAGGTAGATATCGTAGTTATTTTTAGAATTGCAGGTGGTTTACTCGGCTTGATTTTCAGTTCACTGGCCGGCGTTTTCTTTCTTGGTCTCTTTACGCGGCGCGCCCGGGCATCCGGTGTATTCGTCGGGGTATTTACCAGCGTGTCGATCACCATGTTCATCGTCTGGTCAGGCCAGGTGCACATCTATCTGGCGCCGTTTATCGGCCTCTGCGCATGTATCCTGGTCGGTTATCTCATCAGCCTCCTCATTCCGACCAATCCGGTCGATCTACGCGGGTTAACGATACATACATTAAACAGACCAGATGAAGATGTATGATCCTATACGTATAGGCATGATCGGCGCCGGCCATATCGCCGGATCTCATGCCGCATGCTGGCAGAATGAAGCCGTTATCACCGCGGTGTGCAGCCGGCAACGCAGTAAGGCGGAACAACTTGCACGGAAATTTGATATTCCTGTGGTTTGTGACGATATACCGTCTTTACTTAATCGTGATGATGTGGATGCGGTAGGTATCACCACGCCACCCCATTTACATCATCCAATCGCCATGCAGGCGATGCGGGCAGGAAAACATGTGTTTTGTGAAAAGCCACTGGCCTTAACTGGTGATGAAGCCAGGCAGATGGTTGAATTGGCCGAGAAGACGGGTGTAAAGACCGGGGTTCAGTCGGGCATGCGTCATTTTAAATCGTTACGACATTTACAGCAGATCATAAAACAGGGTGCGCTGGGACAGATATTCTCGTTTCACGGCGCCTGGTCGTTCGATTGGGCAAAAGATCCCAAATTCCCGCTTACCTGGCGTTTTAAACGGGACGAAGCAGGGACAGGCGTCCTGGGAGACCTGGGGGTGTATCTGATTGATGTAGCCAGATGGTTGTTATGTGAAATCAATTCGGTGTGGGGAGATATGAACATCTGTATTGCGCAACGGCCACCTCTGGTGGATTATCATCATTTCGGAGAATTACGCAGGCAACATCAGGCCGGCATGTTGAAGACGTCACATGACCGGGTCGATGTAGAAAATGAGGACGTGTGTCATCTTTTGTTACGGTTCGAGAATGGGGTATCAGGAACCATCCGATCGAGCAGACTCCATGTCGAACACGAGATCAAAATCGAAGGAGAGCGTGCCTCTTACCTTTGGCATTTAAAGCCTGATCAGCTATTATGTCGTAAGGCAGGTGAAACAGACTATTCGAGCGTGACCATACCCGACACATATTCTGAAGAATCCATGGTAACCCGCTTTCTTAATAATATCAGACAAAATAAAAATGAACCGCCAACCTTTTTTGATGGCCTGAAAGCTCAACTCCTTATGGATGCCGTGGTACAATCAGATCGGGATAGGTGTTGGGTTGATGTATGAAACCTCTTGAAATCTCACTGGATACAGCACGACGATTAGCAATTACCTGCCAGCATCTCACGCTTCCGAATAAAAAACCTACACAGGATAATGTGCTGGATATCATTCATGATCTGGGGTGTGTTCAGATTGATCCGGTCAGAGCGGTTGAGCGCACCCATTTCCTCGTACTGTGGAGCAGGTTGGGATCCTATGATCGAAATTTGTTGCATACCCTCTTATGGGAAAAAAGGAGGTTGTTTGAATATTGGGCGCATGCCGCCTCCTATGTGCTTACGGAAAACTATCCTATTCATCAATATCAGATGCACCTCGTTCGCCATAGTGCTCAACGATTGAAGGTAAGACAATGGCTGGAAGATAATGATTTGTTTCGGTCCTATGTGTTGGAGACGCTCCATAAACGCGGCTCCTTGACCTCAAATCAATGGCTATTACGTCCTGCCTATATTGCACGAAGACCGATTAATCGGACGTGTCGACCCAAAAATGGATAGGAAAACCGGCGTCCTGCATATAAATAGTATTTATCATGAAAAAGATGCTTCGATGACTCACCGGACAGGAAAACAAATAGCTTCGACGATTGAGGACCTGGGAATGTTCCTCGGCGCGAAGAAGATCGAAACACCTCGAACCGTGCCCGAAGGTTGGCGAAAGGCCCTTAAAGAGCTATAATGCTATATTCTGATACCCCAAAAAAATACAACACTGAAATTCAAGACCTCGTATTGCAGGATGATGCCTTTCACCGATTAACGATGAGTGGGCACCAACGTGGATCTTCCTGTGAATGGACAAAAATATCCATTCGTCCCGTGAAGAATAAAGGAATTAGACAATATCAATTCACCTACTGGGATGGCACGCAGTCCATTATTAAAAATTACGGCGTAGAGGAAGTTCCTCCCCATCTCTCAGAAGCCCTTCATCTGCCGTTCAAACAGTTTCATGTTCAATGCAGCCATGGCGATCTACAGGTACAGATCACTAAAAAAGGCAAAGTGCTTATCAACCGGAATAAGCCTTCTCTCAAAACGCTTCCTTCCGAATTACCCCATAACCGAATGAAGTCCTATCTGCTCCCTATAGATACGGCGGATGAGTTTTTGATTGCCATTGGTATTATGGATCAGCAGGGGCGAATCAAACCGACCATGCAGGCTAAGTTTCGTCAGATCAATGAATTTTTACGGCATATTGAGCCCTATATCGTCGATCAGGAAAGAGGTGGCAAGCCCATCCACCTCGTAGACTGCGGCTGCGGTAGCGCCTATCTGACTTTTGCAGCGTATCATTACTTAAAAGTGTATAAAGGGTTTGAGGTGCATGTTACCGGTATCGATCATAATGAAAAGATCATTCAAAAATGCAGGACCTTACGTGACCGATTGTCGTGGCCGAATCTGGATTTTCAGACCACACCGATTAAGGCGTACAAACCTGATACCCTGCCGGATATGGTGTTTAGTCTAC
>CAJXCW010000161.1 GCA_913051705.1 uncultured bacterium
CGATGCAGACGACGTCCAACTCGGCGACGGCAGTCGCGGTGGGCATGGGGGTTGGGGTTGCCCGAGGCGTCGGCGCTGGTTGGTCCGCTGCCGGGTCAACGCCGCACCCGGCAATCAGAAGCGCGGCGGTGATCGCGATTAGGGAAACGAATTTTTTGCGCATGGGGCTTTCTCCGGGGTCGTCTCTCTCTAGACGTTCCGGCCCCCCGCTTTGTTGCTGCCTGGCCCGTTTAGATGTCGAAGCCGTAGAGCGCAGCGACGTTGTCGTGCACGATCTTTCGCTTGTCGTCGTCCGCCCCCACGAAGTCCCGGTCGATGAACTTGGCCGACTCCGGCCACGTCGACGCCGCGTGCGGATAGTCCGACGACCACATCACCTGGTCAACGCCGATATCGCCGCGGTATTGGATACCGACCTTTTCCTCAATGTAGGTCACGTACATCTGGCGGTGGAAGTACTCCCGGGGCGTGAGCGACAACGGCGTGTCGAAGCCGCCGCGCCTGCTGGACCCCCTGCCCTGCATGGAGTCGATGCGGTCAAGCCAGAAGGGCACCCAGCCGATGCCGTACTCGGCGCAGACCATCTTCATGTCGGGGAACCGCTCGAGGACGCCCGAGGCCACGATCACGGCCATCGAGCGCTGGACCTCCTGCGCGCCGATGACCGGGCGCAACATGCGGGTCTCGCGGCCGAACTCATACTTCGGGCGGTCCATGCCCGTCGGCGGGTGCAGGTTGACGACCATCCCTAGCTCTTGAGACTTGGCCCAGAACACGTCGTACATGGGCAGGTGGTAAGGCACGTCCTCCGGGGGGGTGACCCAGATCATCGAGCCGCTGAGTCCCATCTTCGCGCAGCGCTCAAGCTCCGCGGCGCCCAGCTCAGGGTCGTAGAGCGAAATCAGAGCGTTGCCTTTCAACCGCTTGGGGTCGTACTTGCAGTATTCCGCCAACCAATCGTTGTACACACGGAAGCACTCCCGCTGCAGTTTGGGGTCGAGCAGCCAAAACAGCCGGAAGCCCAGCGTCGTGAACAGTACCTCACCCGCTACGCCGTCCACCGCCATGTCCTTCAGGCGTTCCGCGGGATCCCAACCACCGGGACGCGCGTCGCTGTAGCCGCCGCCCGCCTTGATGAACGCGGCCTTCTCGTCATCGGTGCGGCTTTTGCCACCGGCGATGCCTACTGCGAGGTCGTGGGCGGGGTAGCCCTCGTACACCCACCACGTGCCCGGTTCGCCGTTGAACTCGAACTCCACGTGGGGAGCTCGGTCGCGAAATTTCTTGTCCATACGCTCGGTGGGCACCGTCGGGTCCCCCTTGATCAAATCTCCATAGATTTCCAGCATGCGGTTGTTGCCACGGAAGATGCGGATTTTTTCAATCACCATGGTGTGGACAAACCCGGGATCATACGTGCATTTACGACCAATCTTCGTGCCGGTCGAATTGTCGGGCAGGGCGCCAGCACGATAACGCAACAACTGGCGCGGCATCTTTTTTTCACGAAGGAAAAACAATGGATCCGAAAAACAAGAGAAGCCATGGCATCAGTGCAGATTGAGGCACGGTATAATAAAGAGGAGATTTTATCCGCTTATGTTAATAACGTGTATTACGGCGCTAACGCCTATGGTGTTGAAGAAGCGTCACAACGTTTTTTCAGCAAACGTGCCAGGGCGTTATCTCTTGGAGAAGCAACGCTGTTAGCCGGCCTGGTGCAGCGACCGAGCGCCTATAATCCGTATTACTATATGGAGCGTGCTTTAAAACGGCGGGAGACAGTCCTGCAACGCATGGTGGAAAATCATTATATCACTGTGGAACAGGCCACCCAGGCTCGGGCAGAAGAAATCGTCTTGAAGGGAACCAGCATCGGCCCTGCTCATGGCCCTTACCTCCTTGATTATGTTGAGGATGTGATGGTGGGTAAGTACGGGAGCAATCTGGTCTATAATGGTGGATTGAAAGTGTATATTACGATGGATCTTGAGATGCAGCAAGTTGCAGAGGAGGCGGTACGAATAAAATTAGCTTCCCTTGATTCTCTTGTCAATGATCCTGTCTACAGCACCGCTTCCCGGGAAGAGCGCATCCAGTCGCTGGAAGCCGCCCTGGTTTCTATTGACATCCACACAGGGGCGGTTAAGGCGTTGGTAGGGGGTCGGGATTATACGACCAGTGAATATAACCGGGCGGTACAGAGCAACCGCCATCCGGGATCGGGTTTCAAACCGATTATCTATCTGGCAACCATAGATCGTCTCGGCTACTCGCCCAAAACGGTGGTTGTGGATGAGCCGGTAGTTTATACCACGGATATCGGAGATGTCTGGGAGCCCAAGAATTTTAACCGGGCTCATGAAGGCCCTATCATTCTCAAGCGGGCGCTCATGCGGTCCATCAATGTCATTTCAGCCAAGTTGACCAACGAGGTCGGCCCTCAGGTGGTGGTGGATTACGCCCGGCGTCTCGGCATCACAAGTAAGCTCGATCCGGTCCTGTCGCTGGCCCTGGGCACCAACGGCGTCTCACCGCTTGAGATGGCTTCGGTTTTTTCCGTATTCCCTACGGGAGGCGTCTATCATCCGCCCTACATTATCGCTCGTGTAGAGGATGCTGAAGGGCGTGTGCTTGAAGAAGTCAACGTAGAACATCGCCGGGTAATCAGTGAACAATCCGCTTACTTAATGCTGGATATGTTACGAGGCGTCATCCTGGCCGGCACAGGCGCCAGTATCCCGATTCGGTACGGTTTTACCGTGCCGGCCGGTGGGAAAACCGGTACGTCGAGCGACTCGAAAGACGTCTGGTTCAACGGGTTTACTCAGGACCTGGCCACTTCCGTATGGATCGGTTATGACGATTCTCGGCCTCTAAAACCTATTATGGGCCGGGAGACGACCGGCGCTTCAGGGGCCATTCCGGTATGGGTTGAATTTATGAAACAGGCGACAGATCTTTTGACCAGACGGGCGGAAGAGAAAGCTGAATCAGCATCCGACCTGCCACAGGTGTTGCAGGTAGAAGAACAAAAAAAGATCCGGTTTTCGATCCCTCTGGGCATTGAGAGCCAACTGGTCGATATCCGGACAGGCAGCACGCCCGGCAATCCGGACTCTACGCTTTACGTGGCTATTCGCGGCGCGACGCCAAAAGAGAAAGCGGAAGGGCGGGAGTGAGGGCGTGATAGATTTCATCACGATTTCTAAGGAGCCTTCATGCTGAGATGTGTGGAGGCTTTTTTAACGCCGTTTCGGTATGTGGCGGATTTGAAGAATGGCGACGACCGTCCAGGCCAGGATTTTGGTATCAAGCCACAACGACCATCGCTGAATGTACTCGATATCGTAAACCACTTTTGTTTTCACATCATCCAGCGAGACATCGTATTTATGATCGGTATGAATCTGTGCCCATCCCGTAATACCCGGCCTGGCTAAGAGTCGTTTTTCATAGCTCGGCACCTGATTTCTGAGGCGCTCTACAAAGTAAGGTCGCTCCGGTCTGGGACCTACCAGACTCATATCCCCTCGAAGGACATTAATCACCTGCATCGTTTCGTCCAAACCAAAGCGACGCATGAAACGCCCAATTGGTGTTGTTCGGAGATCAGGATTGGTCGCCCAAATCGGTCCGGTATCCTCTTCTGCGCCGTCGACCATAGAACGAAGTTTATACAATACAAAAGGGCGGCCGCTCTGGCCGATACGGATCTGTTTAAATACAATCGGTCCCCGAGATCCTATCTTAATGACCAAGGCCAAAACAGTCCAAATAGGAATCAAAAACGGTATACAAAGGCATGAGAGGACCACATCGAGCCCTCGTTTGATTGAAAGACGAGTCCCTTCATCCTTTTTCGGGCCCACATCGGTCTTCTTGTCAAGATTATCGGCCATGAAGGTGCAATCCAGGCAGGTATCTGTATCCGGGTCCAAACAGTCCTGATGAAACAAACGCCCGCAAATAGCACAGGCGTA
The DNA here is from genome assembly GCA_913051705.1 of uncultured bacterium. Taxonomy (GTDB): domain Bacteria; phylum JAAXHH01; class JAAXHH01; order JAAXHH01; family JAAXHH01; genus CAJXCW01. The sequence goes on from CAJXCW010000161.1 coordinate 3,984, forward strand.
TTCATCATCCATGCCGATGATATCATCACATTCGGGGCACTGCGGCACGGACATATCAGGTAAGAGAGAGGGCACGTATTTCTCCAAACAGGGTCTAAAGCCGCCGATGAATTAGGGCACCAAACCCTTTGGTGTCAAGGGTTTTCTCCGCTATCGGCGGAAGTCTCTAAATCATCTGACAAGCTCTCACTCGCGGACTCTTTATATTGATCGATCGCCTCACGTATGGCAGGAATAAGAAACACATCATCGAGTGGAAACCGAGCAAAAACACGGCCCATTACCTCAATTCGCCCATCGATATCCAGACGTTTATTTATTACAATATGATACTCATCCCGATAGCGGCATAGTCCGCCGCCGCCATCCAACTTACCGTATCTAATACGGATCGACATACGTTCGGCCAGATCTTCAAATTCTTGTAGTAGAGTTGCGCTATCCATGGGTATGAGGGGTGGGTGATTGATACCGCTTGCGCGTCATCGAAAATAAGGAGCGCCACATTCGAGGTATCATTAAGAATGCGCTTCGCTCGCTTTGCTTTTGGTGATTATAATAAAACATATAAGGCAGATGGGTTCTGGTCAAGCGAATATGCCGCCTTATTTTTTGAAAGTGAAACAGGGCGATCAGGATTTGTTTACCGGTTAAAATCTAAAGAAAAAATCCTTGACATTAGAACGGTTATCCATATTATATGTTACTCGATTTGATGGCGAGTATCTTATCGAATCCTCTGCGGGAGTAGCTCAGCGGTAGAGCATCACCTTGCCAAGGTGAGGGTCGCGGGTTCAATCCCCGTCTCCCGCCTATTGATCTGGCGGCATAGCCAAGTGGCTAAGGCACGGGATTGCAAATCCCTGATCGCCGGTTCGAGTCCGGCTGCCGCCTTATTACCGAGTTATCTGGCCGCTGCTTCTTGGAGCGGCTTTTTTATGGCTCACGACGCGCCATGGGCGCACGGACCATGATTAAAGGCCAAGATTTGAAGTGCGATACCCGGTGATATGCAGGATGCCGGGGCTGCATTGAATCCACAGGTGATCTTCTTCAGTAAACGTTGGACTATTCAGCGTACCTGATGCTGTATAATCTATCGCCTCTTTGACCCGGTAACGATACCCATCACCGTGAAATTCCAGGGGTTCGATCCGTTTTCCGATCCCTTTGATAAAGTTATATGCCCATTGTGCCGACCTCTCGGGTGTGATCACCCGATCCCGCTGATCCGGCCATGAAAAATAGCTGCTCTGTTCTTTGTTCTGCGGTCGAGAGACCAGATGGCCTTTCCCCAAAGCAGTGATCACCTCAATAAACAACCTGCCGCCGGCTTCGGCACAATGAGCCAGCAGGGTTTTTTCCGACACGCCGTTTTCAATAGTCCAGGCCGATTGAGCTACCATGTCACCAGCGTCTATACGTTTCGTCATGCGGTGTACGGTCACGCCTGTTTGCCGGACGCCGTGATAAAAGATCCAGAACAGAGGATCAGGCCCCCGGAATTTCGGTAACAGGGCAGGATGCAGGTTGAAACAGCCGAAAGCGGGCATTTCAAGAATATCTTCAGGAAACCGCATCGGAAAACAGGAGGCGAATATCACGTCCGGCGCACAGGCGATTATTGTTTCCTTTACAGCCGAGCCCGTCATCTTTCCAATTTCATATACAGGTATACGACGGCCATGGGCGGCCTCCATAGGATTTTCTCCAGACGGTATCGAAAAGGTATCCGACGGCACAGGCTCAGGGAAAACGGGGTTTATTTCTATCCTATGTCGTCTTGCCAGAGGCGCCGCCACCATCAACGCACATATTTGTACACCATGATCAAACAAAATATTCAAAGGCGTTGTAGAAAACCTGCTGTGACTGCCCATGTATAATACCCGTAGAGGTCTTTCTCCGGATATTTTTGTACGGCTCAACAGTATGTCCTTCCCGCTTGACAAAGGCTATAACAGGGTGTATAGTTTGGTGAATGATGAATGATTAATGGTGAATATATATGGATTATTTCCGGGAGGATCATATTATGGCGCGTATGGTACAGTGCGTCAAGCTTGAGAAAGAGTTAGAGGGACTCGAATTCGTGCCGTTTCCCAACGAGCTTGGTCAACGTATATACGATAATATTTCCAAACAGGCGTGGCAGATGTGGATCGATTTTTCGGTGATGGTCATCAACGAATATCGACTTAACCTCGCGACGGCGGAAGGTCAAGAGATTTACGATAAAAACCTGGATGATTTTTTCTTCGGCGAGGGTGCTAAGATGCCGGCAGGATACACGCCGCCGAAATCGAAATGATTTGGTGATGGATTTCGCTATGCTCAATCGAAAGTTATGAAAAATCGTGCGCTTCAGTATACGGGACCATCATGAGGCAAACAGGTGATATCCTTCTCATTTCCTGCTATGAGCTAGGCCATCAACCCCTCAGTCTGGCTTCTCCGCTGGGTTATTTAAAATCAGCCGGCTATCCTGCAACAGCTCTGGATGCGGCTGTAGATAAAATTCCGGAGACAGCGATCAGGCGTGCCCGATTTATCGGCCTTTCCGTGCCCATGCATACCGCCATGCGGGTGGGCATGGACATCACCCGGCATATACGAACGATCAACAAAGAGGCGTATCTTTGCTTCTACGGCTTATACGCCTCTCTAAATGCAGACTACCTCTTATCGCATGGCGCCGACGCGGTAATCAGCGGTGAATATGAACAACCGCTTCTGGATCTGATTTGCACCCTGGAAACCGATGCGCCTATAATGGTGCCCGGTGTCCGTACCCTTCACCATACATCCCCGCCTCATCTCGCCCGTCAATCCTTTGTAAAACCGGATCGTAGCCAACTGCCCGAACTTAAACGGTATGCCCATCTGGATACGGGAAACCATACCCTCCTTGCCGGATACACGGAGGCGACCCGAGGATGCCTGCATACCTGTCTGCATTGTCCCATCACGCCTATATACCAGGGCCGTTTTTTTGTGGTGCCCCGTGATATCGTACTCGCCGATATTGACCAGCAGGTGAGCCTGGGCGCGCGTCATATGACCTTTGGCGATCCGGACTTCCTCAATGGGCCAACGCATTCCTTAAAAGTACTCCATGCTATGCATGAAGCCCACCCGGATTTAACCTTTGATTTTACAACCAAGGTAGAACATATTCTGGAGCATCCCGCCTTTTTTTCGGAAGCCAGAACATTGGGCGGTCTCTTCGTCATCTCGGCGATCGAGTCAACGAGCGACCTGGTCCTTGACCGCCTGGAAAAAGGCCATACACGTATGGACATTGACCGGGCTCTGGAAATCCTTGGAGCAGCAGACCTACCCATGCGCCCCTCCCTGGTGGCTTTTACCCCCTGGACGACGCTGGATGGTTATCTGGACATGCTGATCTTTATCGAGACGCATAACCTGGTCGATCACATCGATTCGGTCCAATACACCATTCGCCTGCTGGTCCCCCCGGGCTCTGCGCTGCTGAATCATGAAGAGACCTTTACATGGCTTGGCTCGCTGGATGAAAAGGCCTTTACATATCAATGGCATCATCCCGATTCACGAATGGATCGGTTACATCAGGATGTATCTGAGTTGGTGGAAAAAGCGGATGAAACCAAAGAAGATCCTGCTCTCACATTCTATCGCATCAAACAGAAGGCATCAGCCCTGAGAGAGGATGCCCTTCTCCCGTTACCAACCGTCGTTCCCTTCTCAAAACGGCGGCGCGTCCCCAGACTTACCGAAGCGTGGTTCTGCTGAGCGGAGCCTACGACGAACCGGCAAGGTTCGTTTATTTGACCTAACCCCCGGCCCCTTCCCTGCTTTCCATTTATTCTTTTCTTAAAGCGTTTATTTCCCAGGTTAATATGTCTTTGATATCGGGGCGATAGCCAACGTGGACATACTGGATGGAACCGGTCTTGTCGATGACGTAGGTAGAAGGGATCGAAGTCACCTGATAGGCTTGTCCGGCAGCCCCGGCGTAAAACACCGGAAATGAATAGTTGTTGGCATCGATATAGGGCTGGACTTTTCCTTGTTCCTGATCCACGCTGGCGATCATGAAGACCACGTCCTCCTGATCCTGGTAGGATCCCCATAAGGATTGCAGATCGGGCATTTCCTTCCGGCATGGCGGGCACCAGGTCGCCCAGAAATTGATTATCACCACCTTGCCCTTCAAACCGGTCAAGTCAACCGCCTCACCGCCGAGTGAGGTCATGGAAAAATACGGCGCTTCGGTATTCAACCGGTTGGACACGATTTTCCGCATCTTACGAGCATCCGCCCGGGTCTGGGCAGCCAGCATCTGCGTCTTCATTTGCAAACCGGCGGATACACCGTATTTGTCTCTGAAAACACGATCTAATTCGTTCAGAGCTTCTTTTTCCGGTTTTTCCACCGTTGCAGCCATCAACAGGGCGTCTATCGCCTGATCTGTATGATCCAGGGCGATATGTACCATGCCGAGATGATAGAGGACGGTACCGTTATCCGGTAGAAGATCTGCCGCGTTCGTCAAAGCCCGTTCTGCATCCTGCCTGGCCTGACTTTTGAATTGTATCCAGCCCAGCGTATCAAGAATCTGTCCCCGTATGTTGCTCAATTGAGCGCCCCATTGGTCTTCTGTTACGTTAGGCGGCGTATCCGAAGAAGATTTGATCAAAGCCAGGGCTTGCTGAGAATAGCCCAGCGCCTCGTCCAGATGCGTGCCCCGCCTGCTGAATTCATAGGCGACTTCGTTATAGGCTTGAGCCAGAACCGGATTACGCATCGGGGGCGGCACGCGCGTATCGACCAGCACGGTGACCGCTTCCACAAAACGTTGGCCGACATCCCACAGTTCATCATCATTACCGGTAAACGTTTTACGGCTTAAAAACTGTAACCGATAGACATCCGCCTTAAGGGGGGTCTCCGGGTATATACCGAGGAATCGATCAAGGGCGTTGATCTGTTCTCCGGCATCCTGAATTTTAACAATAGCCTGTAGCTCTTGTAACTGTTCCTTGGGAATAGGTAATGTATCTTGTGCGAAAACTGCGGGGGGCGCTCCCACAGCGATGCATCCTGATATGAGGAAACCTGTGATGAAGAAACGTATTCGCGGACGCATAATCGGGCTCCTTTGACGTTTTAGTCCCGGCAATGTTGGGATGATTCCGGGGCCTGATATTGAACGCGATGATCCGGGGTTTCGATGCGAACACCACTCTGTTGTCTGGATGTCAGGCAGTGGTCCAGAATACCGCATACCGTCAATGTGCGTTCCACCGGGATGGGGGAACGACCGGTTTTGAACATCTCTTCTATTTTGGCCACCAGGCATGCGGAGTAAGTCACTGGCGGAGTGGGCGATAGGAAAAACTGCGTCGATTGTAAATTTGGATGGTCTTTGAGACGTGCAGCAAAACAGTAGTCGGATACGGCTCCGTTCAGCATGAGCAAGGTGGTTTTCAATCCATCCCGATGTTCAATAAAATACGCGGCCGGTTTCTTGACCAGGCGCGGCAGTTCTCCGGTACCGACCAGATCCTGCGTACGGCCATCGTCTATGGTATAACCTTGCGGTGAATCGCTACGTGACAGGGCAGAGACCAGTAGATCTGAGGCATAACGCCCTTGTTTTCCAGCCTCCCAAACGGCATCTCCCTCAATCATCTCGACGGCTTTGACGCCGGTCTCGCCCCCTTTACGCCGCTCGATCATACACTGCATGGCTTCCAACGCGTGATAGTCCATCGCGTCCGATCCGCCGACGCCGACCATCAGCGCCTCGTCGATCTCACATCCTAACGGGAGTTCCAGATCCGGCAGACGCCAGGTGACCGGCAGGCTTGAGCCGGCGAGCACTGGAAAATCAAGCCGTTTGGCATCAGCCACCATCTCCAACCCTTTTTCAAAACTGTAAGACAGGTTCTTATCGTTGTATATCGGCACGGACCGCCCGTCCTGCTCGAACACCTCGACACATTGCTTGAACATCTCGTAGCGGGGATATTGTTTCTGCCCTTTTTCGTTATTCGGATACTCGCCATGCTCACCAATAACCAGGATACCATCGACGGCAAGGGCATCCCCACCGCATCTCAATGTCTCAGCGATGGACGGGTACACCTCGAAACCGAACTCCTGCGCACGGGCACGGCTTTGATCTCCTTCAGGCGACTGGTCTGCATACAAGGAGACCACTTTCATATTGGGCCGATGCCAGTGTCCGCCACACGGATAGCCTACCAGAAAACGGTCCGTGAAATGCTGGGCATGGGACAGATAGCGATAGATGGTACAGATTACAGCGAGTCTTTTGGGTGGTTGGTCGGGCATGGGACTCCTGGATTTGGTGAATTGGTGATTTGGTGATTGAAAAGATAAAAACCAGTTAATCTGCGAATCGGTGAAACAGAAATCAGGCTAATATCTCCAAAAAGTCGACGTTTCTGGGGCGGGGTAGGTGATGTTCAGGTGGGGGGTTTCCAGACGTATCTGGTCTTTATGCAGGCTGTCTACTCCGGCGGCGGTCAGGCCGGTTGTCAGCAGCGTACGTTCTAATGGGTACGTCGGTTTCCCGGTCAGGAACATTTGCTCCACATTGTTGACCTGCGGCGAGAAAAAGTTTGCCAGTGAGCTACGCGCCGGAGGCATGGGCAAATACATCTGGGTAGATAACGGTGCTTCCTGCCCCTTCAGGCGCGCCGCGAAATTGAAATCTTCGATCAGGCCATTCATGAGGATCATGGTACACCGCAGCCCATCCGTATGTTCGTACGTATACGCGATAGGGTCGGTGACAATCCGCTTGAGCTCATCAATCGTCGGAAAGATATGATTGAAACCGTCCCTCGCCGGTTTGAGGGTATGGCTTCTGCACAGGGCGGCTTCGAACAATTCGCGTGACCAGACCCGGTCATGATGGGCCTGCCAGAATTTTTCCCCCCGGTAGGCTTGCAGCCATTTCACCCCTTTTTCTCCGCCTTTACGACGCTCGACCATACACTGGATGGTTTCGAGCGCGTGAACATCGTAGCTATCCACCCCACCGTAGCCGACGCCGACGGCCTCTTCCACTTCCGCGTGCAGTGGCATATCGATAGAGGGGGTGCGCCAGGTGACCGGCAGGCTCGATCCGGCCATGAAGGCAAAGCCCAGCCGCTGTGCGGTGTCGTACATCTCCCGGGCCCAATCCCAATTCCAGGATAGATGTTTGTCATTAAACACAGGCACCGACCGACCGCCGGCTTCGAAGACTTTGACGATCTCCTGGTACATCTCATATCGCGGATATAACCGCTGCCCTTTTTCGTTGGCCGGATACTCGCCATGTTCACCGACCAGCAGCACCCCGTCAACCGCCAGTGTATCTCCACCTAAAGTCAGGGTCTCCGCGATAGAGGGATAGATTTTCATCTGCGGAAACCGCTCGGCGCGATCTCTACTCAGATCGCCTTCCCCGACCTGATCCACGTAGAGAGAAACCAGATCCATGGGCGGATGGTGGTGCGTACCGGCCCAACCATACCCTTCCAGAAAACGATCTACAATATGTTGCGTATGGGAATATTTGTGGTAGATCGTTGTGATCGCGGCGATGGCCGGACGATGGGACATGGAGGGCTCCGGAAATTATGAATTATAAATTATGATTGGCGATTGAAACTATTTGCCATCGTTATGCTTGATGACGGTCATGGCGGAGGCGATGATGGAGCTGACATCGCTTAAGTTAGACGGGATGATCAGGGTGTTGGCCTCTTTGGCCAGGTTGCCGAATTCGCCGATATACTGTTCCGCTACGCGAAGTTGCACCGCCTGGTCACCGCCTTCCGCCTGGATGGAGCCGGCAATAGCGGTGATCCCTTCAGCTGTGGCGTTAGCTACGACCAGAATAGCCTGGGCTTCGCCTTCCGCCTCGTTGATCTGCCGTTGTTTGGTGGCTTCGGACTCTTTGATCACTTTCTGTTTTTCGCCTTCTGCCATGTTGATATTCGAATCGCGATCGGCTTCTGAATTCAGGATGACCGCCCGTTTTTCACGTTCGGCCCGCATCTGTTTTTCCATGGCTTCCAGGACATCCCTGGGGGGATTGATGTTCTTTATTTCATAGCGCAACACTTTGACGCCCCACGGATCAGAGGCTTTGTCAAGTTCGCTGACCACGGAAAAATTGATATTGGCGCGTTCTTCGAAGGTTTTGTCCAGATCGATTTTACCCACTTCGCTTCTGAGGGTCGTCTGGGCGAGCTGTATGATGGCCATTTGATAATCGCCGATACCATACGATGCACGCTCGGCATCCAGCACCTGCAAATACAGTACGCCGTCCACACCGACCTGCACATTATCGCGTGTGATGCACAATTGCTCCGGGATATCGACGGACTGCTCTTTCAGCGTATGCCGATAAGAGACGCGATCAAGAAACGGCACCAGGATGTGCAACCCCGCATTGATGGTCTTGTTATATTTCCCCAGCTTTTCAACAATACGCGCTTCCTGTTGCGGCACGACAACGATCAGTCGTTTGAAAAACCAGATAATGGCAACGGCGATGACGGCTACAACGATAAGATTTTCGGACATAATGAGACTCCTTGGTGACCTGACCCTCTTCCCCAAAGAGAAGAAGTTCAGCTATACTAAATTTGTGTTATTTTCCTCGGACGCGCAGTGAGATCCCTTCTACGCGTTCGACGGTGCACTGCTGGTCTTTCTCGATGGGCTCGTCTCCTTCATTGTGGGCACTCCATCCTGTGCCTCGCATTTCTACCTGTCCTGTACCGCCCGGCGGTATATTTTCAAGCGCCGTACACACCTGATCTGTTATGGTTGTTACGTGTCCCTCCGATTTTTCATTCGTCAATTTATCCAGCAGGGTACGACGGAACAGCACCAGCGCCCCCAGGGAAAAAATGGAAAGGAGTAGCACTTGCACCCAGGCCGTCTCGAGTAAACCGGTCCAGGTGAGTATGCCGACTACGATGGCGCCTGCTCCAAAAAACAGTAGAAAAAACACACCCGGGGTCAGTAGCTCCATAAGACAGAGCACCACACCACCGATTATCCAGATCCACCAGTCCATAGGCCATTCTCCTTGTGTGTGATAGATGTTATGGATACATTCGGGTATAAGAGTACGTCATTGCCGCGAACAGCGGACATCCAGCTTCTCCAAGCTATGGATGGAAGTTCCCCTGCGGGGCGACTTCGAGCGCTTCGCGGTTCCCGCT
>CAJXCW010000162.1 GCA_913051705.1 uncultured bacterium
CTTCGAGGCATTATTAGAACGCGCTCCGCTTCGCTCGCTGTGCTTTTTGGTGATTGAAAAGCACAACCAGAAAACCAATCAGTCCATCACCATTTTAAAGCCCCTGTCGCAACGATCGAAAAAAACGTTCCACCGTGATGACCGTCACATCGAGTATCGTCGCATTCGGGGGGATGTTCTGGTACCAATCCCGGACAATATCTTCCGCCGGTTTTCCATCAAAATTGTAACTCTTATCGTTCAGACCCTGTTTGTTCGGTTCCCAGATCCACAAATACAATCCCGCAAAGTTGTTTTCATTCTCCCATGACCGTCGTAACGCCTCATAACATCGTTTCTGCTCTTCCAGGTTCAGCGGCGCTTTTGAAACATAATTCCAGGGTTGGCTGGCGACCCCTTCCTGACTCATATACCCTATCTCAATGAATAAAAATGGTTTTTGCCATCTGGCCTGCCAGCGATGTAAATTCTCTTTAACCGATATCCATCCATCGACGATATCTTCAACCGTCGGATTTTCAAACGAGACCAGTTCGTAGTAGCCCGATAACCCCAGGAAATCCAGGTCGTCCCAGAACGCGACGTCTTCATAATGATCCCAGTTCGCAGAGTAGGTCAAGTGGCCATCATAGATACCGCGCACCTCACGAATCACTGCACGCCATTGATCCGTAAATCCCTCAGATGATACCAATTCCGTTCCTACACTCATAAACTCGACGTCAAGATCTTCGGCCAGCCGGGCATAATGCATGACAAAAACTGTATAACTTTCAAACCACGCGTCCCAATTTCCAGGTGAAATGACGCCTCGCCATTCCTTATCCTTGGGATGGTCGATGTCGATGATCGGAGTCAGAAGGACTTTCATGCCAAGCCGATGGCTGTATTCAATGACTTCGCTGATGACCTGATCGTACTGTTCCGGCGTGGCGCCGTCGGTCGGTCGGCAATACAAGGTAACGGCATGTGCGGATTCCTGCAGATAATAGACCGGAATGGAAATATGCGTGGCGCCCAGTGCGTAGATTTCGTCGATGGACGATTGATAGTAAGACATCCCCTCGGACGCTTTAAAGATGCCCAACGCAACGCCTTTTTGCATCGTCGGACGAAGAGCGGTTCTACCGGAACGTAAGATGGTCAGATCGAAAGACAACAGGCTGAGAGCGACCAGGAGGCCGAGCATGGGGGTGATGAATCGACGCATGGCAGGTGGGCAAGTGGGCAAGTGGGCAGGTGGGCAGAAAACCATGATGTATCTTCAATCTGCCTACCTGCCCACCTGCGTATATTTTTTACTTGCGAGGGAACGTTGATCGTTTTCGCCGGCCGTACAGCGAGGCCGAACCTGAAGAACCATCTTGCATAGGTTCGACAAATTCGGCAGGGATTCCTCTGGTCAACATCACAGGATGCCGATCATAGAATTCGATGCCGGCCTGGGCGGCTTCTATGGCTTTTATGCAGAAGACCACGGGCGTATCGGTACGACTCCGTGCGACGTCCGCTGCAATCTCACTCGTCAACGACAGATGAACATGCTGGCGATCACCTGGCCGTATGCCGCCAGTGGCAATAGCCTGAACCTGGGCGGGGACCGTAGCGTAATAGAGAAATTCAGGCGGTTCTGCCGTTTCCAGACCGAGGTCGATGGCAAAGCTATGACCGTATCGTGCCCGTATTCGTCCGTCCGTCAATTCGAAGCGTCGTTTTTCAGGACCTTCCACGATGTCCAGAATTTCTTCTTCGGTCGCATCATCAAACTTCTGGCGAACCCCTTCGAGGACATCCTCTTTAGAGGCATAGCCCTGGAGATCCATATCCAGATAAAATCGTTCCGGTTTGTGACGAAGCATCAAAGAAAGTAATCTAGACAATTGCTCTCGACGTTTCTCATCCATATTAGCTTATCCCCGCAGAAGACTGTGTGTGGGCGTGTGGGTATGTTCACCCTTCTTATTTTCTCACTATCTCACTTGCTGTTTCACCAGACCCCCGATTATACCCGGTTTCAGGTGGGTTGTCAAGATGAAAGTCCCTTCGAACGGCGAGGTCAAAGTTGGAAATAAATATTGCCCTGCGGCTCTTTGTAAAGTATACTTTGATGGTTTTTATCATCCGACTGCGATTCATCAATCTTCAGGATTAACAGCATACCATGTTATCACCTTATCGAGATCACCTTGAACCGATATCAACTGTATTTCAACGGAAGCGTCAAGAAGATGTGGAGATCGAATTTCATACCTCTGAGGGAGACTTGATTCGATTTGAATCGCAGGTCAGCAACAATACAAAGCGAGGCATTTCCTTCAATTTGTCTGGAGCCGGTATCGCCGCAGCAGAGCTGGCACCGGGTCAATAGGTGTTTATCTGCTGGTAAGAGAAGATGCGCTTTACGAGTTTGAAGCGAAAATACAGAGTTTGACGACGTATCCTCTGCTGGTGGTAAATTCGCCGGATCACTTCTACAGGATACAACGGAGGGAATACTTCCGTCTCCGGGTATCGTTGCCGTTGCAATATACTATTCCGGATGATGAAGATCAGGGAGGTACACCGAAGAGTGGCCTCATTGTTGAACTGAGTGCACATGGCCTACGAATGATCGTGGAAGAAGATATTCCGCCGGAAACCACAATACAACTCACTTTTGTTATTCCGAGTCCGCTGGTCAGAATCGTCGTCGAAGGGGCTGTCCTGCGTGTTCTGGATCAGGAAGATCCACTTCAGCTTGTCACTTTCTATCCCAAGGTCCCAGAGAAAACGCGAGATGCCATTATGCAATATCTTATGACCGAACAGCGGGCCTTATTGCGTGGTGAACGTATGCCGTGATACAACGCCTGATCCCCATTCTTATCCTCCTGGCTATCCAGGGCTACGTATTTCACCGGATGTGGCGATGGTTGCAGCGTGTGGAGTATCTGCCGAATCGTACACGATGGATCCGTGGTGGTCTAATCGGTGCGCTTCTATATAGCGGAATAACCATTTTCTTTATGATCGGCAATCGCCTCCCCGAAGAGCCGATTTCCGTTGTGGCGTTGTACAGCCTGGCCTATCCGTTCTGGATCTGGGTATTCCCGACGACGCTGATTGTATTTCCCTTTTTTTTCCTTAGAGACCTGATTGTCGTTTTCGTATGGGCTCGGCCGCGGTTTTTTCATCACCGGACGACCGTATCGGAAGCGCAGGCCCCTGTAGCCGGCTCACCGGGCCTATCCCGCAGAGCATTCCTACGGTATGCTACCGCCGGAGTCATCACCGCGCCTGTAGCCCTGACGGCGTACGGCACGGTGATGGGGACGCGGCGGTATGATATCCATCATCAGGATATTCCCTTTCCTGACCTACCAGAGCCGCTAAATGGCTTGCGTATTCTTCAGATCAGTGATGTGCACTCCAATATGTATATGACTCTGGACGATATGCAGGACATCGTCACCCTGGTCAATAGCCTGTCGTCTGATCTGATTGTGCTGACGGGAGACTATGTTTCTGGAACGGCCGCTTTTATTGATCCTTTCTGTGAGGCGTTTCAAAAGATGCATCGGCCAGCGCTCGGCGTCTATGCCGTCCTTGGTAACCATGATCACTGGACCAATGAGGATGAAATTACCGGGGCGTTGACCGATATCCGGTTCCGTGTGTTACGCAATCGTACAGCCGTCCTCCCCATCGAAAATACCCATCTTAATCTGATCGGGATCGACTACGGCGGCTTAAAAAAGGGAACCAGGGTAAGGCGGGGGCGCACGGTCTCCTGGCCGGCCATTGGCGGGTTGCTCGATAAAGCGATAGAGACCACTCGTCCCGGCGGCTTCAACATCCTCCTCTCTCATAGTCCCTGGGGCTATCATCAGGCCATCGCACGCAGCATACCGCTCACGCTCTCCGGTCATACCCACGGCGGCCAGGTCGTCCTCAGACTGCCGGGTTTTTCGCTCAGTCCGGCTATGTTTCTGTACCCCTATATCGAAGGATTATACTGGAATGAGGGTGTCGCGCTTTATGTCAATCGGGGATGTGGCACGACGGGGCCGCCTGTCCGGATCAATTGTAAGCCCGAAATCACGATCATCACCTTGACCCGTGGCTAACCCTTTAAGACGCAAAATATTGCGTCTCTCTGGATGACAAACGCCTGCGTCTGCATGTGATCGCAACCTCCAATATAGGGGCACATTCGGCCTGGTGGCGCTGTTAACCATAGTTTCGATCGTCGGACTGGCGGAGCCTATATGTTTTAGCTGCCGGTAAGACACGCGGTTTTTCAATAGTTTTTCAATTTGTTCTGTTTAAAACGCTGTGGTCGGTTTTTTGCCAAATCATCAAATATCCCTTGGACTATTAGCCCAGAAATAATTATGTGTTAGAAACATAATGTTTGTTCAACATAATATATCGAGCCGATGATGCGCCTTCCTTTTCTGAATCGCCATCGTGAAGTAAAACGTCTGAATACAGCGCTGACGCGTGTCTCCGCAGCGGGCCCTTAGTTCATCTCCATGCCACCATCCACATTAATGGCCTGGCCGGTGATGAACGAACTGTCGTCTGAGGCAAGGAAAGCGGCGGTGGCGGCAATTTCTTCGGCCTCAGCGGCGCGTTTGAGCGGTACGGTCTCAACCAGCGCCGCCCGTGCGGTGCCCTTTTCATAACCGAACAGCCGGGCACGGTCATCGTCGATCTGATCCCACATGGGCGTGGGAACGATGCCCGGACAGATGGCATTGACGAGGATATTATATTTGGCGAGCGCCAGCGCTGCGGATTGGGTGACGCTGATGATACCCATTTTGCTCGCCGCGTAGGCACTGGAATCGGCTCGACCATGACGCCCGGCGACGGAAGACATGTTGACAATTCGTCCCCCCGCACCTTGTTTGACCATCTGCCGTGCTGCCGCCTGGATGCAGAAATAAGTGCCTTTCAGGTTCAGATCGATCGTCTGGTCCCATTCTTTTTCGGTCACATCGAGAAACGGCTTGATCTCGACACGCCCCGCATTGTTGATGATAATATCCAGCCGGCCGAAGCCCGCAACGACCTCATCTATCATAGCTGCAATAAGGTCAATTCGGGACAGGTCGACCGACAGAGCCAGCGACCGGCGATTCAGGGCACGGATTTCATTCGCTGTCTCTTCCGCACTTTCCTGATTGATATCGACAATAGCCACATCGGCACCTTCCTGCGCCAGCCGCAGGGCCATGGCGTGCCCGATCCCGCGACCCGCCCCCGTGACGATAGCCGCCTTGCCGATTAAACGTGTTGGTATTGACATGGGTTATATCCTTGCGACTTTCACCGGTTTGCCCTGTTCTACGGATTTGTACGCGGCCTCCGATACCTGGGCTACTGCCAGCGCAAAATGCGGCAGCTCATAACCTTTGCCGCCGTTACGGATCATACGGAAGAAGGCTGCATCAGGTGTATTCTCCTGAATGCGTTTTGGAATCTGCATAGGCTCATCATTAACCAGAACCGACTTGACCGCCCATTGATGAAGATGGAAGACGATACATCCTTCGCTGCCATGAATGGCAATACGTTCGTCGTGTACTTTGGCGTTGCCGAAGGTATTCAGCGTACCGTAGGCACCGCCCTTGAACCGGACGTTGACGACCATGTTGATATCTACATCCTTATCGACATTATCCAGAAAGGCCGACACCTCAAGCGGTTCCAGACCGGTAATCCAAAGTGTAGACGCTACAAGATGGCTGCCCGTATCGAGGAACATCCCTCCGCCGGATAATTCCGGAACCAGACGCCAACCTTTGACGCCACCCCAGTTCTGAGTGACATACGAGACGACCCCGCGTATTTCCCCGATGACCCCTTGTTGTATCAATTCTCGTGCATACAGGTGCGGCGCCATAAAATTTCGCTGATAGCTCACCAGGAGAATTTTGCCTTTTTTATCCGCCTGAAGTATCAGAGATCGGGTATGCTTTGAGGAGATCGTCAACGGCTTTTCGACCAACACATGTAAACCCTGACCAAGCGCGTGTTTGGCCTGTTCATAGTGCATGGAATGGGGCGAACTGATCATAATCGCATCCAGGTCATGCGCTCGAATCATTTTACGATAATCCGTATAAAACGGTACTTCCTTACCCCAACGTCCCATCAACGCTTTGGCCTGTTCCTCCGACGTATCCACTACCGCAGTCAGATCTACCGAACCGTCCTTCTGAATACGCGGTATATGAGCCCCCCTCATGTTGCCACCACAACCGATTAATGCAATACCCAACTGCTTCTTTGCCATGTTCCCTCCAGAGAATTTGGTGATTTGGTGATTTGGTGATTGATGCCGCTGCGCGTCATCGAAAGTGTGGATAACCGTTTTTTCAATCAGACAATCGGACAATCAATAAATCAATAAATCTAAAACACCGCCCGTCTTTTTGAAAATGGCCGCAAGCAGTCCGCCGCCGGCAAGAAACGGTCCGAATGGAATGGGTTTCATTTCGCTTATGGACTTACCACTGAATGCGTTATGAATCATAGCCGGGATATTATACAGCGTCCCGAGAATAGATCCGAGAAAAATAGAGATGAGCGCTGCCTGCCACCCGACAAACGCGCCTATGAGGGCGATAAGCTTGATATCACCGAGTCCCATGGCTTCTTTGCCGAACGCCCACGTCCCCAACTGGCGTATGACCAGGAGCGCCACAGCACTGATACCGGCGCCCAGCAGACCGGCCTGCCATCCGAAATCCGCACGAACAAAACTGAGCGCAAGACCTATGATGATCCCGGGATACGAGATGGTATTGGGTATGATCTGAAGATCGAAGTCGATCAAAGTCGCCGGCAGCAGCAGGGCGAAGAGAATGAATAAAGCCAACGCCTCTACCGTATACCCCAGCCACCATACGCTGCCCAGCGCCGCCAGGCCGGTAATCAGTTCTACGAGAGGATACCTGATCGATATGTTGGCCTTACACGCCCTGCATTTGCCTGCTAAGAGCAGCCAACCGATCACCGGAAGATTATCGGCCGGTCGTATGGGTGTCTGGCAGGAGGGACAATAGGAGGGCGGGTGAATAATAGACTGTTCCAGCGGCATGCGGTGGATGCAGACATTGAGAAAGCTGCCGATGGCACTGCCGGTGAAAAGTATAAAACCGAATAAGAGGTAGTCTATGCTGATCAAGATAATTGTCTGATGGCACGTGTCTTGCAGACACGTTGCGAGCACTCCGTGGTTTATTGATGGATTTCGCTTCGCTCAATCGAAGGTAAGGAACGCCTCTTCGAAGCATTAATAGAACACGCGTCGCTCGCTTTGCTTTGTGTTGATTGGCTGATTGGCTGATTAATTTAAAAATATCAAAATCAGGGGATGGTCTTATTGGCTGTTTGTAGAGTTCCTGTATCCCGTCATTAAGTTATTTTCAATCAGACAATCAACAAATCAGTCAATGTTTACTTTCCATCCCGGATTGCCTGAATGTTTTTCGCCTTCTTCGATTCCAACCGGTTTCGTTCTTCAACAAGCTGTTGCCGCATAACCTGAACCGCTTCGTTGAATTCCGGACCGGCGGCCTGTGCTGCCAACGCTTTAATCTTTGACTCGACCATAATCTCCTGTTCGGCGATCTTGGCCTGGTATTCTTTTTCCAGTTCACCGATCGCTGATTTTTGTTCGTCTGTCAACGCCCCGCCCTCTTGCCCTCCGGCGGTTTTCTCCATAGCAATTTCCAGTGCGCTTTTCATCATACCTCCTTGGAATGGTTTACATACTATGCAACAATATATGTCTGTGATTTTCAAGTACAAAGCGTTTATGGTTCTGATGTCGAAATATGAAGACATCATTCAATATTCCGGAAGATTACAACCTGCCTTTCTCCTTTAGTGATGGTTTCAATCAGCTCATCTTCATGCGGATAGTACCCGTACATACCGCTGAAACAATTGGGGCCGTATACCCAGACCGTATCCTTGGTGGCTGCGGCCTTTGTGAAAGGACCGTATGAAAGGGGACCGTTTATGGTCACTGCATTAAGGGGTTTGGTGACGTAGCCGAGTTCCGGTAAAACCAGCATTTGTATGTACGGCCAGCTTGTAATGATCGTGGTGTCGGCATACTTCTCCTCGAGGTGTTTGGCCAATTGTATATTCAGTCGCATGTCGTCCATATATTCGAGACTACGTTCCAGAATGAACCCATCATTTTTAGGATAAGCCGAATAAAGTCGTCCGGATAGATTATACAAAAAGAGACCTGTCAAAATCAATATCCCACTTCGGATAATCCAGGTCCGTTTCAAATATCGGACCATTAAACTGATTAAACCGAATAGCAGAACAGGCAGGCAGAATAGAAAATACCGCGGCAGGATGATAATAATGTTCATATAGAACAGCGTGAACCAGCTCAAGAATAAAATCATCAACATATTAAGGCGATCTTTAAAGAGGGCGGTAAAAAAAGATTTTATATTAAAGGACGCTTCCTGAAGGTGGTATTTTAGCGTCAGCCCTGTGAACAGGCCGAAAACCAGATATAACATCAGAAAGTCCGGCATACTTCGGAAAAAACCTTTCAATGCACCACGCATAAATCGGAAGGCATCGTCTATCTCCTGATAAAATGTCTGGTATAAAAACCATTGCATGATAAACAGCAAAGCGCATATACCCAATATGCCACAGGCCGCCCGGCGTTGACGCCGGGTAACGGTTAGGTCTATGAGGTTAAAGACAAATAGCGTAGCGACACAAATAATCCCGGTTGGTTTGGTATACATGGCCAACATCGCCAGGCAGGCACCGAGAACAGGGCGATGGTAGATAGTACATACTAAGGCGGACAGGCTGAAAGCCAGTAAGGGCATTTCCATATATAAGGCATCCGCCTGTGTAATGAAGAGCGGAAATCCTAGCAGAAGGAAGCAACCGAGTAGGGAAATGTCTTTGGTGAATTGGTACCGGAGAAGATGATAAAAAGCCACCAGGGCCACAGAGGCATATCCGAATGATAACAGGTGATTGATCAATAACAACAAGGAGGTATCGGGAATCAGTCGAATCAGGAGTGTCTGTAATGTTGGATAG
Organism: uncultured bacterium; assembly: GCA_913051705.1. Classification (GTDB taxonomy): domain Bacteria; phylum JAAXHH01; class JAAXHH01; order JAAXHH01; family JAAXHH01; genus CAJXCW01. The sequence goes on from CAJXCW010000162.1 coordinate 9,085, forward strand.
AAAGAAAATAGCCTGTCTCGTGCGCCACCCAGGTTATAACCCGGGGTTTCATACATCAATTTATAATAATCGAATTGGTGCTCATTAAGCCATATTGCTTCAGCAAACAGACCGGTGATACTATCCCAGTATGGAGGGAAAAAAAGCACCTCGTATCTAAAAATACATAGTAAAAGGAAAAAACAGATCCCCAGCATTATAGATGAGCGCCAGGGCGTCTCGGAATGCATAACATTTCCCATCATTGTACATCCTCGGATGATTTATCTTTTCGATCCGGTTGGTCGAGGAGATTCGCGCCCTATAAACAGGTGCTTGATGGATTTGAATGTCTTACCAATATATCCATCAAGAACCAGGTGACTGGCATACGCGGCAACAGAGATGATATAACAGATGACCAGAAAATCATGCATGGTCTGATTCAGATACATCGGTACCAGAAAGAACAGGGCCGGGACCAGCAACATGGCCAGCCAGGTGTGCGTCCATCTGTGATGTTTGCCGAGCAGAGGCACCATGGCGCCAAAGCCCAACAGCGCTGCGGCTTTATAATTGCGTTCCAGTAAGAACCATAAATCAACCATAATCAACAGACGATAGAAGAGCCGTTGCGATTTACTTTCCGTATCGACATCAGGAAAGCAGGCGGAGAGCAGGCCAACGCATATTAATATGACCAGCTTCGGAGATTCTTCAAGCGTCAGGTAAGGACCGAGCGCTCCCATCCACCAGAGCCCGGCGCCGACCAGAATGATGGTGATGATGGTGGCGACAAAGCCACCCCAGAGATGTCTGCGGAAAAGAGCCATGGGGATTATGAATTATGAATGTTGATTGTTGATTGTTGATTGAATCAGGGACGGGGTTCAATTTGTCCACTTGCCCACTTACTTGCCTACTTGCCTACTTGCCTACTTGCCCGAACGCCTTAAGTGACGTCACTATTTTCGCCAGAGGCAGCCCCACCACATTATAAAAACAGCCTTCCACACGTTCAATTAGACTGCCGCCATAGCCCTGGGCACCATAAGCGCCAGCTTTATCAAGGGGTTCACCTGTGGTTATGTAGGCATCTATCTCTTCATCGGTCAGGCAACGCATATAGATCGTGGTCTGTTCGTGTGCCGTTATAAATCGATCCGTACCGGTTTCTACAAGGGCGAATCCGGTGATAACGCAGTGCGAGCGGCCGTTCAGCGTCTGGAGCATGATACGCGCTTCGGCGGCATCATCCGGTTTACCGAGTACACGATCTTCCACGACAACAACGGTATCTGCGCCGATTACAATACAGTTCGGACTATTGAGCTGGCTCGCCACGGTTTGGGCCTTACACAACGCCAATTGTTCTGTTGCACCCGCAGGATCCTCTGAAAAAGGAAATGGGGTTTCGTCTACATCCGGTGTTATAATCTCGAACGGTATACTGATTTGTTTGAGCAGGGCGGCACGCCGTGGTGAAGAGGAGGCCAGGATAATTCGATTCATCGGGGATGCTCTATGATTAAGGTCACGGGCCCGTCGTTGATCAGGTCCACCTGCATGTCCGCACCGAATCGGCCCGTGGCTACCTGCAAACCATGATCTCGGAGCCGCGCAACAGCCCTTTCATACAGAGGCTCCGCCATATCAGGCCGGCCGGCCTGATCGAATCCGGGCCTTCGTCCCTTTCGGGTATCGCCATACAGGGTAAATTGCGATACCACCAGGAGTTCTCCGCCCATATCCAGAACCGAATGATTCATTTTTCCGGTCTCATCGCTGAAGATCCGCAGATGGACGCACTTATCCATGACATAATGCATGTCCTCATCCGTATCGTTTCTATGGATGCCGATCAATAAGACCAATCCCGGCCCAATATCGCCGATGACGTTGCCATCCACACGAACCGATGCGCTGGATACTCTTTGTAATACGACACGCATGATAAATTATGAATTATGATTGATGAATTATGATTGAAATTCGTATGTTGTCCCATTCATAATTCATCACTCATAATTCAACATTTTCCTTATATCCGTCCCAGACATAACGCTAAAATCCCCAACACCATGTCCATTTTCAGAATACGGCTCATACGACCGGCGCGCTGTGGGCTTGCGTCACGCCAGAGAGACCAGAGCACGTAAACCAGTACGCCATCTACCAGGACGACCATACCGGCATACGAGAGGTCGAACCAGCGGTAATAAATCGGGATAAACGTAATCAGGATCAATATGGTGAAGGCGGCGGTAATCAGCATAAGGGTACGATACAGGCCATGCTTTACCGGTATCGACCGCATCTGCCCCTCGGCATCCCCTCTTACATCCTCGATATCTTTAATTAATTCGCGACCGAGGTGGAAGAAACAGGCGAAACCGGTAGGGACCAGAGCCAGTAAAGGTTCGGAACCGAGTAGACCTCCATAAATAAAAGCCGTTGCCGCAACACCGCTTACGGTCAAATTGCCGGCAAAACCTCTTCGTATCCATCCGGCATTATACATCCATGATAAACAGGCCGCGACCAGCGCAATTATTCCGTGGGTCGGGCCGAGCCAGGCGCCGGTAACTATACCGGCGCCCCCCAGAAGTAAAGTCAGCCATAGCGCCCTGCCGGGAAGCAGTATTCCGGATGGCAGTGGGCGTTGAGGCTTGTTGACCCGATCTATGTCCGCATCAAAATAGTCGTTGGAAGCGTTAGCAGCCCCACAGAGACACCAGGCCGATATACCTGCCATCAGTGCCGGCCAGGCCATCACCTCACCATAGGCGATAAAAACCCCTACCTGTACGGCGGTAAAGGTCATCAGCCCATTGATCGGGCGGATGAGCTGGAGATAAGCTGTTGTGGTGTGATATAGAGACATGGGACCTATCGCCCCGCAAACGCCCGCATAAAATTAAGGATCATACCAGGTTGATGAATGAGCACCTTCGTAACCAGTTCGAAGACGTGGACATGATTTTTATCTTTAAACACGGCAACCGTCTCGTTAAGGTGCTCGTCCGACAGTTTATGAATCGCTTCTTTGATACCGTAAATTCGTTTTTGCAGATTGCCGTATCGTTTATCCCATGCTTTCCTGTAACGGAACAATTCCTCCTTCGAAACGTCCCTTTTTTTAATGGCCTCACCGGCGATTTTACCTGCAATTTCACCTGCAGTCATGGCCTGGGCAATACCGCCGCCCGTAGAGGGATTGACCATGCGGGCCGCATCTCCGACCACCATGAGTCCATCGGTCACGATGTCATCGAGCGTATACGCGACCGGGACGCTGCCGACTATCATGCCCAGTGGCGTACTGTTCGGCAGATGTTCCTCGATAAAGGCGTCAAGATAGTCCGTGGAGGATCGTCGGCGGGTATATCGACCACAAACGCCGATACCGACGTTGGCCATATTGGGCCCCTTGGGAAAAATCCATACATAGCCGCCCGGCGCCACTTCCTTACCCATGTAAAACTCAAAATATCCCTTGTCCGTGGTGACATTACCCATCAGGTATTGCGTGGTCACCTATAGATCTCTTAACGCAATCATCGTCTTGAGCCCGGCCCAGCGCGCCACGCGTGATTCCACGCCGTCGGCCGCGATGACCAGCTTACAGGACACCGTATACTCCTCGCCTCGTGTATTCATTTTGACGCCGACCAACCGGCCCTGATCATATGCCAGGCCGGTAGCACAAGTGCTGACCCGTATATCCGCACCGGCGCCCGCCGCCTGATTGGCCAGTTCCCGGTCGAATACATTGCGTTCAAGGATGTATCCGCCTTTCCCAAAACCGTCGAAAGAAAATTCTACACAATCCCCTGAAGGTGCAAAGAGCCGGGCGCCACGCAACTCATGGGCGATCCATCGTGGGTCCTTTTCGAGATATCTATGAACCACATCCGCACCAATCGCCTCGGCGCAGCGGACGGGCAACCCGATTTCCCGATCTTTCTCGATCATTAAGACATCCACACCCTGCTCAGCCGCTTTCCAGGCCGACAACGATCCGCCGGGCCCGCGCCCCCCACGACGACAATATCATAAGATGATTTGGTTAA
>CAJXCW010000163.1 GCA_913051705.1 uncultured bacterium
ATCCGAATAGACAGGTCCAATGATTCCTGATCACCTGAGGCTGCGGCAAACGCCTGCAAGCCTTCCGCGACAAACAGCCCTGCATAGCCACGTTTATCAATATGGCTGTTGGGACGACCATCACGATCCAGGCTGGTGTACCATCCACCCTGGTCGGCCTGCCCGTAGCGCACAATGAAGTCTCTTGTCTTCTGTGCGATTTCCAGATAATAATCGCCGCCGAAGTGGTTGTACAGGTATGAATATACCCAGAGGCCCCGGCCTTGATACCACATGTACTTGTCCGTATTGGCCCGCGTGCCGTCATGATCCAACGCGCAGATGAATCCACCCAGCTCATGATCTATGCCGTACCGATCCATGAAAGGGAGATAGCGGTCGAACAGGTCCTTATGGTACCGATTTCTGAGCGTCTTCAGACTCATCCCAGCAATATGGGTTCTGCCGGCGTCCACCGTCATTGATTCGCCTCCATGTTTACTGATCTCTTATTCTTTCCCTTCTAATATCTTCTCCACCCTGGCCAGGGCATCCTGTAGATGAAACTTTGAGATGTCGTCTTTCTGGCGGCCGACGGACTTCTTCAGATCTTCTCTGAGCCGGTCGAGCATCCCTCGGGTGACGGCCTTGATATCGGACTGATCGTACTTGGCCTCTTCTTCTTCCATCAGGTCGGCCATTTTATCCAGGTAGGCTCGTTGCAGATTGCGACGAAACGGATCGATCTGCGTCCTGGATTCCAGCTCTGACCAGACGCCGGTCTGCACATCCGTGAATAGATCAGTGATCCGGTAGGCGGATGAGCCGTGCAGCGCTTCTGTCTCCGACAGCCGGTTGAGACGGTCGCCGTCGAAAAGGCGATTGAGCGTCTGTACCTGGAGGTTTCGTAAACGATCCATCATGCCGCCGGATTCAATCCGCTGCAGAATATCGGGAGCAATCAGCCAGCTCGGCGTTATGAACAACTGGTCATTGATAAAACGGACCGCATCCCGCTGACGCGCTCTTGCTACCGGGGAATAGACAAAACCGGCTTCATCCGACGTTTTCCGGTGTTCATACACACCGCCGACATTCGTACCGACATGCCGCATGTATCTACCTAACTGACTGATAACCTGACCATACAGTTCCTGGAGCGCGCTGTAATCCTTTCCTTCTTCTGCGCTCCAGATCACCAGATTGGGTACAATGCGTTTCAGATTAGCCATACCGTACATACTGGCCTTTACCGCATCATCACCCAGGTCTTCTGTCTGGGAACTGGGATCGACCGGATTACCGCGCTGCGGTCCGTAGCGATACAAGGGATTATCGGCACGCGCTTTCACCATGTCGTTGAGGACGCTGCGTTCCGCCTCGGCGGTGGCCGCTCCCAGTATGGGCCGATAGCCATAGATGATCGCCCATTTGTCATACGGACCGATACCCGGCATCAGCCCTACATCGCCGTCCTCCGGTTGCGCCACGTAGTTGAACCGGGCATAGTCCATGATCGAAGGGGCGGTGCCCATCTCCTTAGTGAAGGTAACCGAGCGCAGAGAATCCACAGGATAGGCGGGACTCGATCCCATATTGTGAGGCAAACCGAGCGTATGGCCGACCTCGTGGGCAGCGACAAAACGGATCAGCCCTCCCATAATCTCATCACGGAACTTAACGCCGCGGGCTTCCGGATTAATGGCGGCGGTCTGCACGAAATACCAGTTACGGAGCAGATTCATGACATTGTGATACCACAGAATATCACTCTCCAGAATTTCTCCCGTCCTCGGATCATGCACATGCGGCCCCTGGGCATTCTGGATATCCGTGGTGATATATCGGATCACCGAATAGCGGACATCTTCGGGACTCCAGTCAGGATCTTCTTCCGGACTTGGCGGGTCGGCGGCGATAATCGCATTGCTGAAACCTGCTTCTTCAAAGGCGGCCTGCCAGTCTTCGATCCCCTGTTTGATATACGGCCGCCATTTTTCCGGCGTGGCCGGATCGACGTAATAGGTGATCGGCTTCACAGGATCGACCAGCTCGCCCCGACGGAACGCCGCCAAATTCGATGGTACCAACCGCCAGCGGGTAATGAATCGCTGTTTAGCCGCCCGTTGTTCGTCCAGGCTGTAATTGGTCTGCTCCACTGAAAAATAACCGACCCGGGAATCATAGTAGCGCGCCTGCATCGGCGTTTCAGGCAGCCTGATAAACGATTGATTCATTCCGATAGACAACGTGTTGGTCACCGCATTATCGGGCAGCTTGCTGCCATTGTAGGTCAGGATATGCCGGATCTCGACATTTTGAGGAAAACTCTTTGCGGATGTGATGAAGCTGCGTTTGCCGTCGAGGCTCTTAATTTCAAAGTTCTTACGCTGCGTTTTGGACAACGCGCCGATCATTTCCACATCCGTGGTAAACAGGGTGCCGACATCGAAGACCAACGCTGTGGAATCCGTATTGAACGCGGTAATATCAAAGGTCATGACGACCGGCTCAAAGTTATTATTCCGCACCGACTGATACACCGGCTGGTCAAAATCGGCCACGCTATTGTAAGACACCGAGCGGAGCAGCACCTTACTACCGAGCCTCTGCCAGCGGACAACCTGTTGCGGCCTGGTTTTCATCCCGGCGCCGCCGAAGTTTAAATTTTTGACATGCCCGGTAATCCTGCTGACCACGAGGAGTTCTTTTTCCAACAGGTCGAACGGAAACTCAAAATAATAGTTGTCATCTACATTATGGACAACGATCAGCCCGCTGTCGGTCACTGCCGCTTCGGTAATCACCTCACCGTACGGCTTGAATTTGCCGTTTTTCTTTTCGTCTTTCGTGTCTTCCCCATTTTGTGCGAAAGCGGAAGGTTGCCCTGTAAAGCTCAGAACCAGCAGGATCATCCAGAAACATAGCTTTTTCATATATGACTCCCTTTGTGAATAGCGCAGTCGGGTAAATTCAAAGGATATGATTTACCTACTGCCTTACTGCCTATTTGCTGATTTGCCAATCATCTACCCAGGCGTTGATCTTCCAACTCCAGCCATGTAAAAAGATCTCGAGGTAAGGGTTCAGGATCATCGAGACCATGTTCCTTCCGCCATCGGAGGAGGGGATGATGGCGGTCTTCCTGGGGAAGCAGGACTCTTTGACCATACGCAGCCGATTCAAATATCCCCATCAACACTTCCATAACATGCCTTCCGGCCACCCCGCTGCACAGGTGCTCTCTCTTTTCATCCAGCGCCTGTACAAACTCGTCTACAAAGGCATAGTCTGCTTCATTGGCCGCGCCGCCTGGATCAAACCCATCCAGATAGGAGAGGGGTAAGGCAACCCATTGATCGTTGGCGCCATCGGGGACAAAATGAGGATTGGGAAGATGCCAGGCCTCTCCTGACTTCCAGAAGAGTCTGCCGTCGGTTCCCATGATTTCAATACCGTACGCCGTGCTGTCGACCTGGGAAAAGCGATGATGAATCAGGGTTCCCGTGACATTTTTATCAAAGTGAAGGGTAGCGGTGATCCGTTCCCCACAGATGGTCCCCATACCACTGGGCGACGACAGCACGTCTTCAGGTTCTACGGGTCTGCCGTCGGTATGGGCCATCGCGCTGACGCTTCGGCAGTGGCCTGCAAGGTGCAGCAGATTATTGACCAGATGGGTGCCGATATTCATCAGACCGTATCCACCGTAGTATCCTTTTCCGCTGGCCGTCATATACCTGAGTTCGCCAATACGTCCTTCTTTTATGGCGGTTGTAATAGCCCGCATGGATGCGCCGCATCGCCCCTGATGGTGCACGGCCATGCGAACGCCTTTCGCCCGGACTTTTCTCAAGACGGTGTCGGCCTGGTCCAGCGTAGCGCACATCGGTTTTTCTACCTCGATATGCGTGCCGTATTCAAGCACCCGCATACACAGATCATAATGCAGCTCGGTCGCCGTAGGCATAGCAACGATGTCCGGTTGCGTCTCCTTTATCATGTCATCGAGATCGGTAAATCGAGCCGAGACACTTAATTCTTCACCTAAGGTCTGTAGTCGCTCCGGGAGTAGATCGCATAATCCGACGATCTGACATCGCGGGTGTATATGGTATGCACGCGCGGCGCTGGTGCCGCGACCGCGGCATCCCAGAATGGCAATACGATACGTTCGCATAGCTCCCCCATTGACCGTGGCCTCTGACGTGACAGCCACTCAGATCAGATTGCTGACATCATGTATTTATATTGCGCTGCCGGTGGTATGGCCTATAATATGATGTATTAAAAGAAATGTCCATTTTTTTATCCATAGGAGTAGAAAGGCTTAATGACCCAGGCATCCCCCTTGCGTTCTACTTCCCCGGTATCATATGCAGTCCGCCTGATTGATATTGTTAAATCATATACCGCCGGAGACCAGCCCATCCATGCCATCGATCATCTTTCACTGGACATCCCTCAGGGACAATTTACGGCGGTCGTCGGTCGCAGCGGTTCCGGGAAGAGTACGTTGCTGAACTTGCTGGCCGGTATTGATACGCCGTCGTCGGGTCAGGTCTTTATAGGTGAAACGGATCTTAGCCGGTTAGATGATGATGTTCTGACCCGATTACGCAGGGATGAAATAGGCATGATATATCAGTTTTTTAATCTGCTTTCTACACTTACCGTCCGAGAAAATGTGATGCTGCCGGCCTTGCTCGGCGGCAGGCCGGAACTGGAAGCGGCGCCCCGAGCGGATATGCTGATTGAAGAAGTCGGTATGAAACAACGGCAGGATGCCCGGCCGCATACCCTTTCCGGCGGTGAAATGCAAAGGACGGCCATCGCAAGGGCGCTCATGCAATCCCCCCCCCTGATCCTGGCCGACGAACCCACAGGCAATCTGGACTCCCGAACAGCCGATCAGGTCCTCAATTTACTGCGAAATATGGCTGAAAACCATGGCAGTACGGTCATTCTGGTCACGCACAGCCGGGAGGCCGCCGCCACCGCAGACCGGGTTATCGAATTGTTGGATGGACGAGTTGTGAGTGATGAATTGAGTGGCTGATGTTGCGAAGTAAACAGCACAACAACAACGCTTGACATCGAAATGCCAGATACCACATTAAAAAGTATGCGGACAAATCAGATTTAAAGCCATCCACGTCTACCAGTTGATCGACGAGAATTTCAGGCCGGTAGAACAGCCGTACAGGATTACAACTGAAATCTGACTTTGGAGGTGTATTGTGGAATTAACTTTGCGTCAACACTATGCTGGATTAGCCATGCAGGCATTGTCACCGGTTTCACTAAGCGAAAAATTTAAGCCTGGAAAAATGAAACGTGTCGCAAAATTTGCTTACCAGTTGGCGGATTTGATGGTGGAACAAGACGCACAAAAAACCTCGGAACAAAAAAAGTAGGATGGTATAATGGCAGTAAGAAAGCGCGGGAACGGCGAACGCTGACATCGTATATATACGCGCCATCATGCAGGCCGCGATCGATTGTAATGCGAAATCATCGCATTACGCATAAATCCAGTGTAATTGCGTCCAATGCGCGGGACCGTCATTGGCCTGCCGCTTGCCGGGGGTGCTGCGGCCTTCCCGAACATAGTTTGATAACAATGTTAAGAGGCGATCGACGACCTCCGGATGATCGGCGTATACATTATGGCGTTCACCGATGTCTTCGCCGAGGTCGTACAATTGGATAGGCGGCAGGCCCGCCTTTACGGCCTCATCATCTTTTGGCGAACTCCAGCCTCCTGAGCCCGGACACATCTCCAGCTTCCAATGATCCCGGCGTATTGAGAACATCCCCTGAATAGAATGGTGCACCACGGCCTCATGCAACAGGGGGGCTCCGGTTGTCCCTTTTAGAACAGGCAGCATGGAGACACTGTCCTCCCCTGCATGATCTGGTAACGCATCTCCCAGCATATCGGCTATGGTGGCGATCAAATCGGTTAAACACACCGTGACATCACTCGTGGCGCCCGGCGCGATGACCTCCGGCCACCTGACGACAAACGGGATTCGGTGACCGCCCTCATAGATGTCCGCCTTGTGACCACGGAAATGATAACTGGGATAGTGCCCGCTCGCCTGTAACACATCAAAATCTGCCATGGGGGAACAGCCGTTATCGCTGGTAAAGATGAACAGGGTACGCTCAGCGACGCCTGTTTGCTCCAGCGCGCGCATCACCTGCCCGACCGTCCAATCGACTTCAAGGCAAAAATCGGCATATGAGTTCAGCATGCTTTTGCCTTGAAAGGAAGGAGACGGCACAAGCGGCGTATGCGGAGCATTTAAGGGCAGATAGAGAAAAAAGGGTTGGTCACCACAGTCTTCGATAAATTCAACCGCTTTTTGCGTAATCGTTGGCAAGACGTCGACCGCTTCGAAATCTTTATGCGCGAGGCCGGGCCTGTTCGGCTCAAGAAACGCTTTGGTCTCGGTGGGTGTCCCCACGAAACGATCATCATCAATATAGATATAGGGCGGCATATCCAGGGACGCGGAGATACCATAATAGTGATCAAATCCGTAATCAAGCGGACTGTCGGTAATACGCCCGTTCCAATCGACATTGGAACGGATTTCATCGCCCTTGGCCGGTCGCCCATCGGTGGTCGGAAAATCCATCCCCAGATGCCATTTCCCAAAACATGCAGTCCGATAACCATGCCGTTTAACCAGCGAGGCGGCCGTCAATCGTTCATGAGCAATCAGCGGCGTACTGTATCCCCAGAGTACCCCCTGCTTCATGGGCGTACGCCAGGCATATCTTCCGGTGAGTAATCCATAGCGCGAGGGGGTGCAGACAGACGAGCAGGCATGGACATCGGTGCAGGTCATGCCCTCTGCCGCCAGCCTGTCCAGATTGGCTGTACGGATTTGAGAATCCGAATTGAGACAGGATACATCACCATATCCCATGTCATCTGCCAGGATGTAGATAATATTAGGGCGCTGTGAGGTATTCGATACAGACATATTGGCTCCTCAGAGAAGGAGATTGTTGATGACGCGCATGACAGCGGTTTCATAGGCAGGCATGGCCACACTTTAATGCTTCCGAAATTCTGTAGGGCTTGGCTAATTATACCAGTTGCCAAATTGAAAACCATATATGAATGGTTATAATTAACTGGAAATAATAAGGTTTTCAATCATAATTCATAATTTATAATTCAACAATTAGTATTATCTCTTAATTCCAGGAGAGTTCGCTTCTCAAAGCCCAGTATGTTCCAGGCTCTTCAACCAGACCGCTCAAATTCTGTTCGGCCTCTTCGTCAAAGGTCGTTTTCAGGGCGTTCAGATTCGACTGCAAATGTTCCGGTCGTGCGGCGCCGCTCAATACGACATGTACCCAGGGATTGGCAAGGACAGCAGCAAGCGCCAATCCATCGATGGACGTTTTCAAACGTTGCGCCTCAGTCTCCAACCGTTCTATGGGGTTGTTAGGAGACGCGGGGTTATTTCGATCTGTCAGCCGACCATTCGCCAGGGCTTCCTTGACGATGACGCCGAGGCCTGCTTCATGGGCGCTTTGTAAGGCCTCGCCGGCAGATCGTTCCAGCAGATTCCAGGTGGACTGCACACAATCAAACAGACTGAGGCCGTCTACCTTCAGTTCGAGGGCTGAATAAATCACTTGGCCCTGCTGCGGCCCGCTGGTTGTCAACCCTATGGCTATCCCTTGTTCTTTCAAATGTGCTAATTCCTGGAGTACGGCTGTATTTTGTAGTACACCGCTTTCCAGGGTGGCGGAGTGGATTTGATACAGATCAAGATGAGCGCCCAGCATCGACTGACTTTCCCGCCACTGAGATTGTAACCGGTCAATCGAGTGCTCTTTAATTTCATGAAATTCAGCATGCACCTGCCAGTCAGCCGTATACCGGTATCCCCATTTTGAGCCGATGACCAGCGTCTCAGGCCTTATGCTTCGAGAGGTTAGCCAGCTATTTAAAAACATCTCAGATCGACCATAAGACCGGGCGACGTCAAAATAGACGATGCCCGCCCGGTGCGCAGCATCAAGAACACGGTGGGCACGAGTCTGCATGACATCTACATCATAATTTTCTTCCAGATCCTCCGCATGGCCGATATTTATATAGCCCGGGCGGCCTAATGCAGCCAGTCCCAGTCCAATGGGAGAAACAAACAGATTAGTAGAACCCAGAGGGCGTAGTTGCATGCTTTGTCCAATCCCTTATAAACAGTGCTCTCAATACATTTTCAGATATTACGGTTCCATCTATGTCTTACCCGATTGTCATCTGAACCGCTCAAGATGGAAAGGTTCAATCGGATAATCTGTCCGTCCTGCCATGGCCAGGTCCGAAAGAATCCGACCGATCAGGGTGGAAAATTTAAAACCGTGGCCGGAAAAACCGGCGCCAATGAGGACACGAGGATGAGCAGGATGATAATCAATGATGAAATCCCGGTCCGGTGTCAACGTATACATGCAGGTTGCAAATTCGCCTTCCGTCCATCGGGTCTCAGGCATGACCTGCTCAAGCCACTGCTTTAGCATCGCCTGTGTTTCGAGATTGATGTCCCGGTTTATAGCAACAGGATCTGTAATCGTCCCCAGGTTATCATCAGCCACTTTAACCCCGGGGCCAAAATAGGGAAAACCGTAGAAATCCGCCATGTAATCACAAAAACAGGCAGGTGCTCCGGTAGAAAGGGGGCCCGCTGTTGAGGTGTGAAGTAGAATTTCTGCTGTCTGGTGACGGTTAACGGGACATCAATTTCCTGAAGTAACCTGCCCGCCCAGGGGCCCGCTGTTATAATAAGATGCTCACAACGATAACGCCCCCTGTCGGTCTCCACTTCCGGCAAGCGGGGCGTCAGGTCAATCCCTTTTACTTTCGTCTGTTCTAAAACCTCAGCCCCGCCACCTCGTGCCTGAGCCACATGGGTCCGAATAGCCAGCGCTGCATGCAGGAAGCCACTGTCGTGCGTCAGACAGGCAATATTGCCGTTCGGAATATGGAGGGCAGGATATCGACTGTTTACCTCCTCCGACGATAAGATATCATGGGAACCACCGACAGAGGCCTGGACACGTATGTGTTGTTCTAAAGAGGCATGCCCGGGTGGCGCATAACAGAGCATGCCGGTCTGATACAGCAGATGTTCGTCGGATTGCGCTTCCAGATTGCGCCAGAGGGGAATGGAGGCCATCGCCAATTCAGTATACACCGGTTTATCATAAAACGTGCGAAATACCCGGGAATGGCCATGAGAACTGCCGAATCCGTGCCCCACTTCAAACTGCTCAATTCCGGTCGCCTGCACGCCATGCTGGGTCAGATGATACAACGCCGCACTGCCCATGGCCCCCAGGCCGACAACCAGATATTCAACATGGTTCATAAGACACTTACCTTATCTCAAAAATCCCAGCTCTCCGGTCTCATCGATACGCCGGTAATAGCAGCTTTTCCGGGACCGATGGTTGCTGCCCTTTGTATGACAGGCGCCCTGACCCAATGGGGTCACCAGGTATAGGACCGAGTTCTGTTCACAATTGACCCGTATTTCTTCGACCCGCAGCAAATCGCCTGAGGTCGCCCCTTTGACCCACAATTCATTGCGAGACGTACTCCAGAAAGTGGCGATTCTGGTCTCGATGGACTTTTCAAGAGCCAACCGGTTGGCGTAACACATGATCAGCACTTCTCTGGTTACCGCATCCTGAACGACCACAGGGAGGACATTCTCCTGAGCCGTACCGACCTGTTTTAATTTTGAATAATCGAGGCGTAGTTTTGAGCCTTCTTCAAGGTGTTCTTTATCCGTAGAATGAGACATGGGGGCTCCGCGGGAATGGACAAGTTGGATGGTCTCTGCGGGACACATCGAGCACTAAATATAGTTCCATAATGGTACAGAACGCCCTATCAAATAGCAAGATATTATCCCCATATCTTCCTTGCCTTATGAACCGATTCATGATATACTTTATCGTCCGCATATCCATTAATCTATTTGTCCTACGGAATACCCATGAATTCATTTACCGGCGTACGTATCGATGGTGGCATTCATCCTTTCCAGATCATTCAGCAGAATGCGGAGGGTTTTGGTCGAATTAACTGCCTGGGGCAATGGCATTCCCAGGACGGATCGGGTGTGGTACAACTACGCCTGGTCCATGCTTCAGATAGCCATGTTGTCGCTCAATCGACCGACTGGCAACAGGCGGCGGATCAGCAGGATACCAGCTGGTCACACACCTTTGAACTGGTGCCGTCCGGTGGTCTGTATCGCATCGAAACCCGGCTGGTCGTTGACCAGGATGCGCCGGAATGGGGTGTCCACGGGGATCGGGTTCATCACATCGGTGTGGGCGATCTGTGGATTATCGCCGGACAGAGCAATGCGGCCGGTTATGGTCGGGGGCCGGCACTCGATCCGCCGGAATTGGGTGTCCATATTTTGAAAAATGAAGAAGTATGGGATGTGGCCGCCCAGCCCTTGAACGATACCACGCGCAGTACCCATCCCAATCTGGAACAGGCCAACCCGGGGCATGCCCCCTATCTTCGTTTTGCCAGGGATCTCAAATCCGCTTTGGGGTATCCCATCGGGCTGATCCAGACATCCCTTGGCGGATCCCCGCTGTCGGCCTGGAATCCGGATGAAAATCCGGGGGCGCCATTATTTAATAATCTGATCCATTGTATAAAGCTGGCCGGCGGAAAGGCGCGGGGGATGGTATGGTATCAGGGGGAGTCTGACTGCGGTATTTCTCTGGCCTCGACGTATGAGATGCGGTTTTCCTCGTTCATAAAGCACCTGCGTAATGCCTTGGACCAACCAGAATTACCGGTCATCCTGGCTCAGCTCAACCGATATACCGAACCTCAGGATGACGAAGATCATCGTGGATGGAGCATCGTAAGGGAAGCGCAGCGCCAGGCGAAGTCCTCAGGTCATATTACAGCTGTTTCAACGATCGATTTACCCATATCCGATGCCATTCATACCAGTTCCGACGGCAATTTAACACTGGGCTCGCGTAAAGCGCGCGCGGCGCTGGGGATGGTATATGGTCATCCCATCCACTGGCGAACGGCTGATGTGTCTCGGGCCGAGCTCGTGGAGAAAACCACCGTTGAAGTCACGTACGGACATGTTGAAAACCAGTTGCTTTTTCTCGGACCCGGTCAGGATGATTTTATCGTGCAGGATGATATCGGCCTGGTAAAGATTACATCCGCCGCCTGCGTCTCACGAGACCGCGTGCGCCTTGAGCTTGAACGAACGATCCAGGGCCATGGCCGTATCCACAACGCCTATGGCGCGGCGCCGCCATCCAACCTGCGGGATGCGGAAACCAATGTACCGCCTCTGGCTTTCTTTAATCTGAATATAGAAACTTGATCGCGTCTCTTTCGCTAAGGAGATCCACAAATGAATCAAAAAAAAGTCGGAGAAAAAGAGGTTCAGTTCTTTCAGGAGAACGGCTACCTGAAAATGCCTCATTTCTTCTCTAAGGATGAAATTGCCGAACTGGGCCAGGCATTAGATAAAACCGTTGAAGAGAAACGATCCCGTATACTGGGCGATGATGGTGGAGAGACCGACGAGGATTATAACCGGGTGTTTAATCAAATGGTCAATCTGTGGGTGGATTATCCGGTGGTGCAGAAATTCTCTTTCGACCCTCGTCTGGCTGAGGTCGCCCGTACGATTTCGCAGTGTAAACAGGTGGTGATATACCACGATCATGCGCTGATCAAACCCGGTGGTGAGGAAAGCAAGGAGACCAACTGGCATCAGGATGCGCCCTACTGGCCTATGGAGCAGATAGGCGCGTTATCTGCCTGGATTGCCGTAGATGATGTGGCGATTGAAAATGGCTGTGTGCAATTCATCCCCGGCTCACACAAATACGGTCGCCTCGATCCGGTGGCTCTGGGTACCGAAGGCGCGAGTGTACTCAAAGACATAGAAGGGACCGATATAGAGAATGACATAGACCCCGTCATCATCGAAATGGAAGCCGGCGGCCTTACGTTTCATCACGGTTGCACCTTTCATTACGCCTCGTCGAACCGTACCGACAAACCAAGACGCGCGCTGGCGATTATCTATATTCCCGATTATATTACCTACAACGGACGCTGGGATGCCGGCGGCGCCGAAGGCCTGGAAGTGGGTAAACCCTTTACCGGTCCGAGACATCCTATTCTGGCGACGGGGTGAGGATAATTGATTTTTGAATTATGGATTATGAATTATGGTTGAAAAACAAAAACAGCCTGGCGAAGCCTATAAGGTTTTTAAATCATAATTCACAATTCAAAAATCATAATTGGAATTATGAACTCATATCTTACGACGCCGATTGTTCCATCGCATCAGGTGGAAGAAGACCTGACTTCGTATCTGCTGGATAAAATAACGCCCTTCCGAGTGCCGGAACATCAGGCTTGGGAGGCGGAAGCGGAGCGGCTGCGGGTGCGGGTGCTCGATGAGGTGATTTTCAAAGGGGTTCCCGACGATTGGCGTAACGGTGACCCGAAGGTGGAATGGACGGATGTGATTGAGACCGGGCATGGGTATCTCATTCGTAAGCTACGCTATGAGGCCCTGCCTGGACTGTGTATACCAGCGTTGCTGTACGAACCGGACACGCTCGACGGCAAAGTTCCGGCTGTACTCAACGTGAATGGGCATGTGGGACCACCGGGCAAAGCGATTGATTACAAGCAGATTCGGTGCATCAATCTGGCCAAGCGAGGTGTGCTGGCTCTGAATCCGGAATGGATGAAGTTCGGTGAGTTGCAAGGGGCCGGATATAACCACAACAACGCGGGATACCTGGACCTGTGCGGCATTGCAGGGGTCAGTGTGTTTTATCTGGCGATGCTACGCGGGCTGGATGTGCTTTTGGCCCATCAACACACCGATGAGGACCGCGTGGCGGCCACCGGTCTGTCCGGCGGCGGATGGCAGACCATCCTCCTCAGCGCCCTCGATACCCGCGTCCGTCTCGCAGTGCCTACCGCCGGCTATATCGGCCTGGATTACCGCGTGAGAAATCGAGGCGATATCGGGG
>CAJXCW010000164.1 GCA_913051705.1 uncultured bacterium
AACTGTGCACCTGAATTAACCGCAGTTATAGGAGCAATTGTTTCAGGGCAATGATTTGAAAATCCATCAAAATTTGAAATTTCATCAAAATTAATGTCATCAATGCTACAAGGATATTTTGGGACGCAGTATAACCATTGTATTTGTGGATGGTTGTAAAATTTACTATGTTTAGGATTTTCTTTACTACTAATCATTATTGGTTTATCAGTTTTTAAAATACTTTCAAAAAGTTCTGTTATATCATTTTCTAATAATTTTTGTTTATCGTAAAATCCAGCTTCCTTAAAGGATTTATACATAGTTTGCCTTTCTTTTGCTGCTATTTGTATTTCATCAATAATTATTAGCACATTTTTTTTATCCTTAATGTCTTTAACAAAATCTTTGGTTAAATGATTACGATGATAAACTCTGTCTTCTATTGATTTCGGCAATCTATCTTTTGTTTGTGCTACCCATTCTCTACTACTATGTCCAGTTATAATATAAATATTTTCAATAGGAATAAGATTTGTTGTATCATTTAAATATTTTTCTTTTATCAGAGTGGCATATCTAAAATTTCCACCATTGATAATCGATGTAAAAGCATTAACGAATTGTAATGGAGAAATTGCAATTCCATGACCATAAGCAAATGTCATTATATTAGTTTCTCTCCAAATATTTGGGAGTAATGGGTTTCCTATTTCTGGTACTTCAATTTCTGCTTTATTCGACAATTTCATTTTTTTCAAATATTCTTTGATATTTTTTTCTCCTAAATCTTTTCCAACTTGTGCAAAACAAATATTAGAAGAAGATCCAAATATTTTATTTTCCAAGTTTTCTGAGCTAAAAGGAGAAGAAATTAAGAGTGTAAAATTAATATTTCCATTCGCTTTCAATTCTAACCTTACTAACCTTAAGGACCATGATCTCTATTGCAGTGTAGTAACAAGTTCAGGAAAAGTATCAAGAAGATCTGAAAGGGAGACATATCATAGTTATTTGTTTTATGGAAATATTAAACCTAATTCTTCGGCTCAATATACAACCTATAATTGAAAATCAATCATAATTTATAATTCCCCAGGACCTTCCCATGCCCCACCTCCCCCCTCCCTCCCCCCTGGGTATCGCCTTCTTCGGCGCTGGCGATGTATCCGATCACCACGCAGAAGCCGTGCGACGCTGTGCCGACGCCCGGCTGGTTGGTTTATGGAACCGATCGCCGGGACGTGGTAAGGAAAAGGCCGATAGTTTCGGATGTCGGACATACGATTCCCCGGAAGAACTTCTGGCGGATCCAGCCGTTGAGGCCGTCTCTGTACTTACTAATCTGGAGACCCATCTTGAATACGCGACCAGGGCGCTGGAAGCCGGTAAGCACGTCCTGGTAGAAAAACCGGTGGGTGTGACGGTCAGCGAAATTGAGACGATGCGGGATCTATCCCGGCAAGAAGGGGTGACCTGTATGCCGGGCCATAATTATATCTACGAGGATAGTATTATCCGAAGTCGGTCATTAATCGACGAAGGAGACCTGGGACGCCTCGTAGCGATCTACGTGATGTATCATATTCACCATCCGGAAGAAGTCGCCGCCCGGTATCCCGGTGTGATTCGACAGATCCTGACGCACAATACCTATGTCTTGCTCTACCTGGCCGGCAGGCCAAAACAAGTGTCGGCCATGAAAGCCACCCTGCACTACGACACGATACCGCAGGAAGATATCGCCATAGTCAACCTGAAGATGGAAAACGGCGCGCTGGCGCATTTTTGCGCCAGTTTCGCGGCCGACGACCACAGCGCCGATCCATGGACGGTCATCGTAAAAGTCATAGGAACCAGAGGGTCTACCCGGTACAGCTATCGGGACTGGGTTGAACTCAAACCTGCCGTTGTCCATTCGCAAACCTATACCGCCTACCGAGGATCCATTATCAATGAGGTCGCCCATTTCGTCAACGTGTGCCGAAATCAGGCCGAACCCCTTTCTACCCTCGACGATGCCATAGCCGCCCAACATGTCATCGAAGCCATCGAACAATCCATCAAAGAGCAAAAAACGATCACCCTCCCTACCCCCTAAACAAGGCCCCTCCATGCTCGTCCAACATGTATCCAAAATCCACCTCCTCCTGATTACCCTGACCGCCATCCTTTATCCTATGGATAGAGTCCAGGCTCAACCCGTGAACTGGGAGCGGATAGATACCCATGCCCTCAAAACCCCGAACCATGTAGAAAATTCTGTTCAAACCCTCGCCACCTACCTGGTCGAACCTGCCGGAAATGAACACGAGAAAGTACGTGCCATCTTCCGCTGGGTGACACAGAATATCGCTTATGATACCGAAGGCTACTTTTCAGGACAATATGGTGATTTAAGCCCGGACGGCGTATTGAAAAGCCGGAGTGCCGTTTGCGATGGCTATGCCGGCCTCTTCGACATGCTCGGTAAAGCCGCCGGACTGGAGGTCGTCAAGGTGATCGGGTATTCCAAGGGGTACAGCTACGCCGTGGGAGACCAGCTCGACGGCGCGTCGAACCATGCCTGGAATGCGGTCATGATTGATAATAAATGGTATCTCCTGGATGCGACCTGGGGCGCTGGGTATCTCGGCGACAATAACAAATTCGTCCGCAAGTTTCAGAACCATTATTTTTTAACCCCGCCCGATGAGTTTATCTATGATCACCTGCCGAGCGACGCCCAATGGCAATTGCTAGAACAACCCGTTTCGAAGCAGGACTATGCGGATTTTGTCTACCTCAGACCGGCCTTTTTCCATACCGGCCTTACGATACAGAGCCATCGCCATAGCCTCATTGAAATGGACGATCAGAATACCGTGACCCTGCGTGCGCCGGATCGCGCGGTACTACTGGCTCAACTGATGCAGGGGGAGAACAAATTAGATGAAGCCTTTACTTTTTTACAAAGAAAGAACGGATCATATAACATCCAGGCCATTATCCCGCAGTCCGGTCGATATGTGCTTCGGCTCTTCGCAAAGAATCGGGACGAAGAAGGCAGCTACTCCTGGGCGCTGGATTACAGTCTTACAGCGAGCGAAGGGAGACCAGGAGGATTTCCTCGTGCATTTTCAACATTCAGTGAGAACGGCGGCTATCTCCACAGCCCGATGAGCGGACGGCTGAAACGCGGTTCTACGCAGATCTTTAAAATACAGGTGCAAGGCGCCGAAAAGGTGGCGGTTATTATGGGGGATAATTGGCACGACCTCAACAAAGAAGGGGATCTATTTACGGGAGATGTGACCATTAACGATAAAAATATCCGCGTATTTGCAAAATTACCAGGCCGTGAACAATACGACGGCCTCCTTGAATACACCGGTTTCTGAACCATTTATAGAAATGGTATGCGTATCGCGTTATTTCTGAGTCTGCATCGCGGCGAGAGATACCGGACCCCGGCGAAGGCCGGGGTCCGGTGACTTTCCAAGGGGATCGTACTATTGTCCAGGTTAGAAAAGGTAAAAAAATATATCAATGATCCCGACAACTATGGCCTGCTCGTAACCATCGTACCGATCATTTTTTTCATACTCTGCTCCATACTGATCTATATCGGTTTCATCATACTCACCAAATCATAATGAAGGACACCCCATGCCCGATCAATCCTCTATTTCAAAAGACGTCATTGAAGCCCTTCTGATCCCGAGTACAGCAACCATCACGGCGGTGCTCAGCGGTCACGGTCTGAGGAACACATTTATGCACGACGTGGCGCCGCTTAAACCGGGCATGAAGATGGCCGGTCCGGCGTTTACCATGCGATATATCCCCGCCAGAGAAGATTTAACCCAGGTTCCTATGGATAATTTGACGGATATACAGCGGATAGGCATCGAGCAGATTGAGACGGGCGAGGTGCTTGTCATCGACGCCCGGGGTGAAACCCGTGCCGCCGTCATGGGAGATATCCTGGCGACCAGGATCTACATGCGCGGCGCGGTAGGCGTGGTCACCGACGGCGCGTATCGCGACAGTCCCGGTATCGCTGATACGGGCCTGGCCGCCTATGCCCGGGGAATGAACGCCCATACCAACAAAACCATTCATTATCCCCTCGACATCCAGAAACCCATTGCCTGTGGGGGCGTAGCCGTTTTTCCGGGTGACCTGATCGTTGGAGACAGTGAAGGTGTGGTTGTCATCCCACGCCACCTTGCTGAAGATGTAGCTGAAAAAGCCGCCGCCCAGGAAGAAAAAGAAGCGTTCATTATACAAAAAATACAACAGGGCGCCAGCATTATCGGCGTTTACCCGGCAGATGAAAAGACCCTGGCCGAATACGAAGAATGGAAAAAGAAACACCCCCGACAACCCGAATCCGAGTAAGACGCCATACAGGACGTCTCACTCACACACCCTCACGCTGCCTGTCTTGACGACGGTCAAGGGAACCCCGGAATCGAAACATACAGCGATGATATCGGTCCATGCATTGATACCGATAAATCCACTTACCGCTTACTGCTTACTTGTCCGCCTGCCGCCTTATACCGCCTCATCTACAATTTTCTGAAACGCCGCTACAGCTATTAGTCTTTCTTCCGGTAATAGCTCACGCGCACTGCTTTGCTCTTGGAGGTCTGATAATAAGTGGCTGGCCAGATGAAGGGGGGCGAGGGGGAGGGTATCTTCATGGAGGTCATGTTGCTTGGGTTCCATCGGTGTATCTTCATGATGCTGATCAATGACCTGGAAAACGCGTAGCGCGATTTGATGCATGCGTAGCAGGGTGGTGTCAAACCGCTGTCTTTCGAAGGCCAGCAGTGCATCATCCAGATCATCAATCAGTTTTTCTTTTTCTTTCGGCGCCAGAATACGCCATCCACTCAGTCGCCGGCGGGCGGATCGAAATACCCGGACAATCTCCCGATCCTGCGCCATGCCCTCGGTCTGTAGCAAGCGGTACACTAAATCGGGGGTATCGAGCAGATACCCCATCGATTGGGTCAGGGTTCGTCGCTGTAATCCTGCTTCCCCTTCCCTGAGTAACTGCTGCATACGCGGTAAAATATGTACATTCCCCATTTTGCTGAGGGCCTCTATCGCGATCATCTCGATCACCTGATCTTCTTCATAAGCCAACAACGCCTCCAGAGCTTTTGATGTGCTCGAATCGCCGATACGGTCCAGAGCGATGACGGCGCTTCTCCGAATGGATGCTCTGTTATCGTGAAGTAAGGTAACCAGGAGATTCAAACTCAGTGAGGAATGGATCGCACCCAACGATTCGACCGCTTCCTCGGCAATATCGGAGGTTGGATCACTGATACATTCAAGTAAGGGAAGGACCGCGCTTTCATTGTCTATTTGTCCCAGGGATCTTACCGCTTCCCGGCGCACATTCCGGTCGCTGTCGTTAAGCAGAGAAATCAATTCATCGACAGCCAGATGGCTGCCTGTCTCTCCCAATTCACGCGCAGCTCGCGCTCGTACAGACGGATTGGTCGACTTACCCATTCGGACGAGATGCCATAACGTCGTTATCGGATTGCCGCGACGCATCTGATTAATCACTTCCCTCGGTGATGCAGACGCATCCTCAGATACCCTGGTAAGCATGGCAACCCAGCTCAATCTGAGGACGAAATCTCCGATAAATAAATACTGCAAATCCGATATGGGCTGCCCAAGAAAAGACGTGGACGGCAGGGTAGCGCATATCGAGGCAGCGACGCCGCCAATCATCGCGCCGAGGGCTGCCCCCGTACGGGATAAGGCGGAATAACAGCCGAGATAAACAGATCGGTTGGCTTCGGGGGCGATTTTAACCATGAGATTAAACTGGGATATGGGGATGCCCGCACTCATCATGCCGCCCCATATCTGGACAATGGGTACTATAATCCAGTAATTGTCCAGCGTAACAAAACCCCATCCAAGAGGGAATATGGCTAAACCGGTCGTCGCGAGAAGAAAAATCGGCCTGTAGCCGAACTTGTCCGATAAATACCCCCAGAGCGGATTCATCGCAATATTAGCCAGAATTTGTAACGAGGCGAACAGGGCAATCTGTGAGTAGGATATCTCCAGGGTACGGAGCATGTACACCGTGAAAAAAGGGGCTGCAATCTGGGCGATAAACAATCGGCCCGAAACAAGGAACATGAACTTCCGGAATTGCGGATGACGAAAAGGCAAGCTTAAGAGCTTTCCTGATGATATCGATTTACTCTGCTGTTTGGGTGGTTCCGGCGTCCGGGACCAACTCCATAAACTCATCCCGGAGAAAATCATCGCAACAATAAAGAGAAACGAAAATCCCGTTTGTTGACCATCACCGGAATACAGATCCATAAAGGCTCCTGCACTGATGGCGGTTACCAGGCCAACGGCGGCGATGATACTATGTTGACGACCGACAAAACGCCCCCGTATTTCACCCGGAACCAGATCCGTAAACCAGGAAGATCGGGCGGGATTGCCCAGAGCCAGGGCGGCACTGGACAACATGATAAAGACCATAAACATGATCGCGTGTATATCTTCGAAGAATAAAAAGGGGATAAAGGCCGCCGGTAACCACATCAGCGTGCCGAAGGAGTAGGAACCTAAAATAAGAGGCTTACGACGCTGAAGACGTTCGATGAGAAGAGGAGAGAAAGCCTGGAGTATTTGTCCCAGGGAAGGGGCTGCAGAGATTAAACCGATCATGGCGCTGGAAGCACCCAGATGAAGCGCATAGCCGATCGTATACACACCGGTCGTTATCGCAGTATAGACTGCTTCCAGTGCTCCGTTGAGATTCCAGAGACGCATACCGCGGGCTGTCTCCAACCGAGACAATCCACGTTGTTTTTCAGATTCTTTCATATAACGGTATTTTATTCCTCCCCATTATTATCCCGCCCACCTACCGCTCTTCAAACCACCACCACCCGCTCTACCTGTACAATAAACACCTGCGCCCCACCTACCATGGTCGTTATCGCCTCACCCATGCCCAGCGCGTCAAGCTGCGTACCGACATGGGCCACATTCACAGCTTCCTCTCGAGCATGGCAATGGGATTGTATGATAGATAGCGTCCGTTCAACATGCTGATCTTCCAAGCCGATCAGTAAGGTGACATTCCCGGCACGGAGAAACCCTCCCGTACTGCCAATTTCGGTAAAACGAACCCCGTCATCCACCAGTGCATCCGATAAATGCCGTATATCTCGTTTATTAATGATAGCAATAAGAAGTTTCATTCCTTACCCCCTTACCTTAGGGTGTCCTATGGATGGCTTATTTACATTCCTTACCCTTCTGTTACAGTTGTTATCGCCTCCCGAGCCACTTCAACCATCCGGTCAATCTGATCGGCGCTAATGACAAGCGGCGGTGCGAAATTTATACTGTCTCCCCGGCAACGCGTATAGACGCCCAGACGCAGCATCTCTTCCACAATTCGCGCGCCGATTTTTTCAGACGCCTCGTACGGCGTGCGTGTTTCACGATCTTTAACAACTTCCACCGCCGCCATCAGTCCCATGCCGCGGATGTCACCGACATGCTCTAAGTTTGCCAGACGGTGTAAACCGGTCAACAGACGATCGCCCATAACAAGGCTTCGTTCGATAAGCCCTTCCTGTTCGATAATCTCGATATTTTTGAGCGCCACGGCACAACAGGTGGGATGGCCGGAATAGGTAAACGAATGATTCCACTTTTTATCCGGCGGCGCTTGCTGGATACACGCGTGGATGGCATCCGAAACGATGATCCCGCCGAGTGGCATATAACCGCTTGTCACCCCCTTGGCAAAGGTAATAATATCCGGCTCGATGCCCCACTGAGAAATGCCGAACCAGTGACCGATACGACCGAAGCCGGTAATCACTTCGTCGTTAATGAGCAGGATCTCGTATTTTGAACAGATATCCCGTACCCTGGGCCAGTAGTCATCGGGCGGTACGATCACCCCGGCAGCACCCTGTATCGGCTCCCCGATAAATGCGGCCACGGTATCTGCTCCTTCACGCAAGATAGCATCTTCCAGAGATTTTGCGGCGGCTTCCCCGCATTCCATATCGGTGTCCTGTGGGTTATAATGGTACGGGTATGGCGCATCCACATGAAGAAAATCCGGCAGGTTGGACGCGAACCCGGGCCAGTAGGAGGAAATGCCCGTGGCATTCATAGCCCCCATAGTCACCCCGTGGTAGGCATGATCTCGCGATATGATTTTGACTTTCTTCGTTTTGCCCTGGGCTTGCCAGTAAAAGCGAGCGGTTTTGATGGCGCTGTCATTTGATACCGCCCCGCCGGAAGTAAAAAACGTATAGTTCAAATGCCCCGGCGCCAGTTCGCTTAAACGCCTCGCCAGTTGCGCAGCAGGAATGAGCGTCACGCCGGCATAACACGAGAAATAACCCAGCTCAGAAATCTGCCGGGCGGCGACTTCGCCCAGCTCACGACGACCATGGCCGACATGGACATTCCACAAACTGGATAGTCCATCGATGTACGTGTTCCCCTCTATGTCGGTAACCGTCGAACCTTCCCCTTTCACGTAAATCACCGGATTACTATGATCCTGAGGATGTTGAAGTGGATGAATTAAAAAGGTGTCGTCCTGCAACACTTGATCACGGTCCCAGTCGGTCATGTATCCGCTCCTGCCTGGATTATTGATAAGGATGATTGACATGTATTCCTAATGGTATATAATATACGGATGTTACGCACAATTCAAAGGAAATGGTGATTTAGTGATGGTGCCGCGCTTTGCCATCAATCACTAAATCACCCAATCACCATTTATTCAATCACCCAATCACCCAATCACCATTTGGTTTACTCATGCCTGATCAATCCCATGTAACGCCCCTTGACCGAGATTTTCGGGAATACCTGTTTCAGCGATATCAGGAACATGGACGTAAGTATCGTTGTCCGGACATGACGCAACAGACATTTGAAGACTGGCAATCTCAGGCGCGTCTAAAACTCGCCGAGACATTGCGTATGCCGGACGTCCTGGGGTCGCCTGAATTCGTCCGGGAAAAAATTGATCCGGATAACCAACCCTGGTCTGCCGGCCAGTGTGACGGGGCATTTCATCTCGAGCGGGTTCAATACCAGTCCATGCCGGGCGTTCGCGTGCCGGGGTATCTGTTGGTTCCCGAAGGATTACAGGAACCGGCCCCGGCGATTCTATGTCCGCCGGGGCATGGTAAAGGTATGAATCAAGTCGTTTTTGAAGCAGGGATATATAATCACTATGCATGTGAATTGGCGCGCCGTGGGTTCGTCGTGCTGGTACCCGAACATATCGGATTCGGGGAGCGAAAACCATCTCATTTCGGCGAACACGGCTATTATACCGGCGTCGCCCAATTGATGGGTTATACCATGTACGGGGTGTATATTAAAGAGTTGATGCGTGCTCTGGATATACTAACAAGCCTCGAGGAGGTGGATGCCGACCGGATCGGATGCTACGGCCTTAGCCTGGGTGGAGTGACGACCCTGCTGATTTCGGCGCTGGATCTGCGTATTCGTACGGTATGCATCAGTGGCTTTTTGACCTCGTTCAAATCGACGTTTATGGATGTAGCCCATTGTGTATGCGGCAACGTACAGGATCTGGCGCTGAATTTCGAGCACGTGGACATCGCCGCGCTGATCGCCCCCCGGCCTCTGGTCGTGGAAAGCGGCCGGGCCGACTCAGGTTTCCCCGTCGATGCCGCCCGCTCGACCGTCCAGGACCTGACTGCGTACTATGCACTCTATAATCAGACAGACCGCCTGGCCCACGACATCTTCGACGGCAGCCACGAAATCTCCGGCCGCATCGCATTCGACTGGTTCGACAAATGGATGAAATAAATTTGTTGATTTGTTGATTTGTTGATTGCAAAGTAAAAAATCACCAAATCACCAAATCACCATTCTTTCTAATCACTCAATCACCATTCTTTCCAATCAACGAATCACCAAATCCTCCCCCCACCTGGCGAGCCCTTGTCCTCCCGGTCTACCTGCCCTCCGCCCTTCTCGCGTTCGGTTCCGGCATGCTGGTGCCGACCATGCCGCTCTATGTGCAATCTTTTGACTTGTCGTTTGGCTTGATCAGTCTGGTTATCGCGGCTAAGAGCATAGGCACCATTATCGCCGATATCCCGGTCGGCTATTTTCTGGAACGCTTCGGCCGTAAACGCATGATGATGACCGGGCTCGGTGTCCTGGCCGGGGCCATGATGGCCACTGCGCTGGCGGAAAGTGTTGTAGAGCTTTTTCTATATCAGATGTTGGCCGGCGTCGGTATGGCGGTCTGGAGCGTATCCAGGCATACCTATATTACGGATTTCATACGAATAGAGGCGCGAGGCCGCGCCCTGGCTATTTTCGGCGGTATCGGTCGGTTTGGCTCCTTGACCGGCCCGGTGGTCGGTGGGCTCATCGGTCAGCGTTTTGGGCTGAATGTACCGATTATATGCGAAGCTGCCGTGGCCGCCATTGTCTTCGCGCTAATCGCCACATGCATCACAGATTCCGTTAGAACCACGCCGCAAACCCATGAAAAAATAGACCATACAAGGAAGATTGTTACACTGGTAAAGAACCATGCCCGATCGTTGTATACTGCCGGGGCAGCGTATATCTGTGTTCAGGCGATCAGAGAAGGCCGGCGTCTGATCACCCCACTCTATGGAGCGGTCATCATCGGACTTGATGTCGTATCCATAGGTTTGATCATAACCATCGGATCTATTGTTGACCTTGCGCTGTTTCCGATAGCCGGGCATATTATGGATAGATATGGCCGTAAGTATGCAATGATACCGGCTTTTGTTATTATGGCGATCGGATTTGTCCTCATGTCGTTTGCAGACTCATTCGAGGGTCTGTTGTTATCGCAATTGGTCATCGGCATCGGCAATGGTTTCGGATCCGGCACGATGATGACGTTGGGGTCCGATCTGGCGCCGGCCGGGGAAAGAGGGCAGTTTTTAGGCATCTGGCGTTTTATTGGGGATGTAGGCGCCGTAAATGGCGTCCTTGTCGTTGGAGTCCTGGCTGATATCCTCAGCCTGGCCGTCGTCCCTATCGCGCTATCCGGCCTCGGTGTACTGGCCTCAACAATCATATTTCTATTCGTCAAAGAAACATTAATACCCCAACAGAAACCACCCTGATTCGCAGTTTCGCAGATTCACAGATTCACAGATGAGATGACTCCCTACGGGAGCACATCGATCACTTCGTGATTCGTAGTTTCGTAGCTTCGTAGCTTCATCCTCAAAGGAACCCCCATGTCCACTTCCTCATCCCCCTGGCCTGATGCCTGTGAGGCGGCCGTATCCTTGACCTTTGATGATGGGATGCCATCTCAATTAGACCGGGCAATACCTATACTGGGGGAGCACGATCAGAAAGGTACATTTTACATCAATCCGCGCGGGGATAACTGGCAGGAGAATTTGGAGCCATGGCGTACAGTGGCCCAGGCCGGACATGAAATCGGTAACCATACGGTAAACCACCCTTGTTCATCCGCCTTTAAAGATACCCGCGACGGCGGCCTGGAACAAATGACCCTGGCCGATATTGAGATGGAAATTGCAGAAGGGAAACGCCGCATTGCCGAAGCAATTCCTGATCAGACGGCCTGTACCTTCTGTTATCCCTGTTATCATGCGCATGTCGGTGAAGGACCTACACGGCAAAGTTATGTCCCCGTAGTAGCCGGATATCACACAGCTGGCCGTGGTAAAGGCGATTATGCCAATCATCCGGTGACGGCCGATCTGCACCATCTCTATTCATTTCCGGTAGAACGCTTTGCCGCCTCGGAAATAATCGGCCTCGTTGAGGAAGCCGTCACTCAGAAACGTTGGATCATCCTGACCTTCCATGGTATCCACGCCGGTCATCTTTCTGTCGCGGAAGTAGACTTTGTCGCCCTCTGTCAACACCTTGGCCGCAATAAAAATAGAATCTGGACGGCCCCGGTCATCACCATTTCCAACAGAATCATTTCCTGGAGAAAGGAAATCAGCATGTGAGCCAGTGAGCAGATGAGTGGTGATTTGGTGATTTGGTGATTGAAATGCTTACTGCTTTCTGCCTACTTCTTACGGCCATGTCCAATTTGTTGATTTGTTTTTTTGACTTTTCAATCACCAAATCACCAAATCACTAAATTTTATCTGCCCACTTGCCCACTTATGCCACCCGCCACCCGCCACTCGCCACCTCCCATATTAACTCTCATCGGTCCCACCTGTGTCGGAAAAACAACCGTCGGGATGGCGTTGGCGAAACGACTGGGCACTGAAATCCTCTCCGCCGATTCCCGGCAGATATACCGATATATGAATATCGGAACGGCCAAGCCGACCGTGGAGGAACAACAGGCCGTCCGGCATCATATGATAGATATCATTAATCCGGAGGAACGCTTCAGCGCAGGAGAATACGCTCGACAGGCCGGGACTTTGATCACCGGATTACAACAACAGGGCACAACCCCTTTGATTGTTGGCGGCGCCGGATTATATGTCCAGGCGTTGATGGGCAAATTATTCCATGCGCCGGATATACCCTCCGAGGTTCGACAGCACCTGAAAGAGCAGTTTCAGGAACAGACCACCGATAGGCTCTATCATACATTGAAAGCGGTCGATCCGGAGGCCGGCGCGCGTATCCACCCAAATGATCGGCAGCGCATTGAACGGGCGCTTGAGGTATATGAAGCGACAGGTATACCCCTCACCGGGTGGCATCGCAAAAACAAACCGACAAAACCTGACTGGTCATTACGGCTGATTGGATTGAAAAGAGATCGCGAAGAATTATATAAACGGATCGATCAGCGGGTAGATCAGATGATCGATCTGGGACTCGTTGAGGAAGTACATCGCTTGCTCGATCTTGGATACAATGAAGAGACACATGCCCTGAAAACCTTCGGATATGCCGAGATACTGGATTATATCAAAGGGCTTTTACCATTACATGAAGCAGTAAATAAAATTCGCCGGC
>CAJXCW010000165.1 GCA_913051705.1 uncultured bacterium
ATCGGGAACCCTGATTGACTGGGCGTTTGCACTTGGTTCCTTTATTATTGACATGGTCACAAGAGATCCTTCTCATAAAGGGTATCAGGTGATCAAGCGTCGCTGGGTGGTCGAACGCACCTTTGCCTGGCTCGGGCGATATCGCCGATTGAGCAAGGATTACGAATATCTACTCGAGAGCAGTGAATCCATGATTTATCTGGCCATGATACGTCTCATGGTTGCACGATTGGCCGGGACGAGTACGCAGCAGCAGTTTGCCGCGCCAAAGGCGTAGTCTGGTTAGGAAAACATACACAACAACAAGCATCTGTCCCATGGTGACTGTTTATAGGATACGATTGTCCGAACGCCCCGATATCACCGCAAGCAAAGGAGGAACGGCCATCGATAACATGAAATCATGGGCTTTGGTAACAGGACATTTTGTCCTGTTACAGTGAACCATACCTTTCCGTACACCCTCTTAGATTCTCGCCTGATACGTAAACAACTGATGATACCGCCCTTCGCGGGCGATGAGTTCCTCATGTGTGCCCCGTTCTTCGATGCGGCCATCTTCGATGACCAGGATTTGATCTGCCTGGCGAATGGTGCTCAGGCGATGGGCGATGACGAAGGTGGTCCGGCCTTCCATCAGGCGGCCTAAACTCTCCTGAATGAGTTTTTCGCTTTCCGTATCCAGGTTCGAGGTGGCCTCATCGAGGATAAGGATTTTGGGATCAGCCAGGAGGGCCCGGGCGATGGCGACGCGTTGCCTTTGTCCGCCCGACAGTTTGACGCCACGTTCGCCGATGACCGTTTCCAGCCCTTTATCGAAACGGTCGGTAAAATCCTTTACATGAGCCGCAGCCACAGCGGCCAGCAGGTCGTCTTCCGAGGCGTCCGGCCTGGCGAACAGGATGTTGTCCCGAATCGACCCTTCGAACAGAAAATCATCCTGCAACACCACGCCAAGGCGCTGGCGATAGCTGTTGAGCGTCACAGTCGCCAGGTCAATGCCGTCTACCCGGACGGCGCCCTTATCGGGTTTGAGGAATGAGGCCGCCAGCCCGGCCAGGGTCGTTTTGCCTGAGCCGGAACTGCCTACAAAGGCGGTGACTGAGCCCGGTGGCGCATGAAAGTTGATATCACAGACGACCGGGTTGCCTTCATCGTAAGCAAAGGTGATATCTTCGAAGACGATATCGCCATTCATATCCTCCAGGATGTGGGTTCGATCCGGTTCCTTTCCTTCCTGCTCAACCGACAGAATTTCTTCCATGCGATCCAGGCCCGCGAAAGCCTCCGTCATCTGTGTGCCGATGTTGCTCATCTGGATGATGGGCGATACCATGAAACCCAGATAGAGCGTGAAGGCGAAGAAGTCACCGATCGACATCTGGTTGTCTATGATCTGACGCCCGCCGATCCACATCAGCGCGATGCTGGCTACGCCCATCAGCAGGGTGGACAGGCTCGTCACGGCAGCCGTAGTCGTCAGTGACCGTTTGACAATATTGAATAATTTATCCACGCCTGCTTCGAATACCTGTTCCTCGCGGCGTTCGGCATGGAAGCCTTTGATGACACGTACCCCGTTGAGCGCCTCCGTCAGCCGGCCCGTCACTTCGGCGTTGGCCTTACCGCGCTCCCGGAAGATAGGCCGAATACGTTTGAACGCATAGCTGGCGATGATACCGAACAGGGCCAGCGGTACGAGCGATACCAGGGTGAGGGGCATGTTGATATTCATAAGAATGATAAAGGATGCGATGGAAGTCAGCAGGCCTCCGATAAGCTGCACCAGGCCCGTGCCGACCATATTGCGGACGCCTTCGACATCTGACATGATACGCGAGACCAGTTCGCCCGACTTGGTATTGTCGAAATAGCGTACCGGCAGGTGGATGATATGCTTCTGCACCTGCGCCCGAAGCTGGGCGATCAGGCTCTGGGCTTCCACCGACAGCAGCCGCGTGAGCGTGAATCCGGTGATGCCCTGTACCACGATGGCGCCGCCGACGGCCATAAGCAACAGGTTAAGCATGGCCAGATCTTTGTTGGTGATCACATCGTCTATCAGGATTTTGGACGACCACGGCAGCACCAGCCCCGCTGCCCGGTTGATTAAGATAAGAACCAGGCCGAGCAAAATCAGATAACGCCGGGGCCAGATGATGGCCCAGAAGACGTGGCGGACGGTGGCGAGGGAGACGGGCTTTTTATCTGGTAATTTGGTGATTTGGTGATTTGGCGAGTGTTGATTGTCTGACTGGTTGATGGTCTGATTGGTTGATGGTCGATCGGTGTTTGTTGATGATTCACTTTGGACTCGGGTTTCGCTCATGATGGGTTGCCTCATCTATCAGGTCTGCGGCGTTTAACGCACGGTGTCGTAATACCAATTGTTGAATTATGAATTATGAATTATGATTGATAACATTATAATTTTCTGTAAGTTATAGAGAATTATACATGGTCTATCGTATGACAATTGGTATAATTCAGTGATCTCCAATTGCTTGGCTGTATTTTTGAGATATGGATACTCAATGTGTCGCCCTTGTACCTTGAGCACGGCGAGGACATCCTGCCATTGGCGATCTGAGATTTCATTACCCAATTTGTCCCCGTACAATTTCTGAACAATGATATTCTCCGGACTTGCAATACGATCTCGTGATGTAACTTTTCAATTATTCATCACCTGATCCTTCTAATTTTGTTCTGTCATAATGTATTGAATTTACAATCGAAAATCAAGTGCATACGCTGTCGTATTATTTACCTGCCAATGGGTCTAAATCCATCAGGGTGGGTATCGGCATGATGCCGTCATATTTGAGGTGCAGGCCGTAAAGTCTTCCCTGGAAAAGGGGCTTATGGGCAATCAACATTAAGAAATGACTCAGTATACATCCCGCCAACCGCCTTAACTCCAAGCGATTACTACTTTCTGATAGTATTGGGTTACATCGCGGAGTGGAAGACGCGGTCGTAGATGGTACGGACGCTGGTCGTATGTCTTTGGTACCAGGAGAGGAGCAGGGCAGCGGTGGCTTCTTCTGTTTCGGCGGAGAGGCCCATCATACGGGCCAGGACGGCCTGTGCGCGGGTTTTCTGTGGAATTTTGTGGGTCTGGTGGTCTGAGGCCATCTGAATGCGGTTTTCCAGGTCACGTAGAAACAGGTAGGCCTCGCTCAGGTCCGCCGCTTCGCTGTCGGTCAAATAGCCATGATCCGCGATCCAGGCCAGGGCTTTCAGGGTACTGCGTTCCCATGGCCAACCTTGCATTCCCCCGTAGACCAGTTGAAAGCCCTGCACGATAAACTCAATTTCCCGAATGCCTCCCGTACCAAGCTTTACATGATAATCGCTGCTGCCCCGTTCGAGCAGCGCCCGGCCGATTTTCTCTCGCATGTGATGAATATCATCCAGGATTAACGGGTCGAATTCTGGATGGAACACATGGGGACGTATGGCCTCTGTAAATTGATTGCCGACGTTGTTACAACCAGCGCATACCCGGGCTTTAAGTAAAGCCTGCCGTTCCCACATCTGGCCCTGGGATTTGTAATGCCATTGATAGCCTTCTATCGAGTTGGCAATATCGCCGGCCCGTCCTTCCGGCCGCAGACGCAGATCGACGCGGAAGACCAGCCCGTCTGTGGTTATGCGGCTGATAACATCTGTAATAAGTCGCGCCAGTTTAGGATAGTACTCGTAGGTGGAGAGATGGCTTAAGGCGGTGCGCCCTTCGGTGGAATCATACACATACATCAGATCGATATCCGAACTGAAATTTAATTCTCTGCCGCCCAATTTTCCCATACCGATGACGGCAAAGCCACTGGGTTGCGTCTCCGTCAACATAGGTTTTCCGTACCGACTTTCCAGGTGGCGTGAACACACCTCATAGGCCCCCTGTAAACACAGGTCGGCCACATCTGACAGGCGTTCCAGTATGGTTGGCGTGTCTGACTGCCTCATCAGATCACACACCGCAATACGCAGGTATTCCTGCTTTTTAAAAGTACGCAGATGGACCATCGCTTCTTCAACAGATGAGACGCCATAAAGCCGATCGGTCAATTCTTTCTGTAATTGACCGCGCGGCTTAAGGTTATGCCACGATGCATTTGAAAACAAATCGCGCAGCAAGTCTGTATCCTGTATGAGCAGGGCGCTTAACGGCTGGCTACCGGCGCAAATTGCTGTCAGTGCTTCTCTCGCATCCGAAGGATGGGTAAGAATATTCAGTACAGCCTCCGCGTGTTTATCATTTGTTCGGGGGTAGAGGGTATACAGATTATTAAACGCTCGCTCGGGATCATAGGAGGCGGCGGCGGCTTCGAGCAGGGAGGAAATAGGATGCGATGATGCCGGTGTCGGTAGTGAGCGTTCCTCAAGCCGGCGTACCATCGACCAGGTACGTTCCGGATCTTCGAATCCTTGCCGATGAAGATGCGCTGCCACGGAATCGGGAGGGGCATCAGGTAAGGTTTCGAGGCCGGAGAATAGAGAAGTCATGTGTAAAGTGGTTAAGTAAGCATGTTGTAAAAAGGCATGCGCCTCCGGGCGGGTCAGGGCACGGAGGCGCATGGTGGTAAAACAGGTATCAACCAATCAAATTATACATCGTAATACAGACCGAATTCCCATGGATGCGGACGTAGACGGATGGCATCGATTTCGTATTCACGTTTGTAATCAAGCCAGGTCTGGATCAGGTCCGGTGTAAACACATCGCCTTTGAGCAGGAAGTCGTGATCCGCTTCGAGAGCGTCCAGGGCTTCGGTAAGATCCTGCGGCGTATGTTTGACTTCAACAGCCTGTTCCGGTTCCAGATCGTAGAGATCCAGATCGATCGGTTCGGGTGGTTCGATCCGGTTTTCAATACCGTCCAGGCCAGCCATCATCATCGCCGGGAAAGCCAGATACGGATTTGCCGCAGCGTCCGGCGATCGGTATTCAACCCGTTTGGCTTTTTCGCTTTTCGAGTACATTGGGATGCGAACGCAGGCGCTGCGGTTTCTCTGGGAATAGATGAGATTGATCGGCGCTTCATAGCCCGGTACAAGGCGACGGTACGAGTTGGTCGTCGGGGCTGCAAAAGCCAGGACGGCCGCACTGTGTTTGAGCAGGCCACCGATATAATGCCGTGCCATATCACTCAGGTCCGCATAGGTGCCGGCCTGGAAGAACAGGTTTTTTCCATCTTTCCACAAGCTTTGATGGACATGCATCCCGGAGCCGTTATCCTGGAAAATAGGTTTGGGCATAAAGGTGACTGTCTTGCCGACTTTATGGGCGACATTCTTGACTACATATTTGTACATCATCATATCATCCGCATGGCGCAACAGGGTGTTGAATCGGATATCGATTTCAGCCTGACCTCCCGAGCCGACTTCGTGGTGCTGTACTTCTGCATGTATGCCCAGGTCTTTGAGTGTCAGTACCATGCGGGTTCTAAGATCCTGGTGGGAGTCAACCGGCGGCACTGGAAAATAGCCACGTTTATAAGGGATTTTATTGCCTAAATTCGGCCCTTCATCGCGGCCGGTATTCCACCAGCCTTCACCGGAGTCTACTTTATAATAGCTGGAATTGGGTTCCTGGTAGAATCGTACATCGTCAAAAATATAGAATTCCGCTTCTGCGCCGAAGTAGGCGATATCCGCAAGGCCGATGGACTGGATATAGGCTTCCGCCTTCTGGGCGATGTACCGAGGATCGCGGGTATACATTTCGAGGGTAATCGGGTCCTTCACATTACATATTAAAATCAAGGTTTGCGCTTCGGTAAACGGATCGAGTTTTGCCGATACCGGATCGGGAATCAGAATCATGTCGCTTTTGTCGATGGTCTGGAATCCTCGTATACTGGATCCGTCGAACCCAACCCCTTCTTCAAAGGTCTCTTCTTCCAACTCATCGATGGGTGATGAAAAATGCTGCCAGGCGCCGGGCACATCAATGAAACGGTAATCCACCATTTTGACATCATTATCTTTAGCAAAGGCAAGAACTTCTGAGGGCGTCACAGGCGGTACTCCTTCTTAATTAGGGAAACAGGATACATGGTGAAGTGATCAGACAGGTAGATCATACACGACTAATTTCAACACTGAGTTCGTATACAAAAGGCATCCGGGTTCTCAAAAAGTTGTCTGTGGGTTGCGTTTTTATTAAATATACACAGGAATGTTTCCGATATATTTCGCGTATGTTAAATCTATGTTAAATCAGGAGAGATGAACAGGGTAAAATAAGAAAAAATACTATATGCAGTATATCGGTTTAATTGTATATACCATATACATAGATTTTCATCCTAAATGGGCGATATCTGTAATTTGTTAATATCAGGCTTGTATCAGGTTGTAATTCCTGTACTTCGTCGCATTATTTTACGAATGCAGGGCTGTGATAAAAGTATTGACTTCTATCTGTATGAGTCATATAATAAATGCGTCCTGGAACATCAGGGTTGAAGGTGATAAATCGGGCTTTATCGGCATGACTTACGTTTACTTTCCCGGTTTGTATGAGAGCGTGTACGAGGCAACTAACCCGCTTCTCTTACACTCTCTGAGGCGGTTAGACGTCTTGCGTCGTGGAGGCCTTATGCAGAATACGGCTGAATCGTTGCAGCCACGGAAACCTGTTCGGCGCCACTCGATTGTTTCATACATACTGACGGCACTTATTGGTTCATTAATCGGTATTATCGTCCTTCTGGCGGTGTTCCCTCAGTTCTTCAGTGTTCGATCCGTCTGGACACCCCAGAATCCACCGTTGGGCCCATCTGTTGCCTCCGTACTACCGGTCGATCCGTCGGGCTCTCAAGAAGCACTGGCTTCGGCCAACGATGAGGCGACTTTCTCACGCCGGACGGCTATTGTATCCGCTGTGGAACGCGTCAGTCCGGCGGTGGTGAGTATTGTGGCCACGTTTAAGGTTCAACAGCGAGGCTATTCGCGTGTATTTGATGATCCGTTTTTCGGGGATTTTCTGGTTCCCCGTATCTATAACCGAGAAGTTCCGAGTACCGGCTCGGGTGTCATTATTGATGATGAAGGATACATCATAACGAATGCCCATGTGGTACAGAATGGCAAGATAAGCGCGCAACGTATCCGTGCGGTGTTGACCGACGGACGCACCCTGGAATGCACTCTGGTCGGTTATGATGATATGTCGGATCTGGCCGTGCTGAGTATAGAAGGTCAGGATTTCCCGGTCGCCCCATTGGGGCGTTCCTCAGAGGTTCTGGTCGGCGAATGGGCCATTGCCATCGGTAATCCGCTGGGCCTGGCAATTGATGATGCCAAGCCGACTGTAACGGTTGGTGTGGTAAGTGCTGTTGATCGGGATTTCAGTCGGAGAGAGAGTGATTCACAGGCTGTATACCGTGATATGATCCAAACGGATGCTGCGATCAATCCCGGTAACAGCGGAGGGCCGCTGGTAAACGCGCTGGGTGAAGTCATCGGCATCAACACTTTTATCATCTCAGAAAGCGGTGGATCAGAGGGCATCGGTTTTGCCATTCCGAGCGATCGGGTGGTTCGGGTTGTTGATGAATTGATTCAATTCGGCCAATTAAGACGCGGATGGACCGGGTTAGCTGTCATTGACATCACCGTTTTTCTGGCAGAAGAGCTGAATATTCAGAATCGCAGAGGCGTCCTGGTCTACGAGATCGAAAGAGGGAGTTCGGCCGAGCTGGCAGGCGTTCGTGTCATGGATGTCATTCGACATATCAACGACGAACCGATCACCAACCGTTCCGATGCGCGGGATGCCCTGTACGGCAGTCTGGTAGGGGATACGGTGGAGTTGGCTGTGGAAAGAAGCGGGCAGGCGATGATCATTGTTTTACGCATCGCGGAAAGATAAGAAGTTAGTGATTTGTTGATTTGTTGATTGAAAACGTCTTTGAATCTGACAATCAACAAATCAACCTTGAGGTGAGTATGGCTCGTGACGGGTGGATGTTTATCATCCCGTTATGTTGTATTGCGATAATATGTTTGTTGTTGGATCAATGGATGCCCAGCATCATCTGGTCTGTTCTGGCAGGTGGTTTTGGTGTGTTGATTTTATGCATCGGTTTTTTCTTTCGTGATCCGTCCAGAACGATTCCGGAAGGTGAGGATCTAATTTTATCAGGCGGAGATGGTAAGGTTGTTGCGATTAAAGAGCTGGATTATGAGCCGTTTATAGATGGCCCGGCCATTCAAATCAGCGTGTTCCTTTCCGTCTTGAATGTACATATCAATCGGATCCCGTGCACCGGGGTGATCAAGCATCGGCAGTTGCTAAAGGGGAAATACGAACTGGCTTATAAAGATGAAGCGTCCAATGCCAATGAACAATTGGCTCTGGGTATAGAAAATGATAGAGGGCGGGTTGTGATTAAGCAGATCGTCGGTTTCATTGCACGTCGTATTGTGTGTTATGTTCAGGAGGGAGATCAGGTGCATATGGGGGAAAAATACGGTTTGATTCGGTTTGGCTCCAGAATAGATATTATCGTGCCTCCTCAAACGACGGTCCATACTAAGATCGGCGATCATGTAAAGGGTGGCGAGACGATACTGGGGGTATTGCGGTGAAACAATGGATGCGCATTACACTACCTAATCTATTTACACTGGGTAGCATGTTTTGCGGCGTATCGGCTATATTCTACTGTATAGACGGGTTCAACACGGTCATCAGTGATCCCGGTCGCGCGGCCTGGCTTCTCATCGCTGCGGCTCTGTTGGACGGCATAGATGGTAAGGTTGCAAGGATCAGTCAGGGGACCAGCCGATTCGGTGTTGAGTTGGATTCGCTCGCGGATGTGATTTCCTTCGGCGTGGCGCCGATGGTTCTGGTTTATACTTTAAAGCCGTTCGGCGATCTGACCTGGGCTCCCTGTATGCTCTTCCTGATGTGCGGTGCCATTCGTCTTGCCCGATTCAATGTCATGACGCATCGCCGTGTCAGTGATCTCGGCGAAAGCAGAGGGTATGATAAAGAGGATTTCCTGGGCTTACCGATTCCGGTCGCTGCGCTTGCCGTAGCCGCTTATGTTATTTTTTGCTGGGATCGATGGGAAGAGTTGCACATGGAAGGGCCGTTTATGGGCCTGGTGGTGCTGTTGTCCGTCCTCATGGTCAGCACGGTACCGTATCAAACGTTGCCGTCTCTGGCCTTTCGAAGCGTTCGTTCCATTTTGAAGCTCATGATATGGTTCGGTGCGGTGATGGCCGTCGTCATCGATCCTCAACTCATGTCGTTTCCCATGGTTTTACTATATATTTTCTCTGGCATCTTCATGTGGGTTCTTCATATTGTGAAGCAGGATGAGGATGTGGCTCTGATAGAGGATTGAAGGAACAGAGATGGCTCGACGGCGTGGCCTTGGTAAATTGGTTCTTGTGATTCTGGTCGGGGCGGTTGTTGGAAGTGCTGTGGGGGAGGTCATCGGCCTTGTTCTCGGGCATTTTATGCCGGATAGTATGGTTGAAAAATTCTTTCTTGAGGCATTCACCTATACGTTTCCTCCCGCTACGCTACCATTAGTCGTTTTCTCCGTCACATTTGGTTTTGCATTGAAAATAAATATAATCAGTGTGGTCGGTATTGGGGTGGCGGTCTATTATTTTCGGTGGTATTGAACAGGAATGTGGTCGTTGTGCCCGTACAATCAGATATAGAACGTTATGTTCATCAGGTGGATACCTGGTGATTTTTTTTTGATATAAAAGGGCGTTTCAGGGAAGCACCGACGATACGACTATTATAAATTTATGGGAGGAATCAGGTGGCGCGTTTCAATGAGATGGCTGCGCATGAATTGCTGCCGAAAATAAAATCCGGTGAGGTGACGGCGGAGGCGGTGACCAGGGATGTTCTGGAACGTATCACTGCAGAGGATCACCGTATCCATGCCTATTTGGCGATCCAGCCGAAAGCAGCGTTGGATATGGCCCGCACCATTGACCGGCGTATTGAGGACGGAGAAGCGACCGGCGCTTTAGCCGGTATCCCAATTGCGGTCAAGGATGCCATTTGCACCTGCGGATTAGAGACCACCTGCGGCTCTAAGATTCTGGAGGGTTTCGTTCCGCCGTATGATGCGACGGTCGTTGCCCGATTGCGTAAGGCGGACGCGGTGATCATTGGTAAGACCAATATGGATCAGTTCGGTATGGGGTCTTCGAATGAGAACTCCGGTTTCGAGCCCTGTTTGAATCCCTTGGATACCAGTAGAGTACCGGGGGGATCGAGTGGGGGATCTGCGGCGGCACTGGCTGCTCAAGAGACCATTCTGGCGTTGGGAGAAGATACCGGTGGATCGATTCGTCAGCCGGCCTCTTTTTGCGGAGTCGTCGGTCTTAAACCTACCTATGGCCGTGTGTCTCGTTTCGGTGTTATCGCATACGGCTCCTCGTTCGACCAGGTTGGACCGATGGCCAGAGATGTCGAAGATTGCGCCCGTTTGCTCGGGGTTATTGCCGGACATGATCATCGGGATTCCACCTCAGCTCTGGAACCGACCTGTGATTATCCGGCGACCCTTAAGGCCGGTATTGAAGGCCTGCGAATCGGTGTGCCGGATGAGTATATGGCCGAGGGCCTGGATGCCGACGTTCGTGACTGTATTCAGCTGGCGATCCGGGATATGGAGAGCCTGGGCGCTCGCGTTGAATCGGTCCATTTGCCGCATACGAAATATGCTATATCAACCTATTATATTCTGGTCACGGCGGAGGCCTCCTCCAATTTAGCACGGTACGACGGTGTTAAATATGGCCTTCGAGGGACACCAGTCGGCGAAATAAACACCGAGGATGAGCTGGACGCGATGTACGCTTGGACGCGTAGCGAAGGGTTCGGTCCGGAGGTGAAACGGCGTATCATGCTCGGGACCTACGTGTTGAGTTCCGGTTACTATGATGCCTATTACGATAAAGCGCAACGGGCACGTACGCTCATTAAGCAGGACTTTGAACGGGCATTCGAGCAGGTGGATGTGCTGGTCGCCCCTACGACGCCGACGACGGCCTTTAAGATCGGAGAAAAGGTCAACGACCCGCTCCAGATGTACCTGTCTGACATCTACACGGTCCCGATCAATCTGGCCGGGGTTCCGGCTGTTTCGATCCCCTGCGGTAAAGCGCCTGACGGTTTGCCGGTCGGGATGCAGATTATCGGTCCTCATTTTGGAGAAGAGATAATCCTTCGGGCGGCGTATGCGTATGAGAAAGGCAAAAGCATTGTCTGATTGTTTGATTGAGTGATTGAAAGACCGAAAGACAAAGCTTCAAGATGTTCATGAATACGTCGTTATCAATCAGACAATCAGACAATCAACAAATATATTTACGGAGTAATACATGGGTTATGAGGTTGTAATCGGGTTGGAAGTGCATGCTCAATTGTTGACGGAGTCAAAGATTTTTTGCGGGTGCAGTGCGGCGTTCGGGGGGAAGCCGAATACGCATGTTTGCCCGATCTGTCTGGGCATGCCGGGGGTATTGCCGGTGTTAAATCGACGCGCCGTCGAATATACCATTCGGATGGCCCTTGCCGTTGATGGCAAAGTGGCTACGCTCAGCCGGTTTGCACGGAAGAATTATTTTTACCCGGATCTGCCCAAAGGCTATCAGATTTCCCAGTATGACCGGGCAGGTGAGCCTATTTCGTTGGGTGGTGGCATTACCATAGAAGCGGCCCTGGGGCCACATTATGTTCGGCTGAACCGCATTCACCTGGAGGAGGAAGCCGGCAAATCCATCCATGGGGAGCCGGGGTATGATCCCTCTCTGAGCTATATCGACTACAATCGAACCGGGATACCGCTTATGGAAATTGTGAGTGAACCGGATCTCCGCAGCCCCCAGGAGGCCGCCGTCTATCTGGCCCGATTGCGTCAGATTCTGCAATATACCGGCGTATGCGACGGTAATATGGAGGAAGGCAGTCTGAGGTGTGATGCCAACATATCCATACGGAAGCCGGATGAGCCGCTGGGACAACTGGTCGAAATTAAAAACATGAATTCCATACGAGCGATGGAACGGGCTCTCGAATACGAAATTGAACGGCAAACCGAGTCCAGAGATCGGGGAGCGCGCATCACACGTGAGACGCGACTCTGGGATGAGGCCACCCGTCGGACGTTACCGATGCGGAGCAAGGAGCAGGCGTCTGATTACCGGTATTTTCCCGATCCGGACCTGGTCTCCGTTGAGATCAGTGAGGCCTGGGTAGATGAGATCCGCGTCGGTCTACCGGAACTGCCTGATGTTCGCACCCAACGATTTATAGAAACGTATGGCCTGACGGACGCTCATGCCCGGACGCTGACTGAAACACGTCTCCGGGCCGATTATTTTGAAGTTTGCGTCCAAGCCCATGATGATCCCCGGGCCGTAGGTAACTGGATGTTAAGTGAGTTACTTCGGGTGCAGAATGATCAGAAGCTGGACCAGTCAGCGCTTGAAGACCGCATTCCGCCTGCGCATCTGGCCGAGTTACTTGATCATATTCGTGATGATAAGATCAGCGGTAAGATGGCCAAAGATGTACTGGACCTTATGGCCGAATCGGGTAAAGTGCCGGCGGTAATCGTTGAAGAACAGGGTCTTGTGCAGATATCAGATGAAGGTGAGTTGGAGGTGGTTGTTACCCAGGTGATTGAAAACCATCCCGGTGAGGTTGCGGCTTTTCGTGGTGGAAAGACCAAGCTGCTTGGTTTTTTTGTGGGCCAGGTGATGCGGGAAACCAGGGGGAAGGCGAATCCCAGGTTGGTTAATGAGTTGCTGAAAGAGAAATTATGAGTTATGAATGTGGTAGGTCAAGTCCTAAAATAGGTTGACAGGTAGTGGTTATCATAGACCGATTGAGGTGTTCTCCAACCGATGCTCATATGCAGCCGTTCATGGTTGTAGAT
>CAJXCW010000166.1 GCA_913051705.1 uncultured bacterium
TATATGATCAGCGGGTGTTAGATGCCTTAATTGCCCGTGGTCCCAATACGTATGTAACCGATTCAAAAACGAATAGCGTCTGTCACCTGGCTATGGTCAATGGCGTTTTGATGAATCATCTGTTGCAAACCTGGCAGGATTCAGCATCATTCTGGGAGGCTCTGGCAGCAACGACAGAGGAGACGTGTCAACCCATCAATATTCGGGAGATAGATCCTTACGTGGTCGATTTACGCCGTACGATCCCGACCTATTGGTTGCCGGTGAATTCTGAACAGGATACCGCCCAGGCTGAAGTCTTGCTCATTGATGCCGCCCAGAAGGGCACATTGGACTTTCCAGCCCGATATATACACCCTCCTCTGGAAAACAGGCTGACCAAATGGATGTCCTATACGACCATTACACCCAACCATATCACGACGATAACAAATATCATCGCCCTTTTTGGCGTATGGCTCATGGCTACCGGTACGCTGTTTTTCGGTTTGATTCTGGCCTTAGTCGTTGGGATTCTGGACGGAGTGGACGGTAAGCTGGCGCGTGTCACGGTACGTTGTACCAAATTCGGGGATCGGTTTGAACATATTCTGGATAATGTCTATGAACTGGCCTGGTATTGGGCGATAGGCTGGATGTTGAGTCGTGGTGGCGAAGAGATGATGCCGATTGTTCTAAGCGGGGTAATTACTCTGTTTTATTTACTGGATCGTGCGGCCACCGGTTTATTTAAACATCGCCGTGGCATCGAACTGTTTGATTATGCGCCGATAGATCGTTTTTTCCGTCTTATCGGCGGGCGGCGTAATATTTATATTTTAATGCTGTTGGCCGGCGTCCTGGGGCAAAGACCGGCCATCGGTTTTCAGAGTGTAGTCGTCTGGGCTGTGATCACAGCCTTATTTCACTGGGGACGCGCCATCTGGCTACTCCTTAAACAGCCGAAGCAAACGGAAAAATCCGCCGCCTTTTCCGGCGAGGCGGCATCGTAAGAAGACGAAACAACGAATCGACGAAACAACGAATCTGCGAATCGCAAACGGCATTTCACGATTCGCAGATTGATTCGTGTTTCCCATATAAA
This sequence comes from uncultured bacterium, assembly GCA_913051705.1. Lineage (GTDB taxonomy): Bacteria > JAAXHH01 > JAAXHH01 > JAAXHH01 > JAAXHH01 > CAJXCW01. The sequence goes on from CAJXCW010000166.1 coordinate 1,085, forward strand.
TTTCATGTACATTTACAGAGGGTTACGATATGAGCATCCTCACGGAACGGATAGAGGCCGTGAAAAAGAGACTGACGCCGAACACACCGTCGTCCAGTCAGATTCCCATCTTCGAACAGGCAAAGCATTGGTATTTAACAAAGAGGACCCCTTCATTTCCGTTACTGGTTGATATCATGACCAAAAGCGGTTGTAACGCCAGTTGCGTTTTTTGCCCGAGTGGTAAACCCTTCCTGAAGGTATCGCACGGGGATATGCCGGACGATCTCTATGAGAAAATCATCGATGAGTCCGCAAAACGCCGCGTATTACGTCTGGCGCCATTTTTGCAGAATGAACCGTTACGCGACCCCAAAATTCATGAACGGGTGGCCTACGCCAAAAGCAAGATGCCACGGTATACGCAAATCCGCCTTATTTCTAACGGCGCCCTACTGACCGAAGAGGTGGGTTATAAACTCATCCACGCCGGCCTCGATAAATTGATCATCAGCATCCAGAGTATTGAAAAAGAGGTGTATGAGGAAACCATGCGGGGCCTCACGTTTGAGAAGACGATGGAAAACGTGATGAAATTCGTCGAATTGAAAGAATCGCTGGGGACTAAAAACCCTGACCTTGAGATCTGGATGGTTCGGACCAAATATGTCGAAGATAAATTGAAAGAACACAAGGCGTTCTGGAAAGATCGGGGCATCAAACTCAAAGCGCGAAAACTCAATAATCAGGCGAGTACCGAATTGGAAGAACGTATGCGTGCACGGGGAGATATCCCCAACGACGATTGGGAGTACGCCAGCCATTGCTCCATTCCGTTCTGGCGCGCCTGGATTACCTGGACCGGCGATATGATCCTGTGCTGTGCGGACTGGCATCGGTCGACGGTGCTGGGCAACATATATGAATCTTCTATAGAAGAAATATGGAACGATGCCCCATACCGCGAACACCGGGAGCGCATGCTGGCCGGTGATGTCGAAGGGTTGCTCTGTCAGGACTGCAAGGGAGTGGATTGATAGGACATGCCATGGATTAGATCGCCACGAATTCTCACCGCTCTCCTTGCTACATCGGGTTGTTCCTATCTTGAAACCCAGCGATGCCCCGCCTCAAGGTACATAGCCAGTAATGGATTTCAAGCGTTAAACAGATAAAGACCGAAAATGATAAATAAATATTACCTAAAAATACGATCCCTTTTCGAGTGGATAGCGATCGCATGGTGTGCCAAGTTTTTGTCCAAAGACTTAATCACAGGTTCAAAAATAGATGCGATTCCTCATCTGGAGAAAATTGGGACCAACTATGGTGGATGGATAACGCCCATTGATCTGATAAAAAAACAGGATATCTGTTACTGTGTTGGTGTTGGCGAAGATATCTCTTTCGATTTAGGTATTATCCAACGGTTCGGTTGTCAAGTTTATGCGTTTGATCCCATGCCCCGGGCTAAACAGCATGTTCAAAAACATGCTGAGCACGTAAACGAATTTCATTTCTTCGACATCGGCTTATGGGATAAAGATGAAGTCGTAAAGTTATATGCGCATTCCAACCCGTTAAGCACATCATATTCAATTATAAATCTGCATAAAACGGACAAATACCTCGAAGCTCAATGCAAAAGATTGTCAACGATAATGAATGAGCTGGGTCACAAGAAAATCGACTTATTAAAAATAGATATTGAAGGAGCCGAGTATAAGGTCATTGAGTCGATTATTGAAGACCGTTTAGATATTGGCGTTATCTTCGTTGAATACGATGAACTCCATAGTAAATTATATACAGGGTACTTAGATCGCATAAAAAAATCCGTTTCTCAGCTTCAAAGCTACGGTTATACGCTCGTGGCCCTTAAGCCCAAATGCGACTATACATTTGTAAAGAATAACTTATGTGTACCATGATATTTTTTTCGGAAAGATCGAACTTGTCCGTTTACTTGACACATTTCCGAATCAGAATTCAAAGTTTGAATTTTTTTTATTGAAGTACATTTCGCCCGCGTTAGGGACCGTGCATGATGGCTGGAAATAAGGGGTGGATTGATATGGCATGGGGCAGATCGCCACGTATTTTTCTGCTGTTGATTGGTTTAACCATACTCCTCAGGTCGCCTACCTTATTTGATTCCATGTACCTGGTTGATGAGGGCTATTCCGGGGCGATCGCCATGGAAATGTCATATGGCGGATCGATGTATGAGACAGCGGTAGATACGCGTGCGCCATTCATATATTATACCTATTATTTGATCTTCCTGTTTGCAGGGCCGAACAATCTGTGGGCTGTCCATGTCTGTGCCATCGGATTTATTATTGCAACTGCCTTAATAATACGACAAATAGGATGCCTTCTGGCAGATGATGAGACAGGTGGGTGGGCGGCTCTGGGCTATATCCTCTTCTCTCATGCCTACCTGCCACGTGATACACTGGCTGTAAATGTAGAGATTTTCACGCTCCTGCCGATGACTGCGAGCTTGCTCTGTTTTCTTCTTGGTATATGCCGGTCAAAATCGATCTGGCTTTTATTCAGCGGTGCATTATGCATTATCGCAACATTCTACAGACAACCTTCTATTGTTCAGTTGGGCGTCTACGCATTCTATCTTCTATATGCCTGGTATGTCCTTAAGACGCTGTCGTTTAAAGACTTTATGATAAAAAGCCTCATGACTGCCGCTGGGTGTCTTATCAGTGCCGGTATTATTCTGGGTTACCATTATATGGCCGGTAATCTAAACGCCATGTATACGTGGGCGTGGGATATCGCGATAAATTACGTTAATTCCGAAACGACCGTAGCCCATGTGATCCGTCGTTTGTTTCTGGTGCACGGCACATTCATCCTCGCGACCGGATTGCTCTGGTACTTCGGTATCAAACAATGCCTGCTGTTCTGGAGATCATTCAGACAAAATAAAATCAAAGAATATGAGCCCTGGTTGCTTGTCCTCGGCAGTTTTATCGTATCGTATATTACACTCTTTGCAGGATGGCGTTTCCCGGGCCATTACCATTTAATGCTTATGCCGCCGCTTGCTTTATTAGCAGGAAGAGCTTTTTCAAGTTTTTTGGAACAAATAAAGCATGACTCTGCCGCCGAAAAAAGAAAGATCCATCGATATCTCACAGCAGCAGTTGTGGTGCCGGTTCTTGGTTTTTTGATTATGGCCTATATCGTTCGTGAGCGGACGTTGGCTTTTACGCCTATTACCGACTATATCACCGCAAAGACCGGTCCAAAAGCCCGTATTTTTGTATGGGGAAGCGCACCGTATATTTATAGCTTTTCCCAACGGCGGATGGCCACGCGTTTTACAAGTTGCAGCCATCTGCTCGGCATGTACGCCAGCCGTCCTCATACGGATATCGACGAATCCAAATGGATTGTTCCCGGCAGTTGGGACATGCTGGCGTCTGATTTGAAGGCGCACCCGCCGGAATTGATTATCGATATGTCGACCGTCTCGAATAATTGGGAACCCCATCCGATACGGCGGTATGCGGTCCTTGACAGGTTGTTGAAAAACTATTCACATGAGACAACGGTCAACGGCGTGCCTATTTACCGTCGTAATACTTAAAAAAATTGGATCAATTCCGAATAAAATGACGTTTAATATGTTGTAGTACGATATTTATAGGAGACGAAGGGGAAGGACGGAAAGGCAAAGGAAGAGAGGATGAAAAGATGAAAAGATGAAAAGATGAAAGGATGAAAGGGTGCTTTATCTCCCCCTCTTCCTCTCTTCCTTTTTATTTGCTTCGCGATGGCAAGTCCCTTCGGGACGTTGCGAGCCCTCCGGGGTTCGTAGATTCGTCACCTCGCTTCTCACCATGGAGGTATGTACGTGCGGTTGATTTTGATGCTTATCTGCACAGGGATGCTCACAGAACAGGTAGCGGCTCAAAGCGCCGGTCAGAGTATCCGCATGAACCTGGCTCAGTGTATTGACCGGGCGCTCATGGTAAGTCCGGATGTGGAGCAGGCTACGCTGGCTGTCGAGCGGATGGAGGCCAGGCTGAGTGAAGCGAAGTATGCCGGTATTGTGCCGCAATTACGATGGACGAATATCTTTGGTCCGGCACCCGGAGTAAACGGGGATCCCACAAAAATTGAAGATCTTGAGAGCGACCCGTTCGATATAGGGATTTTTTTTCGTACACAACTCGATGTCATACAGCCGCTTTATACCTGGGGTAAAATAGGTCATGCCAAAAAGGCGGCACAGTATGGTGTAGAAGCCGGCGTGGCCGGTGTGGTGAAGAAAAAAAGCGAACTCGTTCTTCAGGTTAAAAAAATCTACTACGGCATGACCCTTGCTAAAGCACTGCGTGAAGTCGTCATAGAGGGGCAGGAAAATGTACAGAAAGCGCGGCAGCGTGTAAATGACCTTATCGAAGAAGACTCCGATGAAGTCGGTCAGAGTGATTTGTTTAAGATCGATGTGTTCGAGTTCGAGGTCAAAAAAAATCTCGCCCGGGCTGATAAGGCGATCGAGATGGGCAAGGCGGCGATGTTGCTGCTGCTGAATATGGACCGAAGTACAGATTTCGATATCCTCTATCCTCAGGAAGAAACGGAGCCGGCGTCTCTTGAAGCACTGGCTGTCTATGTTAACCGGGCTCGTGCTGAGCGAGCCGATGTCAAGCAATTGCGCGCCGGCGTTCTGGTTCGGCGGTCGTTACTCAAAATTTCAAAAAGCGATTTTTATCCACAGATTGCCCTGGTCGGCACCATGCAATATGGGATTGCTCCTCACAGGACGAAATTTGACAATCCGTTTCTTCGGGATAATTTCAATTTTTTCCGCGCCGGCGCGTTTGTCACGCTACGACAAAATTTCAGTTTCGGCCTGACGCGGGCCAAATATGCCACTCAAAAAGCGGAGTTGGCCGATTTACTCAGCAAAGAAAATCAGGCCATGAATGCCATTGCGCTGGAAGTGGAGCGAACCTACCTGGATGTTGTGGAAGCCAATGGTAATGTGGTTAACAGTGACCGGGCGATGCGATCCGCGAAATCGTGGATGACTTCATCCGGTATAGGGTTTGATATTACCGGGGACAGTGCGGACCTTTTAAATGCTTTTACCGCCTATTCAAAAATGCGAAACGAATATCATCAAGCCGTTTTTGGTTTGAAAGTCGCTCTGGCTGGACTCGATCATGTGACCGGCGTCGGCGTACCGGCCGTACGATAATAAGGAAAGATAATATGCACCGATCCGTAAAGACACGAAGTAACATGATATCATTATTTCTAAGCGGCGCCGGCCTTGCCCTGGCAGGCGGGTTGTTGTGGACCATAGCGACCAGTATGGTTCCGACAAAGGAAGATTTACGTCTGCTTTCGGGCCAGACACCTGAACCGCCCCGGTTGACGAGATTATTTTCCCCGCTCATGCCGGCCTATGCACGGACTGAGCTGCTGCAAGAAAATGATCCCGGCCTGGTTTCCGTCGCGGTAGACAACTTTGACGATATCCCCCTCGGCGGATTTCCTGCAGCCTGGAAAGCCTGGCGCGGCGATGACGATCTGGCTCGCAATTTATATTCTATCCAGGAAGAAGACGGCAACCGGTATCTCAGGGCAGAGGATGACGGTACTTCGATCATCATCAGAAAAAGCATGGAAGAGTGGAATTCGCGTGAATATCCTATATTATCCTGGCGTTGGCGTGCCCGTGTGTTGCCTGAAGATGGTGACGAACGGATCGGATCAAAAAACGACAGCGCGGTTGCCGTGTATGTGGTTCTGGACCAGAACTTTTTTCGGATCCCAAAGACACTGAAATATGTGTGGAGCACGACCTTGCCTATTGGAACCCGACATCGGCGTGATGGGATCGGCCGACCTAATGTGATTGTCCTCCAGAGCGGAGCGGAAAAAGTAGGACAATGGGTGACCGAATCCGTAAATGTTTATGAGGACTTTGTCCGAACCTTCGGTAAGGCGCCGCCCAAAAGCTCTGTCGGCATCGGTGTCTTAACGGACGGGAACGCCACTCATACCGATTCTCAAGGAGATTACGACGATTTCGTCATTCACCTACGATGATTCGTGAATGACCTGATAAGGAGGATGGACATGTGGTTAAAAATGGCGAACAGCAGACAGCAGAAGGCATCAAGAAGACGGATGATAATTGGTGCGGCCATTATCCTCGTACTCGGTATGGGAGCCTCAAACGGTTATGGCCAGGATATGTATCCGACTGAAGTACTGAAAAAAAGAGACGCGACTTTACAGGAATTAGTCGCGTCCATGGATACCGCTGAAGGAGATGCCAAAATACGTCAGGCCATCGTTGGCAGCTTTGATTTCGAGCGGCACAGCCGTATCTCATTGGGTAAATACTGGAAAGTGAGATCGAAAGTGGAACAAGAAGAATTTACCGGTATCATGCGGGACTGGACGGAAAACCGGGCAATAAAAAAACTAATGAAGCGCTCGGATAATACGACATACGATAGTGAAGAACTGCTGGGTAGTAAAGCGCTGGTCAAAACCACTGTACGGTACAAGGGCACCAGGACCCTGGTGGATTACAAGATGCAGATCACGGACGGGCAATGGGTCATTTATGATATGGTTGTTGACGGAGCGAGCGTCGCCCTGGCAAACCGGGATGCTTTTTATAAGAAGATAAAAAAAACATCCTATGAAGAATTAGTACGTATTTTAAAAGCAAAAACACTTGAAACTAATTGACATATGTATTATCATAAGGATCTGTGTACCTTGTTTTGAGTTGAAAGGTATCTTGATGTACTATATATTTAGGAGATTAAATGGGTTTAACGCCGTTTAAGCGGTGTATTTTCTTTCTGGTCGACGGCGCGCGTGCAGATGTCTTGCAGGACATGCTGCAGGCAGAAGAACTTCCGGCACTCAAACAATACGTTTTAGACCCTGGCGTTTGTCAGACGGCGGTGTCTGTTTTTCCATCAACAACCGGTCCGGCACATGCGCCTTTTATTACCGGCTGTACACCCGGCACATGCAATATACCGGGGATTCGATGGTTTGATCGGACTCAACCAAACGGATTTAATCATTTTAAGCAGTCACGAAGCTACGTAGGCCCGGGTAGCTTCTATATGGACACTGATTTGAATATGGATGTGCGTACCATATTCGAATATTTCGATCGTCCTGCAGGCGTTTTCAGTTTTCTTAACCGGGGATTGGGGCTGACTGAGAATCAAACGCTGTTGACCAAAGACTGGTACTGGATGTATGCCCATTTTACTGGCCACTGGCAGGCAGTAGATAATGCCGCCTGGCGGTATATAGACCGGGCTGTAGATCGACGGTCCGATTTTATTTTTGTTGTTTTTCCTGCGGTGGATGAGTATTCTCATCATACCCACCCATTTTCAGAGGCGACGTACGCGTCGTATCGGGCGTTCGATCGGGCGTTCGGAAAGATGGCAGAACGGCTGCACCGGAACGGGCAGCTTGAAGATACTCTGTTCGTATTATCCAGCGATCATGGATTAACAGCCACGCATACCCACTTTGAATTGTGGAAATTTCTGGATGACCAGGGTCTTAAAACAGTTTATTATCCGAAAATTTTAAAGAGCGGATGTAATGCCGCCTCTATGATTTCCGGCAATGGTATGGCCCATGTGTATCTGAAGCATGGAGATACATGGCAGTCACAACCCACCTACCAGCATATTCGTAATGGCATTGCCGATTCAGATCTGATCGAAGCCTTGTTGGCTCAGGAGGCCGTAGATCTGGTAGCGGCACGTCACGAAAACGGTAGTATTGTGGCCTGTAGCAAAAACGGGATCGCTGAAATTCAGGATACGGGATCAGAAATCAACTATCGTATATCGGGAGGGGATCCCTTCGGTTATACGCATATGACAGAATGTATGACCTATGATCAGAGTATCGAGGCCACATTCGATTCGGATTATCCGGATGCACCATATCAGTTGTCGAAGCTATTCAATTCGCCCCGGACCGGCGATTTGATTGTCAACGCCCGAAAGGGTTACGACTTAAAAATACTGCACGAGCATCCGGAGCACTTTGCGACGCACGGCTCGTTGCATCGGGAACATATGCAGGTCCCTTTATTGATGAATGCAGATATATCACGACCTTGCGTACGCACCGTGGATGTTTTTCCATCCATACTTGAACTTATGGGGCGTACCATAGAACATACGATTGATGGGAACAGTTTCGCTTCCCATAAAGATATGGAAGGAGTATACGCTTAATGTCGGAACGGACACAAGTTGTTCAGCCGCCGAAGCATGTGGCACAACCGCCACCGGTGATCATACCACCTGATGAAGATCAGACGTATGATCAGATCGCTCTTCGTTCTTACTCGCTGATTCAAAAAATACAAGGTGGGCTGAAGTACCTCTGGGTAAGATTGCGGGGCGGTCCGATGCTGGTGAATATGGAGGTTACGCATTTCTGCAACGCCCGCTGTGACTTTTGTGATTTCTGGAAAACCGAACGGTCAGGTAAATTGAGTGATTACGATTATATTGATGCGATTCGACAATTGAATCCAATGGCTGTTACGCTGACCGGTGGGGAGCCGACGATCAACAAACAATTACCGGAGGTGGTGCGTCAGATTAAATCTTGTAGCGGGTATATATATGTAGGTATGGTTACCCATGGCTCTTTGATGACGATGGAAAAGGCCGCCGCTCTCTGGGAAGCCGGGATCGACCAGATTTCTATTTCTTTAAATTATGTCGGTTCCGAACATGATGAAGAACGGGGTATAGAAGGATTATATGATCATCTGAACACGCTCATCCCCCAGATGGCAGCCCACGGCATTAATGTCATTCTTAATACCGTCGTCATGAGAGATAATATGGACCATATAATACCTATTGCTTACAAGGCTCGTGAGTGGGGGGCCAAGGTGTCCTTCAGTTGTTATAGCGATTTTAAGAATGGTAATGTATTACATCTGATTGACCCGGATCATATTGATCAGGTTGAACAGGTGATCGAAAATCTGCTCGCACTCAAACCTAAATTAGGTAATATCATCAGCTCCGACTTTTTTTTACGCGGTATCCCGGATTATTTCAAGAATAACATACCGAGCACCTGCAATGTGGCCGGGAAATGGTTGGTGCAGCTTACCCCTGACGGTGATATTAAGCCTTGTCCCGAATTACCCGTATCCTCTCACTACTCGGATTTCAAATCGACGACAGAGCCTATCGTATGTGACCGATGCTGGTATAGTTGCCGTGGAGAAACAGAGGCTTCTCTGACGTTTGAACGAGTTATGGAATTGATTGGACGGTTGTAAATACGGCAAGTGGGCAGGTGGGATTCCCAATCTCATACATTCACGCGCCCATTTGCTGTTTATACCAGGATCATACCATGGGGCGTGTTTACGGGTGGACGATTGCATTTGCTATGCTGGCTATCGGTCTGATTGCCGGCAAGTACATAGCCACTCCGGAAGAACAGTTTCCTCCCGCCCAGCCAACCTCATTTCCTCCCGCTATCATTACCGTCCCCGCAGAACAACCCACCTTTCACCCTGAAACCGTAGATGCCCGCACATTAGGGCAAACGTTCGTCCAGATTGCTAAAAAGGTTAATCCTGCCGTCGTCTCTCTGAGCGCCGTACGCCTCGTAGCACATCCATCTGTTGATGAAGATGGTGATGAGTCGGATGGTTTCCGCGGCCCCTTTGAACGTTTTTTCAACGCCCCGGATGAAGTCCTTCGTCATAGTGTCGGTTCCGGTGTTATCGTAGACGGTACCAACGGCTATATCCTGACCAACCACCATGTAGTGGAAAACGCAACAGGCATCGAGATTACCCTTTTCGATAATCGTGTCCTGCAAGGCACACTGGTCGGTGGGGATGAGAAAACCGACCTGGCTGTCGTCCGTGCGGATATTCCTGACGGCGTTCTGCCCCATGCCGTATTGGGCGATTCAGACGTCCTGGAAGTGGGCGAGTGGATTGTGGCTGTCGGCAATCCGTTCGGTTTAAGCCACACGGTAACCGCAGGTATCGTCAGCGGTCGCGGTCGGGTGCTTAACCGGGAAAACTATGAGGATTTTATTCAGACGGACGCCGCCATCAACCCGGGCAATAGTGGCGGACCGGTCATCAATCTGGATGGGCACGTTGTCGGGATTAGTACAGCCATTGCGAGTAACAACGGCTACTTTCAGGGCGCCGGTTTCGCAATTCCAATCAATATGGCCCGGCAGATCATGGGCCAATTGATCCGCCACGGTTACGTGACGCGGGGATATATCGGTATACGTATGGCCACCATTACCACAGAAGAGGCCGACGAACTGGGCATAGGCAAAGGGGTCTTGATCAGAAAAATAGAACGGAATACACCAGCGGAATCGGCCGGTTTAAAAGCCAGAGATGTCATCGTCGCTCTTCAGGGAGAGGAAGTGACTGAAAGTATTCAGTTTCGCAATAAGGTGGCGTCTTTGTCGCCCGGTACGGGCATTACCCTGCAGGTATGGCGTGACCGGGCCCTGGAAGACATTCGCCTCACCCTTGGCGCGTTGCCTTCCGCCGTTCGTCCACAGAAAGCCGCTGCGCGTCCTGCCAAACGTACGCCGGGTATCGTAGTTGAACCGCTCGATGCGACAGAGAACGAATACGCCGACAAAACGGGCGTGCTGGTGTCTGAAGTCAAACGGGGCAGCGAGGCGTTCCGATTCGATGTCCGGGCCGGCGATGTTATCCTGCAGGTCAATGATACGCCTATCTCTTCCGTAGCTGAGTACCACCGTGTGATGGCCTCCGTAACATCCGGCGAGATCCTCATGTTCCTCATCCGCCGTGGGATGGACAATCCGAGAATCATTTCCATTACAAAACCGTGATAAAAATGGTGAAGTGGTGAGTTGGTGAAGTGGTGAGTTAAAACCATACCCAGAGGCGTGTGCCTCAATTTTTCAGACTTATAGAATACCTATTTCCGATGCGTGAGTCGTTATGGCGTGGTCAGCGAGCCGTGCGGCCAGGCACCTTTCTGGGAATTGAACCTCGCACATTCACATCAGTGACCATGCGATGCTCATTTTATATCAAGCTCCATAATTATCATAATTTATACGTGCCGGGATAGAGGAACAATGGGACTTGTTTTCAGGGGATAACGCTTACGTACGATACCAAATGAGGTGATAAGGCAGGGGGGAATACAGATATGGGAAGTTGTGTAAAAATGAGCGCGTGCCACAACACATCTTGTTTGAGGAAGTGAGGAAAGGGTTACACCTGGTGCTCCTTTCCCCACGTCCTGACGAGGACCTTATTTTTTCCTGTCTTTGCCGCTTCTATCACGTCTTCAATCGTACCCTGATAATCAAACGCTTCTTCGGGGGTATCATCGTACTTCCTCGCCAGAATCGCCCGGCATCCGGCTATCGTATCTTCCAGATCAATATAGCGCCCGACTTTACGTATATAGATTTCCAGATTCGGCAGGGACTGCGTCAGGAACCGATGCAGGCGCCGGGCACGCTGAGCGTTTTTTTCATCTTCCTCTCGGTCATCAAGCCAGAACAGATTGTCTGGACCATTCCATTCGACATGGTGGTGTAGATCCGCATATCGTGTGAACAGCCGGTGCATGTCTGCTGCCGTTTCTCTATGGATGGCACCTACCCGATGGTCTGTCAGGAGATTGGAACGGGAACGCAGCATGTCGATGGCAGGAAGCCAGCCACTCCGGAATCGGTCGAGGTCGAAGGTAAGCACCGTATCCAGGTTTTCCGTCGTCCTCATTCTATAGGTACC
>CAJXCW010000167.1 GCA_913051705.1 uncultured bacterium
AACAGGCGGCCAAAGGTGTCATAAAATTCCTGTCCGTCACCGGCGAACCGCTCCTGGTTGACGGGACGACCAGCGAGATCCCTTATGTCGTTGCCCCGAACGGCGCTTTTGTATGGGAGTCGCCCACCGGAGAACCCGTTACCGAAACGGGGTTTGCGGTCGTTTCAGCGACCACACAGGCGCCGGTAAGTTATACCAACGTGCGTTTCAAAAAACGGGGTATCCTGATCTCCGAAAGTACGATGGGCGACGGCTCGGCCGGCGAAGCGTGGTTTCCGATCGATACCTATCCTTCGGTCGTACGCCACGGCCGAACCGATTTCCGCGTTACCCTGACCAACGGAGGCACGGAACCGGCCGATATCCGGCTTATTATGTATAGCCCGGAAGGTCAATCGCTATCCCGTCTGTACCAGATTTTGCCGCCGGACCGGCAGATCGAATTCTCACAGGTCGATCTGGCAGACAAAGGGAAATTCAAGGGCAGCCTCCGTATCGTGAGCGACGTGCCGATTTCGATCACGGCGCATCAGGTCACCACCAATGTGCGCAACGAACCCATCATGGCCCGGTTGCCGTCGATGCATGCGCCTGTGGAGACCGGCCGCATCATTTTCCCCTGGTTTTTAGACGGCCCTACGATCGCGACCCAGTTTTTTATCCTGAGGAAGGGGGACACCCCGGCGAAAGGGATGATCGAGTTTTTTGATTGGAAGGGAACGGCGTTGCCGGTGGTATTGCGGTGACTTATATCAATTGCGGATTGATGGTTCCCGGCTAGAAATGCATCGAGCACTCCGTGGTTTAAAACCTGCTGACCTGTAGCTGATGCATAAAAGCCCTGCAAATTAAATTTTGCAGGGCTTTTATGGGATCTGACCACCAGTGAATGTGTTTGACACATCGAAAATGAAGGGACGGGTAACCACACCAATTCACAAATCGTGAAACATTTCAACCTATCGTCAGGTCGTATGTTCAGGATTCGACACACTATATTCAAGTCTAAGAGAGGTCATAGATCTTCCAACGTGCCCTTAGTCTCGCCGCCTTGCCGGCGTTGATTGCTCTATTCGTCACTCCAACCCGTTTCTTCCTTGAACTGGCCGGACTTCCTGAAAACGTCATTTTCATTATTGGATTACTCTGGTTGACGTTGGTGTTCGCCGTCTTCTGGGGAATCAAGTTACACGACGAAGAGCATCCATACCGGCTACTCTTATTGAGTCTCGCCATCTTTTCACCGGTTTCCAGGATTCCTGTCTTCGTGCTCTGGTGGATTACTAAGACGTGGGAACTGGGTACGCATTACGACATCTTCGATACCTGGGGCCAGGCCCTTGTCGGGCAGCTCTTGTTCGGATCTCTCGTTCAATTTATTCCCGGTGGCTTGCTGGGTTCCCTGACCCTCGCCATCAAGAGACACCGCAAGCCTGTAACGGCGTGAATGGGTGCTGAAAAAAGTAAGGGATTGATTACAGATCGATATCAAGGTCCTCCCCGAATCGGTCGGTTATATCCATAAACATACGGCATAATACATCTCAGAATTATGAACCAGGGTCAAACGTCCGCCCTTGACAGACGGCATGGACCGTGCCACCTTCATCGCGTTAGACGACCCTGCCCATGCTCACAGCAAGGGAGGTATGCACCGCAGTATTAACCAGGCAACATCATGCTTGATGCCGGCGGTGCTGAACGTCATGCCTAATGTCGTGGCAAAGTGATGGGGAGGGGAACCGGACGCTATGGGGCATAAACCCAATATCATCTACGTATTTGTCGATCAACTGCGTTATCAGTCATGCGGCTATGCCGGTGATCAGAAGGCGCGTACACCCAGTATCGGTCGATATTATGCCCACCCTGCTGGAGCGCGTGGGGCTTCCTGTTCCGGATGCAGTCGAAGGGATGGACCTGAGCCGTTGGCCACGTGATGAATCCGGTACTGAGCCGGAGGCTGCTTTCATGCAGAACACCGGGGCCTGCGCGGCATGGGAAAACGGACATGAATGGCGCGCGATGCGGGACAAACGATACACCTACGCGGTGTACAGAGTTGATGGCGCTGAACTTCTGTTCGATCATATCAACGATCCTTACCGGATGAGTAATCTCGTTGAAATACCGGCGTATCGAGAACTGGAAGATCGGGTTGAGGAGCGAACGGCGGAATTAGCGGAAGCAAATGATGCCCTCGAAACGAACAATGCACAACTGTCTGAGTCTTACAGGAAACTCGACTCGGCTCATATACAACTCCGGGAAACTCAAACCCCGTTGGTGCAATCGGAAAAAATGGCGGCATCAGGACATCTGGTCGCCGGAATCGCACACGAAATAAATAATCCTGTCGGCGCGGGTTTTATTGGGGGAGGGATGAGACGACCGCCCCCCGTTCAGCCTTATTGAAATCATATTCCTCTTTTTCTTTCATAGATTAATCCACGCCATCCGGCACATTACCTTACAAATTCAACAGATACGATACCTTGGCCACGAGCTGCTGGTCGCGGAGGCGCAACGGGGTGCGATTGAAGGGGCCGAAGGAATTGTCGGTGTCCAGATTGTCGTCGCGGAACTGGTTGAAGGCCAGGAAAAAGGAATGGCCGAAGGGGGACCGGTAGGCGACCAGGAAGTTCATCGTGATCGTATTCAGGTGAAAACCGTCCTGCGTCCGTTTTCTGTCGGTATTGAGCTGGACATACGAGGTGAACGATAAATTCGGCGAAAAGGAATAGTTCATCCGGAACCGGGGAATGAGGCGCGTGCTGTGGTCGAATTGGTCAGCAGTCAGGCCTGTACGGTTGCCGCGGTCCACACGGTTCCAGTTGATGCCCGGCTCGAATGCCACCTGTGGATTCGGTTTGAAAGATACCCGCGTAGACAGGGACAAGAGGTCGGCGCCGTAGAATTTCCCGAATTGGACACTGCCCTGGCCGGATATCTTTTTCCCCTGATTGGTAAAAATAAACACGTTCCCCTGATCAAAAGAATAGGAACCGGCGGTGAAGTGGACACCGCCGATACGGCTGGTGCTGCCCAGGGTATCGAATGCCCTGCTGTAGGTGCCTCCAACCCATATCCCGCGTTCCAGTTCGAAGAATAAATTAGGTGAAACGGACCACGTGTCAGCATCCAGAAAGTCTGTGTTCTTCTTGGTGATATAATTGGATTGGATTGTGAAATTAACACGTCGGATTCCGAATCGGCGGACAAAGGGATTGGTGAAGAAACTGAGGCCTACCCGTTGCAGGTCGTTTTCACGGACAAATCCCGTTTGAGCGATAAAGTCATCCCCGATATCGAGAAAAGAGGCGGAATAACCGATCCATCGGTTCTGCCAGCGCTGAGTCAACCGTAAGGTCCAATCCTGCTCCGTGGTGCTTAAGGTGTCCGTCCAGCTTTTGGCAAAGGTGGCCTGCATCTGGTGGTTGGTCTCCCGGGATGCCAGGTTGAGGTCGAAACCGACCACCCTATTATAATTATTGCTTGCATACCGCGGGATGACTGTACCAATCTCGTCACTCAAATTCGGATTCGGCTCTTTAAAAGTCGCCAGCATGCCGATGCTCGACCGGGCGCCGATATCATGAGAGACGCGCAACGCCTGCCAGTTGGTGATGGGCTCGATTTTCTGAACGCCGTCGTCTTCATACTGCGTTTCTCTCGTCTGGACGTTCAGCAGCCCGATGGTCGTTTGGCCTATTTTCCCGGTGACACGCATCCCGAGATCAATGGGCACGACTGAGCCGTCCGGCAACTGGCGTCCTACGCGGCGACTGAAGAACAACTGCGGTGTTCGGTCATTGTTTCCGCCACCGATCCAGAACCCGCCGACCTTCTGATTCAGACGGAAGATATCGCTTCGTTCGAGGAAAAAGGGACGTTTTTCGTTGAACTGGAACTCGAATCGCGACAGGTTGACCACCTGATCATCGGCTTCCACCTGGGCGAAATCCGGGTTAAGCGTGGCGTTAAGTGTAATACCGGAGGTGACCGCGACTTTCAGATCGGCGCCTGCCTGCCGTTGCAGTTCGCCCCTCAAACCCGTAACCGCTATGGGAGCGCCGAAATTCGGGCCCGTGACATTGATTCTTGAATGTAGCCCACCCAAGACGCTGAAAGGCGTCAACTGCACCCGGCCACCGGGCTTGATATTCGACAGACCGACCAGCCGTCCGCCCTTGCCGAATCGATACAGCGCCTGCTGTCCATCGCGCAGACTCAGCGGCACCCAATACGATGCTTCGCGGTTTCGCTGTACGCGCCGACCGAAGTTGATGCCCCAGGTTTGAGTCGGGTTATTCGGAAAGCGCAGGGCATGAAACGGGATCACGAATTCCACCGACCAGCCGTAATCATATATCTGACTGGACGCATCCCAGAACCCATTCCAATCCTGATCGGAGTTGTTGCCCTCGCGGCTTACGAACACGTCTGTCCGGGCGCCGTTGGGATTGACCTGGAATTCATACGCTTCGCGATAGCCCTCAAGCGGTGCGATGACCACCACGACCATATCATTCGAAAAAGTCATGCGCGTATCTCGCTTCATGTCCGGCGCCATGATCAGTTCTGGATTATCATCGTAAGACATGAATCCGATATACAGGTTCTTGTCGTCATAAAGCACACGTACTTCGGTCGGATGCGAGGCTGGTGCCCCTTCGACAGGTTCCAACTGATAGAAATCTTTAGCAACCGCGGCTATCTGCCAATCCGGTTCGTCAAGACGACCATCTAATGTAATGGATGTGGTCGTACGGATGGCAGTCAGGTTATAACCCCGGGGATCAAGACCAGCATAGTCGAACGGCTGGTCGCTGACGGGCAGTGGGGTGTTGAAGGGTTGATCTATGAGAGAGCGATCCGGTTTGGGCGTTCGGGTTTTTTCATTCTCTGGATCGGTTTTATCTGAGGGGTTGAGCATTTCAAAACCGATATTCGAATCCCTGGCGTCCATGTTGTCAGCCGATTGAGAATATCCAGAAACCGGCATAAGCGTAATAGCGAGACCACAGAGTAGCGCACCGATTTGCACTGTCATTAGGGGGTTAACCATTAAATCCTCCGTAAACGTACGAGAACAATTGCTAATTAAATGTTTCATTACACTGGCTTTTCAAACACCAATAATACAATCTGATTCTGAAAATCTTCAGTATTGTATGCAGAATTATTATATTATTGCAAGTACACGGCAAAAGTTGTTTTCTGCTTTGTTATCCCATATAAGCGTACATCATCCCCGCATACTTTAAGCGGGAACTCCGTTGTGCTCGAAGCGTTCCCAACGGCACGCTTCCATCCAGCATCTCCAAGCTGTGGATTCCCGCTTAAAGCCTGCGGGAATAACACCTTTTCACCTTTTGGCGTGTGCTATAATATTTTCATAAGAACGGTAAGTAGTGCGGAATGGTTCCCGGTACTCAGACATCAGAAAGCAGAAAGTGTTTGAAGGGTACACGGCACGCCGGGTGCGCAGAGGATATGCGGAGGACATATTCCTTGACGGGTTGTGTCCAGGTAAGATTTATTTGTTCTATCGATCTTTCATCCTTTCGTCCTTTCGACTTTTAGTTTTGTAGGAGTTCCTCTATGGTTACCCTGGAAGAGATTGAGAAAGCCCGCAAAGAACTGCCATCGGATATTGTTTACACACCGCTAGTACGGGCGGAGGCGATTTCCGACCAGGTGGGTGCGGAGGTGCAATTAAAAACGGAAAATTTACAGGTGACCGGGTCGTATAAGTCTCGCGCGGCCTACACGATTTTAAATCGTCTGTCGGACGGTCAGAAGAAACGCGGGGCGGCTATTTCCTCATCGGGCAATTTTGCGGCGGCGTTTGCCTATATGGGGCAGTTACTCGGCATTCCTACCACCATCGTGATGATGGAGAAAACATCGCCTTACAAAGTGGATCGTACCAGAAAGTTCGGTACCGAAGTGGTTATATGCGAAAATCGGAATCAAGCCCGATGGGAGACGCTTGAGAAGCTGGAAGCGGAACAGGGCATTACTGCGATCAATACCTGGGAATATTCGGATGTGGTGATCGGGCATGGCAGCATTGGTGCTGAAATAATGGAGCAGGCGCCGGACGTTGAGGTCGTCCTGGTACCTATCAGCAGCGGCGGACTTATCGCAGGCATAGCGACGGCTGTCAAAACGCTGAAACCGGCTGTTCAGGTGGTTGGTATTCAGCCGGAGGGATCTCAGGCGATGTATCAGTCGTTTCAGAAAAAAGAATTGTGCGAAGTGCCCGAACCGAAAACCGTATGTGATGCGTTGGTCGCCCCCCGTCCGGGCGGCCTTCCTTTCGAACTGGTAAAAAAATACGTGGACGATGTGGTCCTGGTATCGGACGAACAGGTCATAGATGCTATTCGGATACTGATCAGTACGACCAAGCTCGTCGTTGAACCCGGTGGTGCGGTCGGTGTAGCGGCCATGTTGAATGGTGTGGTGGATGTAAAGGGTAAAAAGGTGGTGGCGCTTCTGAGCGGAGGTAATATTGAACCCGCGCAACTGGGCGGGTATCTGGCCACCTAGTATTTCTATGATGACTGTATGACCGGGATGACGGTTTTATGGTATGATCTGACTCATTCCATCACAAATAATACATTGGTATTATCAAGAGGTATTTATGCCTGAACTTTCTATTCCATGGCGCCCCAGGGTCATTATGCCGGGTCGGTCTTTTCGATTGCCGGTGTCAACCGAAGGGAATGACATCGGATTAGATACATCAGATTTTGAATTGATAGACTGCCGGTGGGATGGGCGTGACGCCACCCGGTATTATTATCTGAGGTCACCTTCGACGCCCGGTGATTACAAGGTGATGGTCGGTTGCGGAAAAAAAGTGGTCTCGACCGTCATTCAGGTAAGAACGCTGAACGACCTCCGTCAGCCACATACATATCATGGCGCCGTATGGCCGCGCCGCTGGCCGCTGGGAAAGGGTTGGGATTCTACCAAAAGGTCCCAGACGTTGCAGGATATTTCAACACGTATCACGGTTTTTGATGAACAGGTCGACTGGTGGATCAGCCAATCGGATGAAACGATCTGGCGGCAGTTGCCCTTTCCGGAATGGCCACAGGCTCACTTCGTCAATGTCAATCAGGGATGCCCGAATTGCGGCACCGCCGTGTTTCAACACGGCGGTTTTTATCCGTGGCTCCGAAACCACTTTCCAAGCGACTTTCGTTCTACCTGTCCGGCCTGCAGTACCTGCTATCCGAGTAACGATTTTTTAAACGAAGACTTTACCGGTGGCGAAACGCCTGATGACGGGTTCGGATATTTTGATGAGGACGGGCATATTTTCCTGTTTACAGCAACCTATCATCGGGATCAAGTGGGGCGGTTTGACCATCAGATGCAGCAGTTAACCGGCGTCCTGCGTAGCACGCCGTTTGATGAGGCCGTCGCTCGAAAACTGACCATCATGTTACTTCGATATGCGACAGATATTCTCTATCTGGCATCCGTGCCGCAGTTTCGGTACGGTCCCTCACTTGGAGCAGAAGAGCCCTGGGCATGGGGACAGCCGGATTGGTCTGATGAGGCCGATCCGATAGAGGCGCTGAAAGCCAAAGGCATGCGGCGCTATTCTATTGATATCCCCTATATCAGTGAGACACTGGCGCTGGCTTATGATACGGTCTGGCCGTTCATCCGCCAGGACCAGGAGATGGTAGATCGGGCACAGGCGCTTGGCCTTCAGGTGAATACCTCGGAGGAGATCATTCTTCTCCTGGAGGAAATGCTCGCAGCTCAGCTTCAGTGTATCATGGATCGGGGGGCCCGCAGCAACCTGCCGCGGGAGAGCATGGGGGCGCTGACGGTAGTACGCGCTCTGGATCGTCCGGATGCGCAGGATGTGATGGACTGGCTGTACGACAAAGGGCCGGACCGGCTGCGGGTATTCGGGACAAACAACTTTTTCCCGGACGGCAGTCCACCTGAATCTACGGGCAATTATAACGGCATTCACACCAATGGTCTTTTCACGCTGGAATACCATCTGAGACAGTTACGAAAACGACACCCGCACGCCTATTCCGAATTGAAGTATCCATCCTTAGTCGACGATCCGAGAGCCGCCAGAGTGGCGCGGCAACCTCACGAAGTGACGATGATCGGGAAGTCCTGGTTTCAGTTCGGCGACGGCTCAGCCCCTGGCAGCAAGGCGCAACTAGGGCAAGCGGATGGCCAGACATATTCTCTTCGGCTTCAAGAAATCCTGATTCATTCCCACATTGCACCAGACACCATCAAACGGGCGATCGAGTATACGGATGATCCAGTCGTTAAAGAAATCTATGCAGCGGAGAAATCCAACCAGCCCAGACACATCGGTACGACAATACATGATGGCGTGGGCATCGGGATTCTCCGCACAAATGATACACCGGAACGGGCAGCGCTGGGGATCGTCTATGGTGATACATCCAATCATCGGCACATGGACTTGCTTGATGTCCAGTTGTTTGCCCATGGCCGACCTTTTCTGACTGATCTGGGCTATCCGCAGTCCTGGGCGACGATCAAGAAATGGGAGGGCAACTGGGCGACGCATAATACGGTGTGGAGTGTTATACCTGGTGTGGCGCCGGAGATGGTAGCCGGGCGTGGGCGACTCGTGCGTACGCTTTTTACGGAAGGCATTCAGGTCCTGGAATTGGCGGCGGAAAGATGGATTGCGGATGCAGAGAACAGGCAGTGGAAAAAGCTCGGCGTATCCTATCGCCGACTTATCGCTCTGGTTGAAACCGAAGATGACGGCGTCGCCGTGATTGACTTTTCTCGTATTCAAGGCGGTCGGGAACATTGGCGCGTATGCAGAGGTTTGCAGGGTTCTTTTTCTACGGATGATCTGACCTTTACTCCGCAATCCGGTACGGTGACCTCTGTTCAGGGAAATCGTGGGAATTTAAGCTCATTAGCCTATCCGGACTATGACGGTCTGGCCTCTATGGATGAGGTCGCCATGGCGGCAGCTAAATCCGCCTGGCAAGGTGATTGGCAGTCAAGTGTCGAACCGCAGGTATATCTCGATCTCCATCAGGTGTCCGTCAGTGATGAGACCGATGTATTAACTGCCCAGGCTACCGCCCTTATGGGAACCCCGGAACAGTCGGATTATAACTTTCGTACGCTGTTATGGCGCCGAAAGGTGCAAGAGCCTGATAAACCCACCCATGTTGACCTGGTGATGGAACCGCGTATCGGTGAAGCCAACCTGACGAAAGTCCGATCCGTGAAGGTCATACAAGGCGCTGCCTCCGGTGCGGGCGTGACCCTGAAGACCAGAGGTGGAAAACACATCACCCTGTATTGGTCACCGGAAGAACCAGGTGATCAGGATACCGTATTTGACGATGGCACCGTGATGCAGGGTCCGCTCGCCGTGGTTGTGGATCACAAGGTCGCCACCACGGGCGTAAAGACATTCAGATATCGAGATCATGTCTATTCGAGCGCCGGCCCCGTGGAAGGCCGAATTATCGGCTTGAACAGGGATCAAAAGACCATTGATGTAGATCGCTTGCCAAACATAAACCCCGGTGACCGTATTCGGATAAACCCGGGCAGTCGCGCCCATAACTACGAGATAGAGGCCGTCGAGGGCTTGGGGGAAGGTCGATTACGATTGACCCTGGATGTCACCTCTCTTATCGGTCGATCGCCGATAGAAAGCGTGGAAGGACAGCGAATCGAACTCACCATGCACATCATGACACGCACGGGAAATCTGGAGCAAACCAGATTGCAAATAGAAGCAAATGGTGTTTGGGCATCGATTGAGAAAGCGTATAACACGATGCCCGGCCGTGGGTCGACCTCTATACAGGTTGATGATATATCAAAGCTTGGTGATTTG
The DNA here is from genome assembly GCA_913051705.1 of uncultured bacterium. Taxonomy (GTDB): domain Bacteria; phylum JAAXHH01; class JAAXHH01; order JAAXHH01; family JAAXHH01; genus CAJXCW01. The sequence goes on from CAJXCW010000167.1 coordinate 9,902, forward strand.
AAGCCGGGGGGATGGGTACAGGTAGTGGATTATGTAATCGGAGATCGGGTGGTGTTTGAGCCGACGGTGGGCGCGTAGGTACACGGCACGCGCCGTGTACCTACGATGGCCGCCTATCGATTTATTTTACGAAATAAATATCCCCATTGGTGGTGTTCAGACGAATCCGGTCGCCACCGCCGTTGATATCGCCCTGTGCTGTAATCCGGCTTCGATATCTATCGTCATCGTCTTCCATCTCCAGATCGAAATCCGAATAAATGCGGTAGTCGTCATCCCGCCATCTGTCGTTACCCCGGATACGGATTTCGGCATCGATCGAGGCCGCCAGGTTTTCTGGCAGATAAATCGTGACATCGCCTCCGGGCGTTTTTAGATAAAAATGGGTATCCACACCGGCATCGGGAATCACCAGTTCTGCTTTCACATCGCCGCCAGAGGTACGCGCTTCGATGGCGCCACGGGGATTTTCGATCTCAATACTGCCACCCGCTGTTTCTACCTCTACCGGCCCGTTGGAGCCGTCTACATGGATACTGCCGCCCGCGGTCGTTACATCCACTCATCCCCCCGTAATTCGACCCACCTCGATGCCACTGAACTCTTCACGGGCGTCGGCTTCATCGTTCTCGCTGATGCGCTTCTCCGCCACGACCACCACCTCATTATTCGTTCCGCTTTCGATTCGAATTGAACCGGACGGCGAGTCGATGGTCAACGTTCCGCCGGGATTTACAGCAAACGTCTGCGCCGTTCGTTCAAAGTAATACCGCCCATCCTGCGTGATGGTGACATCCTGACCCTGTATGGGGATTGTTGCCAGCATCAAACTCATAAACAGAGATAAGCCCGTTAGCCTTAACCGCATCTTTCGTCTCCTTTGCAAATAGAAAAGTAGCACCTGTTTATCTATCGGTTGTGGATAAGACCGGAGGGAGGGAGAAAAGGATGGAGTGACACTATTTTATGAATGATGATTTTTAAATGATGATAGAAAAGACGGATAAGAATATCATCCTGGTTTAAGGCACATTATCCTGTTTGGTGGTATTTTAATCATAATCATCATTCCTCATTCAAAAATCATCATTTGAAACTTGGGGGATCCATCTCCCCAAAGTGTTTTTCTTCGTCCTGACCCCGGACGAGGAGGGCATGATATCGTATTCCCATGGAGTTGGCGTTGACCTGCTTAACGAAGGTGGGAACGTAGCGCATAGTCAGACCGCATCGGCGGCGGTCCGACTGGTTGGGGAGGCTGCCGTGGATGGTAAGCCCATGGTGTATAGACATTTCACCGGCTTTGAGGATCAGGTCTACGGCTGTCTTTTCCTGTTCGGGCGACATGTTAACTTCCTGGTTGATGCTCAAAAGGTTCCCATCCTGAGCGGATTTGCCATGTTCCCGTATTCCTGCGGCGTGGGTGCCGGGAATGATCTGCATACAGCCATTATCCCGATCGCTGTCATCCACGGCATACCAGGCGGTGACAGCCATGGGCGGTTCCAGACCCCAATAAGTCACATCCTGATGCCAGGCGACAAACCGGTCACTGCTGCCGCCGTATTTGCAGAAAAAATGGGTGGCTAAGAGAAGAATATTCGGACCGATAACCGCTTCAATACAATCCAGGATATCAGGTTGAGTAGCCAGTTCCCAGATAAATGGGTGGTCCATATGTCGGTCGAGCAAACCGATCATACTCTTTTCCCGGCCTTCGCGTGCTTCCAATTGATTGAATTGATCGCGGCAATAGTCCCCCTGCGTCTGATCGGCGATACGAATCGGGCTGATATAACCTGCCTTCTTAAATGATGCAATCTGTAGATCGGACAACGTCATCTTTTATCTCCCGGTGTTACCAAAGCGAAAAGCAAACACATCACCATCTTTCATGGTCATATGTATAAGATGGGTTCAGACCAGCCAGTGCCGGAATAAGGGTTTCACATCGTCCGGCAAACCATCATACACCGCACCGGGAATTTGGGGAACCATATTTTCGTTCCGGCCAGTTTCATCGACCATGCGTTGCCGGTCCGCTGAGTCGGGTTTGAGCACATCCAGGTTCAGCCACCAGGGGGCGTAACGGACCACAACAGCTACCCGCGGATCAGCGGAGGTATTCGCCGCCGTCGCGTGCCAGAGACGGCTGTCCATCACGAGGACACTTCCGGCGTTGCCGCTTACATTCATTTCCGTGGCGTACGGTTCACCGGGCGGTACGCCGTTATCTGCTGTCGGGTTATCGGGAGATCGGTGACTGCCGGGCACGATGAGGGTGCCACCGTTCTCGCCGGAGAAGGGCGTCAGCATCCAGATGGTCGTCAGATGGACAACCGCATCCGGGTATGGGGCCGGAATATGACCACCGTTGTTCTGATTGAACGGCCAATCCGCATGCCAACCGCTGCGAGCATTGCCCGGTTCGTTGATCGTGGCCGAGGTAAACGAAATACGACTATACGGTCCAAGCATCTCTTCGACCAGGTCGAGCATTCGCCGGTCCGCCAGATATGGCGCCAGGGATTTATCAAAATTAATGAAACCGCTCACGTGGCCGATTCGATCAGGGGCCTTCGGATTACGGTGTTTCTCCGTGGCGGTCTGTACATGCTCACGCACCCCTGCAATACAGTCCTCCGGTATGATCCCTTCCAGGATGCACCAGCCGTCTACCTGCATGCGCAAAAGTTGTTGTTCCAGTGACATGAAGACCCTTTCTCAGATAAAACGCCGAAACCACAAGAGCTATATTAGTGACTATATATGTGATGCGCCCGTGAAGGACACAAGCTATAGTTGGCCACTGCCTATCTCCGTGAGGGCATCGACTGGTAGGTTTCGGCAATGGCCTGATCGGTGTCCGCTTCGGTGATCAGATCGAATAACGCCTGTTGCAGACGTTGCGCTTCCATCAGGATGCTAGGTGAGAACTACCGTTGCGCACCGGATATTGTCCAGCAATCGGCCCATGTTATTT
>CAJXCW010000168.1 GCA_913051705.1 uncultured bacterium
AAGCGCATTAACGTGAAGGGCATCATCATGATGGTCCCAAACCTGCCCATACGTAACGTCAGCTATTCACTACTGTACTCTTTTGATATGATGGCTTAATGTCGTGATTTTTCATGCCCGAAGGCCTTAATCGGGCATCCATATGACCAACCCCGCAGGGCTCACAGTTTCGCGAAGGGATCTGCCGCCCTGATATGGATCCCCGCTTAATGCTTGCGGGGATGACAGGGCAAAGACCTGACCACCTCTCAAGCCAATTTGACGTCTTTTATTTTGTCATCCCCGTAGAAGCAGGGATCCAGTTTTTAGTATGCAGTGAAAGTGTATTCCCAATTTATTTTCCCCTTGTATGCCCAACATATGTTTTGTATAATTAATCATGACAATTTTCTGGTAACCATATCTATCCTGCGGCACACTATTAATTTGTAAAGACCTGCGAAGCGCATGCAAAACAGGACCATGAGATGAAACCCGAAGAGGTCGCTCGACATCTTCGCAGGGTCGTCGTGGCAAGTGATCCATATCGTCCGGAATTTCCGGGGACTATCGAAGGAATCGGCGATGCCTACGTTACGCTGGATGCCGACAATGATTCACCCTATCCCTCCAGCAATTTGAATGCCGTACACTTTATGGGGTGCACAAAAGAGGTGGTCTCCGCCGATATCGATCGGATCGTGGCGTTATTCAACGAATCAGGTTGTCGGCGTTTCTTTTTTTGGTTAAGTCCGGGGCTCCAGAAAGATGAGATACAAAACTGGTTGGCGGCACATGGTCTGAATCGATTTGGAGGCACGGGCTACCCGACCCTGCTGAGGACCGCAACGCCTGTCAAACCGCACGAGACCTCCCTCGAAGTAAAACGGCTTGACCCGGAGGAAGTTAAGGCGCAGTCGGAAGCGCTTACAGAAATATTCTCATCCTGGGGCGATTTCGTTCGTACGACCTGCAATCAGCCGCAGTTCGATCACTACGGCGCATACGCAAACAATCGTCTCGTCGCCGCCGCCGGTCTGTATGTCATTGGAGATCTCGGCTATCTGGGATGGGCAGGAACAGCAGAGCCGTTTCGTGGTCTTGGAGGTCAAAATGCGCTTATTACCGCACGCATTAACCGAGCTGTTGAAAGGGGATGCCGATGGGTCTGCTCCGAAACCCTTTACATGCTCGAAAATTCCCTCCGGAACTTAGAGCGGAATGGGTTCCATATCATTTACGATAAGGAAGTTTACATTTGGGAACGACCGTAATCGGTCCTTCCCATCAGTTACCACTCGAAAGGAGTATTGTCGATGACATCCGAGAATGGTTGGGTACATGTCGGTTCTCCATCGGATATCTCACCCGGTGAGTCCCGTGCCGTAAAAATAGATGCGGGCAGAAGCGTCGCCCTGTTTAACCTCGATGGAAAGATTTCTGCGACGGATAACCAGTGTCCGCATATGGGCTATCCGCTTACCCGCGGTGTGGTAAAAGATGGGGTCCTGACCTGCGAGCACGGACGAAGCTTCGATCTGGAATGCGGAAGAGGAGGACACTGAAACCCTACACTGAAGTATCAAGCCGGGGTCCAGCGTCTCTGCTACGGTGTTATTCCCAGTCAATCTTTTCAGATGAGGTAACCCAAATGGACATAAGATCTATTGCTACAGGTTTTCTGTTGGGGTTTGTTTTTGCATTTATAGCCTTCATTCTGTTTTATAATCAGGGTGACCCGCTTCAGCCATCTGTTCTGCCGGAGCCTGCCGCCACGGAGGCTTCCGTAACCATCAATCTCGCCAGTATATTCGTAAATGACCAGGACAAAGCCCTGAAGTTTTACACAGAAATGGTGGGTTTTGTGGTGAAACATAATATACCTGTGGGAGAATTCAAATGGCTGACCGTCGTCTCTTCCGAAGGTTCGGGCGGTATGGAATTACTCCTGGAACCAGACGACCACCAGGCCGCAAAAACCTATCAGAAAGCTATTTATGACGACAGCATACCTGCAACGACCTTCTTTGTCACAGATATTCAGCAGACCTATGAAAGAATGAAAGCATCAGGCGTGGTATTCACCAGGGAACCGACAAAAATGGGGTCGGTAACCACTGTCGTATTCGACGATACCTGCGGGAACCTCATTCAGCTCACGCAAACTGAGCAGTGACCAATGGTATTCATTTCAGCGGCTAAAAATCATTCGTGATTTGATCATACCGCCTTAGGTCACCCGCCTCGTAGCCGATAATAAACCGATGTATCGATGGTATCATCTGGGTGCTTGCGTAGCCATCAACAGATAACGGATGGGCCAACCACCGGTTATAAAAAACTTCTGATTATAACGCCGTTATCCATGAACGGCAGGATTCTTCGAGGGGGAGAATGGACATAGGAATGGTGATTGGGTGATTTGGCGATTGTAGTGCATTAAATAAATCACTTCATCATGAGGCCGACGACAGAACCTACGAGAATGAATTGGATGGCACGGGCGTACAACTTTTCATTTAATTTTTTTCTTACGTGATTGGCAGCCCACATGGCCAGGAGCAGCAAAGGGATGGCGAATAAAGAGGTCTGGATGACCTGAGGACTGAAGAGTACGGTATTCATGGATATAACGAGGCGGACCACGTTTACCACACAAAGCCATAGCAGGAGAGCCGCTCGAAAAGCATCTGGTTTTAATGATATTTCATTAAGATATATGACCAGCGGTGGACCACCGGTACCTATGAGCCCCTGTATAATTCCTCCAATAGAGCCTACACCGAAACCACTCCATTGATGACGGAGAAAAGGGAAATTTTTATCTTTGAAAAAAAAGTCTCTTATCAGATACCCGATGATAAACACCGTCAAGGCCCAGCGTATCCATGCCTCGTCAAGGATGGTGAGAAGATACACACCCAATAGCGTACCCGGTATAAGACCCCAGATAACCGGTAGCACGAGCTTCCAATCAATGTGGTCATAAATACGGATCAGGAAAATAACGCTGACCATCTGAACGATTAAAGAGAGGGTGACGGCATCCTTCAAACCAATCAACAATCCCAGGGTCGGAATGGCAATCAAACCACTGCCAAAACCGAACAGGCATTGACCGAAAATCGCAACCGTGAGAATGAGGAGAGAAATAACGAGAATCAGATCAGGTGACATAATAAATTGTAACCGAGAACCACGGCGTGTTCAAAATGACGGGTTATTTCACTCCATGATCATCAATGTGATAATATTTACCAGCCAGCTTGAGTAGAATAAGGGCATCAGAGGCCATCGTATCAATATCTATTTTTTCGTGTTGACGGATATAGATCGCATCTTCCTCGATGAAAGCCGCTTCCACCCCATCTATGCGCGCTCTCTTTATTGTTGCCGGTTTAAGATTTGCATGACCGGGACATAGTAAAACACCTAAATTCATGTTCGATTCCATCCCTGAAGGGGTAAATCGCAAATGATACTGTTGATACCACTGGTCGTTCGGCTTGACACGCGAAGGTGGGGGATCCCAGCCTTCTGATAATAAAAAATATCCGTTATGCGAATAGAGCATGTGGCCTGTCAGACTGCTCCCCTCTCTTTCGATTAAAAAGGACCTTGCCTGTTCATCGACTTCAAAGCGAGCCCGGGAGTGGATGTTCCATTGCAAGGCGGAAACGACATCCATCCGGGCGATATATTCATCGACTATTAAGAAACAGGTGTGTTGCTTAAAAAAACAGACATGGCGCCGACAACGTGTCGCCCGATCCAGATAGCTGGCGTCCGCTACCCCTCTGAAATAGATCAGTCGATCATCCTCGAATATATGATCTATGTATCCTCTGGAGTGGTGTGAGCGCATCAATTGCGGTGCATCAGAAAGGGTAAGACAATTATGTGATTTTGTATGCCAGACCCAATGGGCATGGTGGTCTGAGCCATAGCCGGCATAATAGCCGCTCGGCATGGCCAGGACCTTTCCGCCTGCATGGATGATAAAATCGTTGTTGTTCGCATGGGAATGACTGATGGCGCCATACGGTGAGGAGCGAAAAAGAAACGCAATATCCTGGTCGGCATGATGGAGGTCTGTCCGGATAACCGCCCAACCCACGTCGGAGAAAACCTGTAACTCACCCTTCGATTTTTTCACCGGTTTTTGCTCAGGGGTGTCGTGCCGCGTGACCTTTTCATGGAGGAACAGTTGGGCTGAAACCCCGGGCATATTTCGTTCAGGCGGCGTGTAACACTGTTTGGCTTCCTCTCGAAAAGAAGCGATATACGCATTAAACTCTTCGGTCCCCGTTTCCCTGCCAATTAATTCTACCAGATCCGCATTTCTTTCCCAGGCTGATTTCCAGCGTTCTGAATGATCACCAAAACCAATCCATTCCGCATAAGGTGGCCAGCAATATTGCCTCCACCGGGCATGGTTGCGCCAGAAGGGACGTTTGTAGAGATCTATATTCGCGCCACGTTTTAACGCGGTAGCGAACATCGTCATGATATCCACATAGGCGTTGCTGTAGGACATGCCTTCCGCCCAGCCACCGTCGTCTTGTCCCCAGATCGGCCATACCCCGCATAGGATAGGACGAAGCCAGGTGAGCCAGGATTCTGCTTCCGGGATATGTTCGTGAAAAACAAGGGCTGTAAGCGCAAGGAACACAATTTCTCTGCCGGCATGGGAGTCAAAGCGGGTTATGCCGTAATGTCCCTTGTTACGCATATGCTCGAATGTAATTCTGCCTCGTACCCTGTATTGTTGGATCACCTGCTCTCTTTCTTCATCCGTAAACACCTCCCATACCCAGTCGCAGGCCTGTGGCCCATGCCATATGACGGACATATGGGCTTCATCATTATGGCCGAGGAAACTCGACCCTTTCGGATCCCATCGGGCAATGGAAGCCATTCGTCGGCATGCAGCCCGGCCATACCGTATATCATCCCCGGCAAGATAGGCCAGGGCTAAGGTATACGCCCCATGAGCAAACTGCCTGGTGCCCCACATAATCTTATACCACACTTTGAAGAAGGCGTCATAATCGACCCGGCGGTCCGGTAAAAATGGGGGCTCTTCTGTTTCATGTTCGCTTAGCAGCAGTTGGTCCGCAATGGATCTGAGTTTTGTCCAATCCGACCTGGATTCATCCTTACAGGACTGCCGTATAGACGAGACCATTTCAGGTCGGGTAAAAATCCGAGGATGGGCTTGGGGGAACCGGTCCAGCCAGACATCGACAGGGGGTACTTCCAGGTGGACGGCATCGGGGGGAATCTCAAAATCATAAACAGGGGACCTCCCCTCCTGATCTGACCATTGCCAGAAATACTTACCAGACGGCAATATTTTATCCGGGAGATACATCGGGTCTGTAAGTTGCTTTGCCTCAATAACGCGATCCTTTAGGGTTTCATCTCTGGCGACAACCAGGTTCATAAATTGATCGGTATGATCCGGTTTCCAGACAAAAACAGGCGGATTGGTTCTTTGCAAAGAGCCTGCTTGAGGGTGGGTAGGATCGAGGTGCGGGTGTGGGAAAAGCTTATCGTTTGACATAATCCGCCTTCATTCTGGACAATAGATCATGGTAGCCTAACCTTCCGGTGCCGCCTTAATTGAGGCTTCGAGGGCGCTGGACGCCGCCCATTGTTGCACCAATGCTTCGGATAGGTAGATATCGGTCTGTAAGGCCTCTTTTATTTCATCTGCGCTTAATTCCTGTTCGCTAAATCCATCCTGTGTTTTAACACACCGTTTTCCGCCGATCAACTGTCGCACTTCACCAGGATGATTTTTAAGGGCATACAGCCGGTGATTAAAGGGACCGAAATCACGCGAAGCCTCGTAAGCCCCCATATAGAAATCATAATCCACCACTTTACGCGCCGGCTATTCTGGGCATTCGGGTGGGTTCACGTTGCATTTCAGCTTGGATGAATTGATGCATCAAGCTGGACTTTATTTCTGTGTAGGATGGATCATCCCATTTGTTGCTGATTTCATGGGGGTCATTCTGGAGATCGAATAATTCACCATAGGTTGGATGCCGATACACGGTCATTTTGTATCGGTCTGTGATGAGGGTACGTAAGTGGACCGTGGTGGGATTATGACGGTTTTCCACCATTACATGTTCCCTGGCGGACTCTGTCCGGCCTCGCCATACGTCCATTTGATCAACACCCTGCATCAAACCGGGGATGTCGATACCGGCAGCAGATAAAAAGGTGGATGGAAAGTCGATCAATCCTTGAAGGGCGTTTGTGGTCGATCCCGCAGGAATATGACCTGGATACCGAGCGATCATCGGTAATCGTAACAAGTCTTCATAATGGAAAGCGCCCTTGGCGATGAGGCCGTGTTGCCCCAGGAAATGGCCGTGATCTGTGGTGAATACAACGACCGTATTATCCGCAATCCCCAGCCTGTCCAACGTATTCAGAATCCTGCCGATGCCCTGATCCATCAAACTTACCATGCCATAATAACAGGCGATGCTTCGCCGTAATTCCTCTTCTGAATGCAGATGGGAATTGAATCCGTGAAGGCCGAACCCGCCTTCTTCCTGATACATTGAATAATCGGGGTTTTCTTCCAGCGTCTTTCTAAATTGAGGCGGCATGGCATCGAACTCCCCCTCCGTATAGTGACCAGGTATCATCTCCTCCGGATCATACATACTCGCCCAGGGCTCCGGAACGACATAGGGCGGGTGCGGATCAAAAAAGCTGGACCACAGATAGAACGGTTGATCGTCTTCCACACATTGTTCCATATTGGCGATGGTCCGATCAGCGACCCAGTTGGAGTGATGATATTGATCCGGCAAGTCCCAGGATATCATACCCCGTTCATACTGAGGCCCTCGATATTTATCATTCTTCGAAGGGGGCCACTGCATGAAATAATCCTGCCAGTTCGACAAGCCGTTTTCTTCCATCCAGATCGCATAATGCTGCCCGGCGTGGGATTCATGGCCATGCATGCGGCCAGTTTCCACATGGTTGAACCCATACCAGGGACCATGGAAATTCCGCCAGAAATCCAGATCTCTTAACAGGGGTTGGCATTCGATGGATTCGCTACCGGGTTGAGAGGCCAGGGGTTGAAAATGCGCTTTGCCGATCAGGATAGACGCATACCCGTTCTCCTGGAAAACATCGCCCACCGTGGGTACATCTTCGGGCAATTTGACGCCGATCGTCCAGCAGTGATGCCAGGCAGGATAGAGTCCGGTAATCAGCGTGGAGCGTGAAGGAGAACACACCGGACTATTACAATACGCACGATCAAACTGCATCCCTTCATTGGCGAGCCTGTCCAGGGCGGGGGTTGATATCTGCGGATTATTTACTCCGAGGGTATCGTAATGTTGCTGATCACTGGTAATCAGAAGGATATTGGGGCGGGACAAGGGGACTCCTAAATGGTGAGTTGGTGATCGACAAAAAGCACAGCGAGCGAAGCGGAGCGCGTTATAATCATGCCTCGAAGTCGCGCTCCTTACTTTCAATTGAGCGTAGCGAAATCCATCAGTAAATCATTCAGATCCGTCAATAAGATATCTAATTCATCGTGGTCGTATCGATCGAGGGGGCATGTATCTGACGATCGGACGAAGGCGGATTTTATAATCCCTCGTCGTTTGAGTACTTCTTTATAGGCGTTGACACTGTGCAGGGATTCAAAGTTAAGTAAGGGCACCAATCGATTGAAAATCTCCCGGGCCTTGCTATCCCCATCCTGCTGATAGGCATCCCACAACTGCACATGAATATCAGTCACCTCACAGGCCGGCATGGTCCCTGCTCCGCCCCGCCTCAGTTCTTCAAGAATAAACTTGCCGGCCTGACCACCGAATACGCCTTCTACATGATCCCCGCATGCCTCCAGGTCGGCCGTCAAAGAATGCGTGACGGGGGCTATTTCTTCCTTGATGTAAAGGATATTGGGGACCTCACGACACAGTTGGGCGAGGAAAGTAGACGACATGGGCACGCCGATCGGATGATTTTGTATGAACAGGGGAAGATCAACCGCTGAGGCGATGGCCTCATAATATCTTCGTATTTCATCCAGGTGCGGTTTGCGCACATAGGGGGGGATGGCTATGAGCGCATGGGCGCCATGATCGGCGCCATGCCGGGCAAAATGGACGGCCACCTCCTTACTTACCCCCGAAGAGCCGACAACAAAAGGTAAACGACCGGCATTAACCTCAGCGATGCATTCGACGACCTGGGTTCGTTCGCTGTCTGAAAGCGCGCTGAACTCGCTTGCATTGACCGGCGCCACGAGTCCGTGGGCGCCACATGCGATACAGAATTCGACGACCCGTTTCAAACTGTCTAAATCTAATAGACCATCTTCTTGAAAGGGCGTTACTGGAATAGTGAACACCCCACGATACGGCCGGGAAAGCATAGAGGATCCTTTTAAAATTGAAACGATAAAGCTACATGCCGTCTATCCATTCTGCGGTAGTTTGAGCCAGTTCTTCAATCACCTGCCCACGCGTTTTTCCGGAGCGTTTTAAGACTTTAAATCCATGATCGGCGGTATCAATAATATGGAGCGTGGCCCGGTCTTTCATCGTGCTTACCACCTGTTTCATGACCTCAATATCTGCCAGCTTATCTTTGGTCCCCTGGTGAAACAGCATGGGTTTTGATATGTGTGGAAAATGCGCCGCCCGTTCGTCGGGCCCTTTACCGCCGTTAATGGGGAAGGCAAAGCATACAATCCCTTGTATCGGTAAAGATTCATCTGCTTCAGCGAGGGTAGTCATTCTACCACTCATCGAATGGCCACCGGCGAAAAGAGGCAGATCATGGGCTTCCTCTTTTGCTTTTTCGATGGCTGATCTAATCGTCGCTAAAAGGACTTTTCTGCCGTCAAGACCACCTCCGCCCTTTTCTGAATAGGGATACTGATATCGAAAGGTGGCCATACCCTGCCGGACGAGGGCATCACTCAAATCAGCTATGAGCGAGTGCCTCATATTGGAACCGGCGCCATGACCGAGGACCAACAGGGCGCGTGCGTTTGCCGGTTGATCTAAAATGGCGGACACTTTCCCTTTTTCAGGGGTGGCGATAAATTTTAATTCTCTGGGCACTATGGCATCTTCTCACAGTTTAAAGGGATATGATGATTATATGATAGGTAGCAGGTCAGTTTACGGCTTTTTCAATAAAAAGAAAAGGAATTATTCTGGATTATTTTTTGCCGCTGAAATCACCGGATTCCGCTTCGTTGATATATTTTAACCGGCGTTTATGGAATAAAATATCTTTCCCCAAAACGGCGCCATCCCATCCGTCCGAACAGGCCGATTCATGGAGGTCTTTCATGATATCCTGCAAAGCGGTTTCTTCGCTCAGGTTGTTCCATTCGTGGGGGTCGGTCTCAAGATCAAAAAGAAGAGACGGATAGCCCGGTGCAAAGCAGGCCTTCCAGCGTCCGCGCCGGACCATACGCATCGGCACACGGGTGCCGTCACAGGCGTAGTCGGATATGATCACCCGTTCCGGTTCTTGCCGGGCAGGGTCTGCCAGTAAAGGGAATAGCGACCGGCCGGGCAACCCTTCAAACGCGGCTTGCTGGCCGGTCAGATCGAGGAATGTACTCATCCAGTCGATCAACGACACAGGCGTTTCACACTGGGCGCCCGCATGCACCTGGTCCGGCGGTACGACAATAAAAGGGACACGCACGCTGTCCTCATAGAAATTCAGTTTTGACCAGAACCCATGCTCGCCCATATTGTCACCATGGTCGGAAAGATAGATCACGTAGGTATTGTCGGCCCCTCGCAGGGTTTGTAGATGAGATAAGAGTTTCCCGATCAACTCGTCCATGCGGGTAATCATACCGTAGTAACATCGTCGGGCTATCCGGACCTCGTCCTCTGTAGCGCCGTCCGTGGTCAGTCCCAGCCATTTTCTGTTGTTCTCCAATTGCAGCGGGACCATCTCCTCATACGTCCGTCCATGGGGCGGGATGCGAGGCATGGGGATGTCCGTTCCCTCGTACATATCATAATACTTCCGGCTCACAGCATAGGGAAAGTGCGGCAGGAAAAGACCCGTCATAAGTGCCCAGGGCCGACCGTCCTCATCAGAAGTAAGGTAGGTCAGTTCCTCTATGGCCGCCTGTATGACCGCCTCATCGAAGAGTTCCGCACGGGTCGGCTCCTCCACCGGTCCGGCCTCCCTGATCGCTCCCAGCATGACGTGATCATCAGCCTGTGGTTTATCCCAATCCCCGTATGTGAATGGAATCAGGGTTTCGTTGATGTCAGGATAAACCCTTCTTTCAAATCCATGCATTCTATCATGACCGACAAAATGCATGCGACCGCTGATCGAGGTCGCATAACCCGCCCTGCGGAGCACATGCGCCCACGTGGGCATATCCGATCTCAATGGTGTACCAAGTTCCCACACCCCATGCTCCGGCGTCAGGCGGCCGGTCATGAACCCGGCTCGGGAAGGCGTGCACATAGGGTACGGGCAGTAGGCGTTTCGGAAGGTAATCCCTGTCGCCACAAGCTGGTCCAGAGAAGGCGTTATGACGACCGGATGCCCCAGACCACCGACCGTATCCGGCGCGTGTTGGTCAGACATGATAATTAGAAAATTCGGGGTCTCAGACATAGGTTTTCTACGCAAAACACTTCATGGGATGAACGGCCTAGATCAGCGGGTATGCCAGGGCTCGGTGAGCGGCTTGGCGCCGTTCAATTCACCGTATCCGATTCCAGTCGATCCCTTTGGATTCGGACCGAAATACCGCTTGTCCATCTCGTCGGCCATTGGTTGGAAACGTATGTCACAGGATAATCGAATCCGACCGAAAGAAGAGTGGTTATCAAGGGTGCCGTGGAGGGTCGTCATACCAAACACGGCAAGGTCGCCGGGTTCGAAATTTGCGGTTAGAAGGCGTGTGCCGCGACTCTGCGCCAGAGAAATAGGACTGTCCATCACAGACACGGCCGGTGAATCCTTCGAATCATAGTCAACTGCCGTTGCAGGTTCAATGAGATCCGTAAAGTGATTGGATCCTTCGATCACCAACAGGGGGCCATCGGTGACCGGCACGTCGCCGAGAGCGAGCCAGGCAGTATGGATGCGGTCGCTGCCGCGCGCAAAGAAAGGATAGTCGTAGTGAAGTGGTGTGGCACGTCCAACAGGACTGGGTCTTAAAAACAGGTAATCTTGAGGTCGCGCCGGATCCCCCAACACTTCTGCCATGACGGCCCGCAGGTGCGGGCCATGGGTAACCTGCCTCAATGCAGGTCCTTCACAGACAGATTTCCAGAAGGCGCCAAGGTCGCCTGCCGTCTCCTTTCGGTCACTTCTGCCGGTGAAGAAACCCTCCCACGAAGGCTGCTTAATTTCACCCACGTTCGCCAGACGCTCAAAGATTTCGGCACGGGCGGTCAGGACTTCATCGCGGTCGATCACCCCACGAAGGAACAGGTAGCCGTCTTCCTTCAACCGGCGTTTTAACTCCCCGGGTTTTCCTTTGAGGTCCGAGCTCTCCTGCAGGTTGCCGATCAGGTCCTCCGGAACCGGCAAGCCCTGTGTGATGCAGTTTTTCATGGGTATGTTTCCGTGAATTGGGTTTGTGTGGTCCCGGGTTAAGCCTCTGCGGTATGTACGTCCGTTTTCAGGCTTCCGTGCCGATTGGGGCACATCCGTTATCTGAGTTTTTCATTGAAGAAATCGATGGTGCGGCGCCAGGCGAGTTCGGCGGTTGCTTTGTCATAACGGGGGGTAGTATCATTATGGAACCCGTGATTGACCTCCGGATATATATGCGCCGTATATGCCTTCTTGTGGGTTTTCAAAGCTGCTTCAAAGGCAGGCCATCCCTCGTTAATTCGCTTGTCCAACCCGGCATATTGCAACAGCAGCGGGGCATTAATCCGGGTGACCTCCTCGTCGGCTGGTTGACTGCCGTAAAACGGTACGGCCGCACCCAGATCCGATAGCCGCACCGCCATCATATTGGATATCCAGCCGCCGAAGCAGAAGCCGACAACACCGACTTTTCCACTGCATTCCGGGTGTGATTTCAGATAGCCATAAGCGGCCATAAAATCCTCCAGCATTTTATTCCGATCCCGTTGGCGTTGTAATGATCTACCATCGTCGTCATTGCCTGGATAGCCACCAAGCGGTGTCAGAGCATCCGGAGCGTATGCGATAAACCCTGCAAGGCCGGCTCTTCGCGCTACGTCTTCGATATATGGGTTAAGCCCTCTATTCTCATGCACAACGACAATACCGGGTAAATTTTCCTTGTTACCGGCAGGCCGTGAGAGCAGGCCGCGGATGGTACCGCCGCCTTCAGGCGAATCGTACGACATATATTCTGACTTTAGCCGTGCATCCTGCGGTTCGATCTGCTGGGCGTGCACATAGTCCGGAGAAAGAAAGTCAAACATGGCCGTAGCCGTCAGGCCGGCCACTGCATACCTGGATGCTTGATCCAGAAATTCCCGGCGATTGATCTGTCCATGCACGTAGTGATCGAACAAATCGTATACACCCTGATCCAGTTTATCAATTTTCATTTGAAGGCTCCCTTGATCGGGTAATATATACCTGACACTCTGTTATTTCACCAGATGAAACTCCGTCTGCCGCGATAATATCCATGATATATGCCCATCCGAATCGATTCCTGCATCTTCTTCCTGACCGACTCTCAGTTTTTGGCCGCCCCATTCAGGGACCGGCGTGACCGCGGCCAGTTCGATGGAATGCCAGGTTTCCGGCAGAAGCA
>CAJXCW010000169.1 GCA_913051705.1 uncultured bacterium
AGGGGGGACGGGGGTGACGGTGGTGGAGATAGCGGGATGAAAAAAATTGGTGATTGGGTGATTGGGTGATTGAAAAAACTAAAAGCAGGAGGCGGTAGGTGGTAAGCAGGAGGCGATCAATCAGTCAATTGGGCAATCAGTCAATTGGGCAATAGAGTGCCTTGAGATACGTATTGCCTTTCAGGAATTTATATGTCCCAATGGCAGGCGGTGCTGGAACTGGATCACAACCGGACCATTACAGGCGGCAGTGAGGCCGCGCTGTGCGATGCGGTTCGAAACGGCGCCGATCTGCGAGTGTATACTGAATTCCGGCACAATGAGCATATCGACGTCACCTCCGACTGTCCCGAAATAGTTCAGGAAGCTGCTGAGTTTCGTGTGACCTCTGCTGGATGATCGGTGGGTCGCCGGCTTTATGACTTTACGTCAGCCGATCGCCTTGCCGGATGGATTTGGCCCTCGCGCCTCCATGTCGTATTTCCTGTACAATCAGAACGGCCAACAGGCTATTGGCCGGCTTCTGCTTGATGGCGTGCCCGCTTCAGGTACCCCTGGGGCCTCACCGCTTGACCCTACAGGCCACGACATGCCCAAATACCATCCGAAAGAAAATTGGGACTCAGAGACGAATGCGCCGAGCCAGAATTTCATTTACGATTTTGAGACCTATCGGTTTTACGTGCGGGATGGCTGGCAGGAGGTCCTGTCTCATTCTGAAGACGGCACGGTGCTATCGGGTTCTGTCGATGCGGTGGCCGAAGCGTCGATGCGGGGCTGTGAAATAAAAGTCGGCATTCGAGACCTGTGCCGAGACCTTGCTGAAAAGCCGAATATGGACCACGAATGGTTCGTACAGACCCATTCCAATTATTATTATACAGAACAAAAACTGCTCATCACCGGAACGCAACCGCTTGTTCGCCTGGGTCCGGCGATCCCGCTTACCTATACCTCCGGCGCCTGGGATTGCGGCTGGCTGATGGTCCGGACCGATGGGTTTGTCTCCCGCCGCCTCTACGATCCGTATCTCCTCCGGTCACATCGCAGTGAAACCCGTCATGCCCTGCGATGGTTTGTGAGGTGAGGGGTGAGGAAATATCCCGGTGAAACGGGTTGCCTTTAAATTATCCCTTTATTAAATTGATGGATCATGGAGATGTACAGACACCTACGAAGCATTGACGCGCCGGATATGAACACCGCCGAAGGGGCTCAGAAGCAGGCCTTTGTTGTTGAGGCATTAGAAAAAGTCCCTTTTATCATACTGGCAACGAATCGGTTGGATAAATACGGCGGATGTGTGGTTTACAGCGGATAGCGGACGGCAGGTAGCGGGTGGCAGGGAACAGGGAGCGAGGAGAAGGGTGGGGGTATTTGAATCAGGTGTTGCTGGATGAGGGGTTGGCGAAAAAATATTGAAAGTGGTGAAGTGGTGAAGTTTTAAATCACCAACTCACCAACTCACCATTTAAAAAAGGTTTTGTCATGTCTGTAGATAGGCTCAAAAATATGCCCGGTTTTTCCATTGATCGGGTGGCGGCGGCGGCAGGAGATGATCCTGAAGTACTGCGACTGGAGAATCTGGATACGGATATCCGGCCGCCACAGGCGGCGCTGGATGCAACGCGGGCGGCGATCGACGACGACGATACCAACAGCTATCTGCCGTTTACCGGACAGAATGCGTTACGGGAAGCGGCGACGCAGCATGTGTCTCAGTTGAGCGGCGTGGATTACGATCCGTACCGGCAGAGCGCGATTACGGCGGGCGGTACGGAAGGGATGTTAAACGTCCTGCTGGCGACGCTTAACGTCGGCGATGAGGTCCTGCTGACGGACCCGACTTATGCG
Organism: uncultured bacterium; assembly: GCA_913051705.1. GTDB lineage: Bacteria > JAAXHH01 > JAAXHH01 > JAAXHH01 > JAAXHH01 > CAJXCW01. Next base: position 1,855 of record CAJXCW010000169.1, read on the forward strand.
GGCATGATCAACCGGGTGCGGCTGGCCGGCGGCATACCGCGACTGGCGCCGTTTGTACACAGAAACGGACAATGGCGCCTTGATCTCAACAGGCTGGTGGATGCCATAAATAACAGTACCCGTGTCTTATTCATCATGAACCCTTCCATGCCTTCCGGCGCGGTATTGAGTCGGCCGGAGTGGGAATTTATCGCCAAACTCTGTATCAGCCATGATTGCTGGCTGCTGTACAATGCCGCGATGGAGCGCATTCTGTACGATGACCGTCCGTATCTGCATCCTGCCAGTCTGCCCGGTATGGCGGAGCGAACGATTACGGTCGGTTCCGTCTCGAAAGAATACCGCATGATCGGCTGGCGTGTAGGCTGGATTGTAGGACCGGAGGCGATTATGGACGATATCAACCTCGTGGGCATCTACAATGTGGTCACGCCGGTCGGTATCGCTCAGGCAGCGGCAACAGCGGCATTGCAGACAGAAGACGACGGTGTCGTGGAATCCATTGCCGAGTGGCAGCGGCGGCGAGATGTGATTGTCGAGGAACTGGCGGGGCTGCCGCTGATCCCGGCGGTCGGCGGTTGGTCCATGTTAATCGACGTCGGCGCCATGGGCCATGGCTCGTTCACCGCCTCCGACCTCCTGTTGGAGCGGGGCAAGATCGCGGCGACGCCCATGAGGGGCTGGGGGGGTATGGACAGTGATCAACTTGTGCGATTTGTATTCAGTAATGAGCCGGTAGAACGGCTCCGTGGGATTGGGGAGCGGGTGAGAAGGGCGTTGGGCGTGAGGTAGGGCAGGGGGGCAGGTTTCCGCGGTTAAACAATTTAAGGAGTTATGATCATGGCATTTACGTTACAGTCAGGCGACAAAGTACCGGGTTTTTCCTTGCCGGCTACCGATGGCAAGACTTACAGCCTGGCCGATTTCGAGGATACGGATACGCTGGTCATCTTTTTTACTTGTAACCATTGTCCATACGTTGTCGGCTCGGATGAAGTGACGCGTCAGACCGCCGAGAAATATGCATCGCAAGGCGTTCGGTTTGTCGGGATCAATTCAAACAGCGAGCATACCCATCCGGACGACGATTTAGATCATATGGTGGAGCGCATGGCTGAGTATCATTTTCCGTGGGTCTATCTACGCGATCAATCGCAGGACACGGCGCTGGCTTACGGCGCCCTACGGACACCGCATTTTTATGTATTTGGTCGGGATCGTAAACTGGTTTATACCGGACGTGGTGTGGATAGTCCGAAAGATACCGATCAGATGCGTGTTAATGATCTGGACCGGGCGCTGGCAGATATCGTGAGCGGGCAGCCGGTGGGGACGCCGCTGACCAATCCGATCGGATGCAATGTCAAGTGGGAGGGACAGGATGCCCATTGGATGCCGGCGGAAGCGTGTGATCTGGTATGAGGGGAGATTGCGTGATTGTCTGATTGGTGGGAGTTTAACTACCCTTTACATATGATTGGTATTTTGTTATATTTTGGAGAGATAGAGAGACGCAATGTCTTGCGTCTTTACAGGGTTGGGCCTGGATTTTGAGAGGTGTTTGCAGTGGCTCGTATACCGGATGAAATAATCGACACGATTCGAGAGCAGGCGGATATTGTGGATCTGGTGTCGGATTATGTCACGTTGAAGAAGAGCGGCAAGAACTATCAGGGACTCTGTCCATTCCACAATGAGAAAACACCGTCGTTCAGCGTCAATCCTGAGCGTCAGATTTTCCACTGTTTCGGGTGCGGTAAGGGCGGCAATGTGTTCAAGTTTCTGATGGAACACGAAAAGGTGACCTTTGTTGAGGCCGTTCACCATATAGCGAAAAGCCTCCATATCACCATTCCGGAAACCGCACGAGATCAAAAGACCAGCAGTGAGGCGGAGAATCTGGCGCGGGTGACGCAGTTTGCCGCCAAATTTTTCCATGAGCAACTGCTGAATAGCGACGAAGGGGCACCGGTCCGGCAATATGTCGTTCAGCGAGGCCTCTCGGATACGACGGTTCACACCTTCTTGCTGGGGCATGCCCCGGATTCATGGGACGCGCTGCTGACCGCCGCACGGCATAAGGATATCAGTCCAGCCTGGCTGGAGAAGGCCGGGCTGGCTAAAACCAACGGGGACCGGTTTTACGACGCGTTTCGGAACCGGTTGATCTTTCCTATTTTCTCGCCGAGCGGCCGAGTCGTCGGTTTCGGAGGACGCGCTCTGTCAGACGAGGATCAGCCCAAATATCTGAATTCGCCGGAGTCGCCTATTTATCAGAAGAGTCGGGTAGCTTACGGATTGTTTCAGACCAAGGATGCCATTCGGCGGGATGGTCGGGTGGTGATTGTAGAAGGATATATGGATCTGATCAGCCTGTATCAGAGTGGTATCGAAACAGTCGCGGCGACGTGCGGCACAGCGTTGACGCCGGATCATGCCCGGCTCCTGGCCCGGTATGCTCAGCAGGCTTTTCTGGCTTACGACTCCGATGAGGCCGGTACCCGTGCTGCGGTAAGAGGCCTGGAGCCGCTTGTGGTGTCCGGGTTGTGGACACGCATCGTGCAACTCCCGGAAGGGGATGATCCGGATACCTATGTCCAGGCGCATGGCACAGACGGTTTCATGGCACAGATCGAACAGGCGAGTACCATCGCTGATTTCATGGCTTCGCAATATGATATCAGCGATCCGAGAGCCAGGGAAGACGTTTTTCGAGGGATGACAAACCTGATCAAAAAGACATCAAATTTAGTTCATAGAGAGCAATACAAGGAAGAAGCGGAGCGCCGGTTTCCGGCGCTTCAGAATTTGCTGGCCTCGGAATTACAGGCCTCTCGTTTTGTCGGCAGAGATTATAACACGCCACAACCGGATGAAACCCAGGAAACGAAGCCGAGGAATAATACGGAGCGCGAACTCATTCAACTCATGTTGCACCGCACCGAGATTACAGAGCTTGTAGATGAACAATTGGAACCCGGTGATTTTACCGACGAGACCTGCCGTTTTATTGCGGAACAATGTTTTGTGCTGTTGAGTAATGACGGTCCTGCCGATCCGGCGACCCTGATGGATCGGATTGATAATGAGGAAGCCGTCCAGGTCATTGCTGAATTGATCAATGCGGCTGATTCCGGTACTAATTTTGAGCAGCGCGCCTGGGATCATATCATCCGTATTAAACAAAATCAGCTCAAGCGTGAGATGGCCCGGCTTATGGAACAGATCAAGCAAATGGAACAGTCCGCCAGCGAGACGCTGCCGGAGACGATGGCCGCCTATTTGCAGCTTAAACAACAGGAAAAAACGCTGCTTCAATCGGCGCCGCAGATAGAGGTAGGGATGGGGTAGGGAAGGGCAGCAGGTGGGCAATACATCATACTTGCCACCTGCTGCCCTTCCAACTTTTTCTTGACGTCAGACCCTGTCCATCCTATATTGGGAGTCGCATTATGAATGGCAGGTTAAAGATGCTTGGGCCTGTAGCTCAGTTGGTTAGAGCATCCGACTCATAATCGGACGGTCCCAGGTTCGAGTCCTGGCGGGCCCATTTTCGAAAATAAAGGGCGCTTAGCTCAGCTGGTTAGAGTGCCACGCTCACATCGTGGAGGTCAGTGGTTCGAGTCCACTAGTGCCCATTTTCATATTTATTGTATCGGAAGGCGGAGGCTTCGTAACGAGCCTCCGTCTTTTTTTTCAAGAACAATCTGGAGACCCTGGTGAGCGTAACATACGGTGAAGATATACGAACGCGCCTACAGAGAGATGATGGTCTACTTCTAGAGCGACTGGCCGATATATTCGGTCCTGACACAGACGATCTTAATAGTCGGTTTACTCATTATACAGAGCTGCTTACCCTGTTTGAACAAATCTATGACCCTCAGCAGCAGACCGCGCTGATCAGAGCCCCGGCGCGCATCAACCTGAAAGGGGTGCATGTCGATCATCGGGGCGGCTATTTAAATTACATGGCCATTGACCGGGAAGTCGTGATGGTCGTCAGCCCACGAGACGATGATCTGGTGGTGCTGCACGATGAGGCATCGGATGCCTTCGGCGCACGGCAATTTTATATCGGGGAAGCATTGCCTCCGGAGAAGCGAGGGCAGTGGCAAACGTATATCGAGCAAGTCACGTTAGCCCCTGGTGACTGGTCCAACTATATCCGGGCGGCGGTCCTGCGTCTTCAGGACCATTTTAAAACGCAACCGTTGTGCGGCATGAATCTTCTGGTGGCCAGCGATATCCCTATTGCCGCCGGATTGAGTTCCTCGTCCGCCCTGGTGGTGGCGGCCTGTGAGGCCTGCCTGTGGGTCAACGGCCTGTCGCTGACAGATGAACAGAAAGCGATCTTGTGCGGCGAGGGGGAATGGTATGTGGGAACGCGAGGCGGCGCCGGGGACCATGCGGCCATGATTTTCGGTAAAAGGAATCATCTCGTCCGTCTCCGTTTTTTTCCTATAGAGACCGAAGCGATCCCAATGCCATCCGGGTACAAAGTGGTCGTTTGCAACTCGCTTAAACAGTCTCGAAAAGCGTCCCATACCAAAAGCACGTTTAACGAACGGATCGCCACATATGAAATGGCGATGCTGTTACTCAAAGACCGCTTCCCGGAATTAATGGCGCACGTCACCTATCTTCGTGATCTCGATACAGACAATATCGGTATCGATACCGGACAGCTTTACCGACTTGTTACAGCCCTTCCGGAACGCGCAAGTCGTCATGAATTAATGCTCATGTTGCCTGGGCAGTCGGCGCGGTTGCAACAGTTATTCCATACCCATCAGGAACCGAGGAACGGCTATCGGGTCCGCGCGGTCTGTTTATTCGGTCTTGCTGAATGTGCCCGCAGTCGAATGTATGCACCCTTTCTCCAACAGGCGGATATGAAGATGGTGGGTAAACTCATGTATCTCTCACATGATGGTGACCGGGCTTTTGCCTATGATGCCGCCGGTCACTGCAGACCCTGGGATAACCCGGTCGACGATGCCTGCATGCAACGTCTGATCGACGATGCGGAATCCGGCGATCCGGCGCGTGAAGCATACGCTCAACTCTGGAAGCAACCCGGAGGATACGCCTGCAGTTGTGAAGAACTGGATCATCTGGTGGATATTGCCCGTACGGTCCCGGGGGTCGTCGGCGCCAATCTGACCGGCGCCGGGCTGGGTGGGTGTGTGCTGGTCCTTGTACGGGAGGAGGACGTGGACCGGCTAATTGAGACGGTGCACAGCAGATATTACCACCAACGGAATCTACAACCTGCGATGATGGTCTCCTCTGCCGTCGGCGGAGCGGGGCGCATCTGGTAAATGATGAAGTATCGCCTTCTTGCCCTTGATATCGACGGGACGCTGCTTAATGATAACAGGCACGTCACCGATGCGTCTATTGCTGCTATCCAACGTGCGGTTGACGCCGGTGTGTATGTCACTCTATGCACGGGGCGCAGCATCTCTTCGGCAGCACAAGTGGCTCGGCGTCTTCCGTTGAATGCCCCTTTAGTATTGAACGGCGGCGCCTTGATTTATGATAGCCTCCGGCGGCGTGCTCTTTATATTCGTAATTTGTCCAAATCTATAGCCTTACACGCGGTGCATCAGCTTCGCAACCTGGCATGCTATCCTATCGTGTATGCACCGCTCCCGGAAAGTCAGTATTTTTATTACGACGATTACGACCCGCATAATGCCTCCTTCCTGCAGTATATAGAAAAAAATACCGGTAGGGCGCATGAGGTTGAAGATGTCACGCACTTACTCCACGATGATGCTGCCATGGTGGCCATCACCGATCGGATAGTCCGTATCCAGAATTTGGCGCCCTCTATTCGCAATCAACTGCCGGACACGACCACAACACTTGAAGTCAGCCCTATGGATCGAGCGTATTGCCATGTGACCATCACGCCGAGGGGTGTCTCTAAAGGCAGCGGCTTGCGGGAGCTGACTATGCTATTAGGCATACATCTATCAGAAACCATCGCGGTGGGTGACAATCTGAACGATCTGGACATGCTGAGCAAGGCCGGTCTGGGGGTGGTCATGGGGAATGCCACACCAGAAGCGAAGGCACAGGCGGATTATGTCACCGGCTCCAATAATGAGGATGGCGTAGCGCAGGTGATTGAGCGGTTTATTTTGTAAGTAAGGCGCACGGCGCGCCGTGCGCGTACGAGTTCCGAAGTGCTGAGTTCCGAGGCCTGAGTAAAAAGCAGGATGGAAGGGTGGATGGGTGGGAGAGGAGTCAACTTTCAACTTTTCAACTTTTAACTTGCCTATTGCCTTATTCATTCATAGCCATTGATATTGACGGGACGTTGTTGACGTCACAAAGAGTTATTTCCGCACGCACCCTGACTGCGATTGATGCCGCCATTGCAGCGGGCAAACACGTAGCGCTCTGTACGGGGCGCAGTCTGCATTCCGGACGGCCTATCGCCGAGCAGGTCCACCCTGCCGCCATGCTGGTCTTTCACAGCGGCGCTTTGATTCTTGAAGCGCTTGACGGACCGATTCTTCAAGCGATTAATATGCCCTGTGCGTTGGCTTCAGACCTTGTGAATTACCTGAAACAGGCCGGTTACGATCCGCTGGTTTATGACCCGGTGCCGGAAAGTCACCATGTCTGGTATGAATCCGCCCGGTCGGTCAATGCCTGGCGGGCGCGTTATATCGAAGCGAATGGAGATAAGGCACGGCTGATTCTAAATCTTGAAGACCGACTGCATGAAGACCCGGCTCAAATCGCCGTTTCGGGAAGTCCGTCGGCCATGCATGATCTCCGAACGCAATTACGGTCTCGATGGCATACGATCGGCCTCATTCTATCTCGCAGTACGCTCGTGCCCGATTACTTTTTTCTGGAGATCGTACCCGAGCGGGTATCCAAGGCGGATGCGCTGGCCGTTTTAGGCGCCATGCACGGCGTTCCCTCCGCTGAGATGATCAGTATAGGCGATAATTTCAATGATCTTGATATGATCCATTACGCCGGTCTGGGCGTGGCGATGGACAATGCGCCGGAAGAGGTTAAAACAACTGCAGATCTGATCGCCCCCTCCAACGATGAAGATGGCGTGGCCTATATCATTGAAAATTTCCTGCTCACGTCGGGAACCTTATAAGCTTTCTTTCCGTATGCTCATAAGTATACGGGCGCGTATTTTCCTTGTTTTTTGAATGGAATCGACCTATATTTGTATGAATGATAATTGAAATTAATCGACAGAAAATTCTATTTTATTTATCCGTACAGAGGAGGCGTTAATATGAAGCGATTATTTTTGTTGTTTGCAGCCTGTGCCGCATTGATGCTGGTGGTGAGTCCGGCAGCCACCTATGCGCAGCATGATGATCCGGACATGGAATGGGAAATGGATGGGCCGCTGTATGATCGGATGGGTGGTGAAGAGATCGTCAGCGGGATCGTTGAGGAATTTGTTTCGATGGTTATAGAAGATGATAAATTAAAGAACCATTTTGAAGGCGTCGATCAGGAAAAAATGAAAGAGATGCTGGTCGCTCAGATTACCTATGCATCCGGCGGTGAAATAGAATACGAAGGCCAGACCTTTTTGGAAAGCCTGGCAGGAATGGGTATTACGGGTGAGTCTCTAGAAAGTATCACCGAGCATATGACGGCTTCCATGGAGGCGAACGATGCCTGGCCTGAAGATGTCGATGAACTGCTTGTGGTCCTCGAGTTGATAGAAGGGGAGATGGAGCACGAGGAAGAGGCCGAGGGAGAGCACGAGGAAGAGGCCGAGGGAGAGCACGAGGAAGGCAATGATGACGAGCACGAATCAGGTTCCGGAGCGCATCCCGAATGATTTTTGTCCCTTATTTCACGTTTTGATTATGACCGGAAGGTAATAGACCGCCATCCGGTCATATCTATTTTAGACAAATCCTTAGATCCAAGGAGCTTTTCCATTATGAGACTCATTTCTTTGAGGCCGCTGTGGATATCGCTTGTTGTTATCTGCGCCCTGGCCTTTGTACAGATGGCGTCCGCCCATTCGGAGGCCACCCGCTCTTCTCCGAAAGATAAGTCCGTCCTCGATCATGCCCCCAAAGTGGTTAGCGTCTTCCTGACAGAAAAAATCGAAATCGAGCTCAGTAAACTGGAAGTCTTCGATGCTGATGGAGAGACGGTCCATAAAGGGAAGACGACCTGCTCTGAAAACCTCAAGATCATGTCCATCCTGATGAAGGATATCGGATCGGGCTCTTACGCCGCTAAATGGGAAGTCGTATCGGTTGACGGCCATAAAACCAGCGGTGCCTTTTCCTTTCAGGTTCGATGATCGTTGAATTATGCCGCTGGCTCGATATGCTGATCCTATCGAGTTTCGGCGCCGGAGCCCTGGCTGGATATCTTAACAGCGGCGGCGGGTGGTGTGCGCGTTGGTTTCGCACTACCCTGGCCGGCGCTTTTCTTATTGCCGGCAGCCTGTCTTTCCTTGAACAGGTGCACCAATTCACCGACGAGATTAGCTGGGCTACGATCACGCTGGTCGCATTTAAAACCTCCATCGGTTCGATCTGGCTGATCCGTCAAGGCATCGGTGTCCTGTTGCTGCTTCTCGCCCTGTTGCCGACCGGTCGTGCCCTGCTGTTTTTTTGTTTTATAGCGCTTGCTCTGGCGCTCAGTCCTGTCGGGCATCCGATGGCGGCGGAGTCCGTGACCCTGGCCGTCGCGACTCATTTTTTACATCTGGCCTGTTTTGCCCTCTGGTTCGGCGGCCTGGCCGTCCTCATCACCTCACCCACCGCGCGCACCGATCCCTTCATTTTAGCCCATTTTTCGAGACTGGCCATAGGGATGGTTGTTGGGCTGACGGCAACCGGACTGATGCTGTCCTGGCACTTCATACCGGATTGGCTGGCCATACTGAGTACGATGTATGGCCGAATTCTATCGGCCAAGCTGATTTTGTTCCTGGCCGTATTGTGGGTAGCCCGGAAAAATAAGCACCTGGTCCGTGAGGCGCAATCTACTCATGGTTCCGTTTTAAGAGACCATCTCCTCACACGTCGCCTCTGGTTCGAGATCACCGGATTGTTTCTCGTGAGCGCGCTGGCTGTCTGGCTTGGGCATCAAATGCCACCGATGGATATATAGACAGCCGGAAAACGAAACGACGAAGCTACAAATCGACGAAACGATATGTTTTGATTCGTAGCTTTGTCATCGAAATTTGTCTTGTGCAGGATGACGGAGGCATGTTATGTTGAGTGAGGAGAGAGGACAGCAAGATATCTCTATCGTGTTCCATCATACAAACCGGCAATAAGTACTTATTTCCTCACCGATTATTCTGACATGAAGATAGCTTACTTCGACTGTTTCTCAGGCATCAGCGGTGATATGATATTAGGCGCTCTGGTAGATGCCGGCCTTGATTTTGATGCGCTCTGCACCGAGTTGAAAAAATTACCGCTTGAAGGATTTCGACTTGAACGGCGCACGGTTAAAAAACATGAAATTGCAGGGACCAAGATAGACGTAATCATAGAAACGAAGGAAGGTCATGAGATGATTGAAGGACCAGGGGATGATAGCCATTCACATGGCGACGCCCATGAACTTCATCACCATCATGACCAGATCCCTGATGGTGATCATGGACCTGCACGTCACCTCAAGGATCTGGTAACGGTTATCGAAGAAGGTGATCTGGATGCGTCTATAAAACACCGGGCCATCACCATCTTTGATCATTTAGCGACGGCGGAGAGTAAGATGCATGGAATGGCGAAGGATGAGGTGCATCTCCATGAAGTCAGCGGGATAGATGCCATTGTCGATATCACCGGCGCCTGCATTGGTCTGCATCTGCTTGGCATCGATACGGTCTATGCTTCCGCCTTGCCTCTCGGCAACGGTTTTGTCCGCTGTGCACACGGCCGTATGCCCGTCCCAGCGCCCGGCGCGCTGGAATTGATGCGCAATGTGCCAGTATATCAGACCGACGCCCGCGGTGAAATGGTCACACCGACCGGCGCCGCTTTCCTGAAAGCGACAGTCATCTCCTTCGGCCCGATGCCGCGGATGACGTTGAAACAAATCGGCTATGGGGCCGGCACCAAAGATTTTCCTGAACACCCGAATTTGTTGCGGGTGTGTATTGGGGAGGGGTGAGGACATTGGGGATTGGTGAGGACAGGTGTCCTTCGGACACGATGCGAGCACTTCGTGGTTGGTGATTAGTGATTGGTGATGGCAGGTGTACAGCAGATACGATGCGGGCGCTGCGCGGTTCATAATTCATCAATGGTTTTTTTATGACGGAACCTGAATCTAAATCGACCGCCGTAACTATCTTTGCGGACCGATCTTTCGGACCTGAGATTTCTCGGTTCTTATTCGGGAAGTTTACCGAGCACCTGGGCCGTAATGTGTATGGCGGCGCCTGGGCGGAGACCGTTGAGAATCCCTGGTTTGCCAGCCTTGGCCATTGGCCGAACCCTGACGTTGTCCGGCAGCGGCTCCAGGATTTAACCCGTATCTATGAGTTGCCGGATCTGGCGGCATGCACCACACAGGGTTTAGCGCCTTACTGGATGCCCCGAGGGCAGGTTCAGGCCTGTCCAAGTAGCGCGGCGTTGTGTTCCCGCATCCGATGTAGTGGGCGGTGTACCTGTACAGTACGCTGATCGGGGTACAGCCGGTCGAAGTCGCCATAGATGGGCCGGGGTTCTC
>CAJXCW010000170.1 GCA_913051705.1 uncultured bacterium
TATTATATATGTTAATCAATCATAAACCATAAATGTACTGATCCCTACAGGCCCCAGCGAGCACTACGCGGTGCATAAATCATAATGGATCCCCGCTTAAAGCCTGCGGGGATGACACTCTTTTCAACTTTTGTCGTGTCCTATAAACTTAACATTCACCGGAGGTGCTAATATGCCGAGTACCGAGTCCACCACATTGCCAGACCTTATCCAGGTCGCTTCTTTAGATGAACTTAAGCAAAAAAAAGTCATCGTGGTCAGTGGAAACGATGGACCCATCGCCGTATTTCATCACGACGATGGCCAGGTACACGCTGTCGATAATCGCTGTCCGCATATGGGATTCCCTTTGCATCGCGGCACTATAAAAGACGGCATCCTGACCTGCCACTGGCATCATGCTGATTTTGATCTGGAGAGTGGCTGCACCTTCGATTTGTTCGCTGATGATGTCCCGACCTATGCGGTAGAATTGCGCAATGGCGATGTGTGGGTCGCCGGAAGCCGGGATCAATCCGGTGATGTAGATTACTGGAAGAAACGTCTGCAGGAAGGGCTGGAACAGAATATATCTCTGGTCATCGCCAAGGCGGTCATCGCCCTTCTAAAAGCCGGCATATCATATCGGGATATTTCGGAAGTCGGTGGTCGGTATGGCGTCAGGTATCGCCGTGCAGGTTGGGGACCGGGCTTAACCATTCTTTCTGCCATGACCAATGTGTGTAAATATCTGCCCGTAGATGAACAGATTTTACCGCTTTATCAGGGCCTTGGCCACGTTGCGCGGGACAGCAACGGTGAGCCACCGCGATTCGACCTTCAGCCGCTCGATACGGAAAACCTGACCTACGATACGTTGAAAAGATGGTTCCGCCGTTTTGTCGAGGTAAGAGATTCGGACGGCGCCACGCGGTGTCTGCTTACGGCCGCGCAGGGCAGTAAACCGGCCATGCTGGTAGACATGATGATGTCGGCGGCCACGGACCATGTGTTCATAAACGGCGGCCATGTCCTGGACTTCATCAACAAAGCATCTGAACTGCTGGATCATATCGGATGGGAACAGAGCGGACTGGTCTTACCCAGTCTCGTCAGTCAACTTTGCAGCGCTCAGCGTAACGAAGAGCTGAACGCATGGCGGCATCCGGTGGACCTATCTGCCATATTGCGTGCGGCCAAAGAGGCCCTGCCTTCCGCTTTGAACACCTCACCCAACGGCTATGAATGGCTAGGACCCGAGGCTTTAGCGGATGTGATTTTAGGAGAAGATCCCCAGGCCACCGTAGATACCATGCTGGACCATCTGCGTCAGGGACTCACGCCATTACAACTCAGTCAGGCCGTCACCTATGCGGCCGCCATGCGCGTCGCCCGCTTTCATACACAGAACGAATTTGGTGACTGGATCACCGTTCTGCATACCTTTACCTATGCCAACGCCCTGCATCAGGCGCTCAAACGGACCAACGCTCCGGATCTGGTTCGCGGGGTCTTTCATGGGGCCATGGCCGTCTATCTCGACCGCTTCCTTAACATCCCCCCCGCCCGTCTACCCGGCGAACGTGAGGCCATCACAGGCCCCGAGGATGGCGACGAAATACTTAAGGCCTATCTGGTCACACTCGATACCCAGCAGCAGGTGGAACAGGCAGCCCAATTGATTGCCCGCTATCTGTCCCTTGGACATCCAACCGACCGCCTCTTTCGAACATTTGCCGAATCCCTGCTGCGTGAAGATGCTGAATTTCACAGCTTCCAGATGCTCGAAGCCGGCATTCAGCAGTATGAAGAACTCCAGGGCACGGAAGCGGCCAACCATATCTTAATGGCCACCACCCGCTATCTGGCGGCCCACGCGCCAACCCAACGGGCGCTTAATCAAACGGTGCAGATTGCCCTGCGTTTACATCGCGGTGAAGCGATTTACGAAGAGGAGTAGAGAAGAGGCAAATCATGGCCAATCAACTTGAACATGGGAATATACGGGTCAAGAACATTGGTGAAACCATAAAATCCTGACGACGGCCTTTCCTGATTTCAGCGTGCGTGGCGGCAGGCGGGATGGCGAAATAAACTGGGTTCACATCGGTACGGATGACACCTACCTGGCCTTAAACGAAGATGCCCGTACAGTGGTTCGGCAGGGCCCCGGCCTGAATCATATCGGTTTTGTGATTGATGATGCCGATGCTCTTCGTAAACGGTTAGAGGAGGCCGGCTATAAAGAAAGCTATATCCCGCCCGAATCACATCCTCATCACAAACGAACCTACTTCCACGACGGCAACGGTATGGAGTGGGAATTTGTCCAGTATTTCTCCGATGACCCTGTTGAACGGAATGATTATTCGTATTGATGGGAGACCCCGATTGATCCACCTTAAACAGGTGGCAGGCGATAAAACACCGACTCTCACGGTGGTGCAGAACTGGTTTAAAGAATTCAAGAAGATGCCATCACGGGACAGTGATATAGATCTGCTGGTTATCATGACGAGGATCGTCCTCCCGAACGAAATCTGCGTATCGCCCAGGTATGCAGACCTCGGCGGATAATGTGTGTTTCTCTACGTAACAGTGCTTGGTGGCGTACCTCCAAGCCTTCCTGGCTCTTCATAAACTCCATTTCCCCAAAACCCCAAAGTCTTCAAGCCCTTCTGGATTTCGTGACGGATCTTAATCCTGAATGGATGTGTAGTACGAATATTCGGTGATCACGTAAATTCCGTTGACCTTGATAAAATATTATGATTAATTGGAAGCACCATATTTCAAAAAAAATTAAATGTCATCAGATATTCTACCCGTGAATTTCGATGTATATTAATCGCTGTGGCGACGGACTCATCCGGGCATGTATTCATCGGGGACACCAACAATCACCGTATACGCCGGGTAGATGCCTTGACCGGCATCATCACCACCGTAGCCGGGACTGGCACGAACGGGGTTTCCGGTGATCGCGGGCTTGCAATACAGGCCAAACTCAGCGGTGTGACCGGCGTTGCAGTAGATACGACCGGGAACGTATATTTCACCTCCATAAATAATCAGCGCGTTAGAAAAGTGACGGCGGCCACCGGATATCGATGCGATTGCTTTGGACTTAGCCGGTAATCTTTTTATTACGGATGTTTTCAGTCAACGGATTCGTAGAGTAGATGCCGCCACCGGGATCATCTTTACCATCGCAGGGGACGGCGTCGACGGTTTTGGAGGAGATGGTGGACAGGGTACCGCCGCAACAATCAGTTTTGCGTCCGGGTTGCACACCGACCAGTCGGGGAATGTATTTGTAGCCGATACGCGCAACAAACGCATCCGACGGGTGGATATATCCACAGGGATTATAACCACCGTGGGATGGGACGGCGGGATTCACAGGAGATGGGGGACCAGCTACCGCTGCCCAGTTGAACTTCCCGCGTGCTGTTATGGTGGATGCCGGAGGTCTTATCTATATAACCGACACCGGGAATCAACGAATCCGTAAAATAAATGGCGCCGGCACAAGGGTGGTGCTTATCCACAGTATCACAGGCTCCGTCATCGTCCCCGGATCGAATATTTCGTTGGCGACCCTGGTTTTTTGACACAGATACCGTTGCTGTTCCAGGAACGACCATTGATCTTACGTTCGACGATGTCAGCATCGGAGATGTGAATGGAGATGCGCTCACAGACGTGTCCATCGAGGGGCAATTACAAATAGGGATCCGGGGAGATGTCAACCTGGATGGTCGGGTTTCTATTCTCGATGTCATTAAAAACGTCCAGATTATTGTCGGCAAAGATGCGGCCCTGAACTGGCAGATGCTCATGCCGATCTACTTATAGACAGCCATGTGATTGACGGCAGGCTGCAGGTGGTGGTATTCGGACCAAAACCGGGTACGGGAATTCCGAAAGGGCGTACAGCATTGCTGTATATTCCTGTAATCGTGCGTCCCGATGCGCAGGGAACGTCGTCGTTCTCACTGGAATCGATCGTGCTTTCCAACGCGCAGGCCCTCCAAGTGCCGGTTGTACCGGGCGAAACGTCCGTAGTCGTTCCCAGAAAGGACCTATCTCTACCGGCAACCTTTACCCTCTCTGATGCCGTGCCGAATCCATTCAATCCCAGCAGTAAAATTGCCTGCGAAGTCCCAACCCCATCGTCGTGAAAGGATAATTTATATGAAAAAGTTATTTCTGGTGACCGTCGTCATTCTTCTGGCGCCCTCGCTCTTGCACACCTATCCATCCGTTTCCGTCTTTCCGACCGGCACCACGGTGTTCCATCCGGACAAAACCTGGAGCGGCTATACCGTCTTTGACACCCCGGGAGAGGGCGGCACTGCGGTCATCGACATGAACGGTAACCTCGTGAAACGCTGGACGGAAGTGGCCGGCGTCCCCGGCCCTTTTCGTGTCCTGCCCGGTGGTTATGTCCTGGGCGGCACCAACCGGCGGCGACCACATCAGGAGGTCCCCGAACTCATCCAGGTTAACTGGGACGGAGAGATTGTCTGGAAATTTGATCACACCGAGTTGGTAGAGGAGGAAGGCAAAGAGCCCAGGTGGATGGCCCGGCAGCATCATGACTGGCAGCGTGAGGGCAGTCCAGTCGGTTACTACTCACCAGAGGCCGAGCCTCTGGTGGATCGAGGCCGTACGCTCATCCTGGCGCACCGCAATGTCCTGAAACCGGAGATCACCGACAAACTGCTTGAAGATGATTACATTGTTGAGGTGACCTGGGACGGCGAGATCGTGTGGGACTGGCTGGCGAGCGACCATCTCGATGACTTTGGATTCAGCGGCGAGGCGCGCAACGCGATATACCGCCATCCCAACTGGAACAAAAATCGGGGCAGCGCCGACTGGCTGCACATCAACGCCATGTCGTACGTCGGTCCGAATCGGTGGTTTGACGAGGGAGATGAGCGGTTCCATCCGGACCATATTATGTGGAGCAGCCGCGAGACAAACATCATCGGCATAATCGACCGAAAAGGCGCTATTGTCTGGAAGATGGGGCCCGACTACCGGGACATCCCGGCCCTGGCCGAACTGGGCCAGATCGTCGGCCAGCACCATCCCCATATTATTCCGAAAGGGCTGCCCGGCGCCGGGAACCTGCTGGTTTTCGACAACGGCGGCGCGGCCGGCTACGGCGCTCCGAATCCGACCGCGCCCACCGGCCGTGGGACGGCCCGGCGTGCCTACTCACGCGTCCTCGAGATCAACCCGGTCACGTTCGAAAAAGTCTGGGAGTACGCTGTCGCAGGCCAGGAACAGATATCCTTCTTCAGCCAGTACGTCAGCTCGGCTCAGCGGCTGCTGAACGGTAACACCATGATCACCGAGGGGGCCCTTGGACGTATCTTCGAGGTGACAGTCGAAAAGGAGATCGTCTGGGAATACATCAATCCTTATTATGCCACTGATCCAAACCGGACCAATCGTATCTTCCGGGCGCACCGCGTGCCCTACGACTGGGTGCCGCAACTCGAGCGCCCTGCCGAGGCCGCTGTCATCCCCCCGCCCAACGAGGAGTTTCGCGTTATACCGTCG
Organism: uncultured bacterium; assembly: GCA_913051705.1. Lineage (GTDB taxonomy): Bacteria > JAAXHH01 > JAAXHH01 > JAAXHH01 > JAAXHH01 > CAJXCW01. The sequence goes on from CAJXCW010000170.1 coordinate 5,557, forward strand.
CGATGATTGCGTGGTGAGCATGCTATCGTAGTGCAGGACCATAAGGAGATAACTTTGCATCCTTTTGAAGATCTCGTCGTACCGGAACGCGCCGTCGGATTGCACTGGTTCGGCCAGAGCACCCTGGGGATCAAGGATCCTGCCGGCACCATCGTGCAGGTGGATCCCTACTACCCACACGGGCGACCGGTCAACACCTTTATCCATACCAGGCCACCTCTGAAAGAATCGTCTCTGCGCACCGATTTTATCCTTCTGACTCACAACCATGCGGATCATACCTGCCTGGAGTCGATCGAGCGCATTCGCGCTGCCTATCCGAACGTTCGTACCATCGGACCGGTCGAAAGCAGCCAGGCCATGCAGGAGGCGGGCATACCCGCCGATGAAATTGAAGTGGTGACGGCCGGGGATCAGGCCTCGATGGGCGCCATGCGCGTCCATACGGTCTGGGCCAAACCGCCGGGCGGATTGCCTGAAGACGACATCGCCCCGCCCGACGTGCAGCATCTTGGTTTTGTGGTGGACACAGGCACGGTGCGGGTATACATCTCCGGCGATCCGGTTCATTCTTTTGTCGATCACGAGTCCCTGATTGAACCGGTCCGCGATCTCAGCCCCGACGTGGGTTTTCTCACCTGTCGACCGCAGCGCAGCGAATTCCCCTCGTACGAAGGTGCGGCCGGGATTGCAGCCGGAATCGGGCTCAAGGCTGCGATGCCCACGCATCACGGTTGTTTTGTCGGGGGCGAAGAAACGCTACAGAATTGGGCGAGGCACCTGCCTCCCGACGGTCCGAAACCCCTGTGGATAGAATACAACCAGACCGTGGTTTTTCCCTATATCTCCGGAGGACAATAATGGGACATCAGCTGTCGCATGGGGCGCTTCATCGTACGGACATACCCACCATCTGAAGGCAGGTGGCGATTCTCGTGAGTCTCATACTGCTCTTGTTCTCTGTCCTACCACGCCATGCCCAACCCACCGAGCCGTCGATCGTACCAGCCGCCGGCACGCAGGGAATGATCTCTACCGCGCTATTTTAATCGAGCCGGCTATCCCGGCTGCCGTATATGAGAAACTCCGTGCCATGGGGCACAATATACGGATCAGGAAAGGTCCCGAAGGGATCGGAGACGTACACGGTGTCATGATCGAATACGAAGACGGGCGCCCCGTACGGTTCTTTGGTGGTGCGGATCACTGCGGGTTCGGCACGGCGGAAGGCTAGTGATCCTGGCTGTCGTTTTCTCTATTTAAAAATTGCAGGATGTGCTCATTGACCACGGTCGGCTGTTCCATGTGGGCTACATGGCCCGCTACAGTGTATGGATAAGTAAACATCGATACTGTAAAAGGACCGGGGCCTTGTATAATCTACAATATTATATATATTGAAGTTATGGCCAATAGGCTCTGTATACATTCAGTATTTAACTCAAGTTGTTAAGTTTGTCATCCCGGCGATAGCCGGGAACCAGCGTCTTTTGACAGCGGTTAGTACATTTTCTTGATGAAAGATAGGAACGAAATTATGACTGAAAGACCAATACTGCCCTCATTAATCCTCTCCAAGCGGGATGAGATTCGGCGTATCGCAGGAAATCATGGCGCCAACAACCTTCGGATATTCGGTCCGGTCGCGCGAGGAGAGGCGGGCATGGACAAGGGGTTGGATCTTTTGGTCGATAAGGGCCGAGTCACCAGCGCCTGGTTTCCGACTGGATTGATCCAGGACCTCGAACATCTACTGGGATGCCCGGTTGAAATTGTGACAGAACAAACCCTTAAACCCGACATACATGATCAGGTAATAGCTGAAGCCGTGCCCTTATGAGCAAAGATGTTCAGGAGTCAGAACTACGCCGAATAATAGAGGCTGTGGAGATTGAGTCTGCTAGCACCGTGATTTTTGATGGCCAATGCTTTACCATATCCGAGACCGAAAGAATCAGGTCCGATGAGAAGGGATGTCATCCTATGGTAGATCGGCTTCAGGAACTGTTGTATGCCCGCTGCTATTGCCGGCCATTCCAACCGGGCCGGGTGCTGCCAGTGTATTGCCGTCTGGATCGGGCTTTTCGCAGAGGGCCTGATGCTTTCCTGGATGGCGTTTCAGATACATCGGACCGCCTGGCCTATGTGAAACGGTCATTCGCCGATTTTGAAATTCGTATGGAAACGCCGTATCTCAATCCGGGATCTGTAGATCATTATCCGCCCCTTGAGGATCTTTGATCAGCATTGCGATACGCATACGCCGCAGGGCTTATTCAGTGGGGATCAGGAAGCGATTCTATTTCAATCCCTCCTACCTTATGAAACCATGTACGATGTCGCCCCGGACGGCACGGCCTTCGTGGTGGTGCAGAACGCGTCTTCCAGAGTGACGACGCCCACCCTCACGGTCGCGCAGAACTGGTTCAGGTAATTCGATGGCCGACAATAGCCCCTCGACGCCCCCATAAATCACAATTCATAAATCACAATTCATAAATGGGTTTTATCCCTACTGTACCGGCACCGGCTTGGGCTGCTTCACATGCCGGTCATACCAGTCCAGATACCGCTCGTACCGGTCTTTCTGGAATGACGGACGCCGGATGCCGTGGTGCTCGCCGGGGTAGACGACCAGTTGGGTGGTCCGACCGAGGCGGCGCAGGGCCTGGTAAAGCTGCTCGGAGTTGAGGATCGGCACGTTCCAGTCCTTTTCGCCGCCCATAAGCAGCGTTGGCGTGACGATCTTTTCCACATCGTTGAACGGGGAGATCCGTTCCCACAGTTCCGCGTTTTCCCACGGCAGGCCGAGTTCTTTTTCCCACTGCAACTGATAGTGATCATGGCCGTAGTTTGCGCGATACAACACCTCGCTGGCCCCGGAAATGGCCCCTTTGAACCGGTCTGTTTTCGTGATGACATAGTTTGTCAGAATCCCGCCGTAGGACCACCCGCCGACGCCCAGACGCTCCGGATCAGCATATCCCTGGGCGACGACATAGTCCACACCGGCCATGACATCTTCAAAATCCTTGTTGCCCCAGTCCTGATAGATGCCCATGGAGAAATCCTGACCGTAGCCTGACGATCCCCGCGGATTGGTCATCACAACAACGTAGCCTTTGGCCGCGAATAACTGGGCGTCGAAATTAAAGCGAAAATCGTATTGCGACACGGGACCGCCGTGGATGCGAAGCAAGGTCGGGTATTTAAGCCGGGCATCGAAGTCCGGCGGTTTGATAATGAACCCTTCCACCTCGGTGCCGTCCCGGCTGGGAAAGGTCGCATTTTCAACGGCGCCCAGTTTGATCTGTTCAAGAAAAGAATCATTGACCTGGGTAAGCTGCCTGGCGCTATTGCCCACGGCGATAAACACCTCACCGGGCAGGTGGGGCTCACTGATGAGGGTGGCTATCCTCCCCTCCTTCGTCATCATGTAGGACCGGACACTCCGATGGCCGTCGATAGGCCGTATCAAATTTCTCCCGTTCACGCCGATACGCGCCAGGTGCCGTTCGGCGCTGTCTTCCAATAGAAAATTTATGGACCGGCCATCCGGCGTAAAGCGGGGCGTGCTGACCCGCCGGTCGAGGTCCGCCGTCAGAATGCGCGGTTCGCCGCCTTTGGCGTCCACAACAGCCAGGTAGTTCATCGCATACCAGATCAAATCCGGCTGCGTGACGGTGACATAGGTCAGCGTCATCCCGTCCGGGCGCCACGATGGGGAAGAATCACTGCCCGGATTGGTTGTGACCTGCACCAGCGTCTGCCCCTTGTCGGTGTTGTCCGGCGAGACGATCCAGATGTCGGAGTTGCTGTTGCCGTCGGCCTCGGCAGTCCGATTACTGACAAAGGCGACCAGAGAGCCGTCAGGACTCCACACCGCCTGATTGTCGTCGTAGGGGCCGGACGTAATCTGCGTCACGCTGCTGTCGCGCACATCGAATACATACAGATGGGTACGCCGGTCGTCCAGATAGCCGGTATTGTCCCGCTTGAACTGAAGCCGGTCGATCACCCAGGGTTCCGGTTTGTCTTCCTTATCTTCCTTGTCTTCGCCTTCCTCATCTTCCGGCTTGGGATCTTTAATGGTCAGTAGAAGGCGACGGCCGTCGGGTGACCAGTCGTAACTTGACACGCCCTGCTTAACGTTGGTAAGCTGCTGTGAATCACCCCCCATCCGATTGAGTATCCAGACCTGTGATTCACCCTCGTTCTTAGCCGCTGTAAACGAGAGGCTCCGGTTATCCGGACTCCACCTGGGCCGGCCCGCAGAATTCCCTTTCGCCGTCATGGACAGCGCATCACCGCCCTGGGTCGGGATCATCCAGATCCGTGTTTCCCTCTTATCCTCTTCAAGGTCGGTTCCCGTCACCGTATACGCCACCCATGCACCGTCCGGACTGATCTGCGGATCTCCCACCTGTTTTATGGCAAAATAATCCTCGATCGTCAGCGTCCGCAGCACAGCCGTCGAATCCTGTGCCGCAGCGAAAGATGGCCACCCCATCACCAGACCAATCATCAACCCGCTTATTTGAAATATCTTTTTCATCATATTGGCTCCATGGTTACTTTTCTCAATCAGTCAATCACCAATTATCCCCTGCAACCGATCCAGAATCGCCATCGTCGGCAAACACGTTTTACAACTCGTCATCGGCGTTCGACCATTTTTGATGGCATCGAGGAACTCCCGATCCTGGACATCAAGTCCTCCTGCCCCGACAGACACCTCATTGCCATCATGGTCAATGAGTTTACCTTTCTCGATCAGGAACGTGGCTTCTTCACCGATGAAGCGGTAGTTCGAGGTGATGGATCCGTGGTTGTTGAAGGAGTTGGCCGATGAGACGAGGCACCCGGTTTTCGAACGCATCCCGATGGTGATGTCCATGGGGATGCCCAGCCCGGGATGGGTCGGTCCCGCTTGTGCCCAGGCTTCGATGTCGGGTTCGTCGAAGAGCCAGTAAATGAAATCGACCATATGACAGGCCTGATGCCAGAGCAGTTCATCGGTCCAGGAACGCGGTTTGCCGAACATGTTGGTGTTTTCCCGGCGAAAGAAATACGTTTGCTGGACGATGTGATGCAGGTGTAGCTCACCCGTCCGAACCCGACGGACGATTTCTCGATGCGGCGCACTGTAGCGATAGGAATGGCAGACCATGCAGACCAGCCCGGTTTTCATTTCCATGTCAACAAGGCGCTCTGCCTCCGCCAGATTTAATCCCATCGGAATTTCAACGAGCACATGTTTGCCCATACTGAGCGCCTGTTCGGCCTGGGCGGCATGGACCTGGTTCGGCGTGGCCAGCACCACCGCTTCCACCTCTGGTTGATTGAGACATGTTTCCAGATCCAGGCTGTAATGCGGTATTTCCCACTCTTCAGCAAAAACGGCCGCATCTTCCTCGACGCCACCGGCCAGCGTGACCACCTCCACATCATCGAGCTGCTGCAGAACTTTGATATGATTGAATCCCATGGCGCCCTCGCCTGCCAGGCATATTTTCATTTACTCGTCTCCATATGTTTTTATACTGTAATTTGTGTCTCTGCAAGGAACACCATAACCCCGGCGAAAGCCCAGCTAAATCCGGACATCAGCGGTAATAAAGTAATGATCGCTGGGAAAACGGCCCTCGCGATCGTCAGTGATTACCTCAGCGTCTATAACCTCCATATTCCCCCGACAGAATACCCAGTCCATCTTACCGGTATTTGATACGTATTCCGGTCCTTTGAAGCCATGAAAAGTATGGCCGGGGTCGGCAACATGATGGACCATCTCGTACGTGTCATGCCAGCCGTTTTCAAGGAAGACGGTAATCGCCGGGTTGCGCGTATCGCAGTTCATATCGCCGGTGAGCAGTTGAGGGTATTCCGGCGGATAGGCTGTGGTGTCTTCGCAGATGAGACGCGCCTGGTTTTCGCGGGCAGGCTGACTGATATGGTCGAGGTGGGTGTTGACCACTCTGAACTCGCGGTTTGAAGGCCGTTCTATGAGACGTACCCAGTTCGCCAGGCGCACGCAGGCGCTCTCCCAGGCACTGGAACCTGTCACATGAGGGCTCTCAGACAACCAGTAACCGCCGGGAGAGACCAGTTCGAAGCTATCGCGGCGATAGAAGATCGTATTTACCGGATGGTTGTTTTGAGGTTCATCGACGATGCCAAAGGCATCGAAATTGGGAAAGGCCGCCTGCATGTGTTCGAACTGTTCGCGCCACATCTCCTGAAAACAGATAATGTCCGGGGTGCGGGCATCGATGATCTGCGTACAGAAATCTTTGCGATGCACCCAACTGTCGTCGCCGTCGGCCGCGCCATAGTAACGGATATTACAGGTCATTATTCTCATAAAAAATCCCTGTGGGGTCGGAAGAGCGGGCGTTCACTGTTTCATCATCCGTTCAAGGCTCAACAGATTGAACATCAGATGCCGTGGATGGTGGTAGTTTTCCTTACGCGAGACATGGGGCTTAAACGTCATTTTTCGGTCGCCGCTTTCCTGGTAGTGGGGTAATCCACGGGGCTGTAAGGAAAAGGTCTCCTGGATATGCCGGTACATCTTGTCGAACCAGTATGCCGGCCATTCAAGATCTGTGTGTTCCATGAGGATCATGGTCCCGATCAGCACTTCCTCCTGCGCCCACAGAACTTTGTCGAACAGATAAGAGCCATGCACATTCATGCCGCGAAACACTCCGCCGTAGACATCATCCCAGGCGACCTCTACATGACGGTGAAACCGCTCAGCTACGACACCCAACAATTCACGGTCGTTCAGGCGGATGGCTTCGTGCATCATCATCCACGTGGTCTCGATGGCGTGGCCAAGGTAGACAAAATCCTCGTTGCCGTCGTCGGGACGCCGGTAGTCCGTCGTCAGGGCCTCGTTGAGCAGC
>CAJXCW010000171.1 GCA_913051705.1 uncultured bacterium
TAGGGGTGAGTTGGTGAGTTGGTGAGTTGGTGAGTTGTTATGCCCACTTGCCCTCCTGCGTCATCCTGCCTTTTCCCGCATATATGCCAGGACTTCCGGATCTATAAACGCATCCTGCCAGAGGCGTTCTTCGAAGTTTTCGGTGTGGTGCCATTGTTCGAGGGCCTGGCGTGTTGCATCATCATGTAGACCTGTTATCGGACCGTTGTAGTAACCCAGGCTGTATAGGATTCGCTGAATTTCGGTGGCCAGGTCTCCCTGGATTTTAAGCAATCGGGCTGGATCGGTGACCCCGAAATACAGCTGATGAAGCCGGTACAGCCGTTGAAGTTCTTCTATAGGTAACGAATGATCATCCACTCGAAGATCCACCATTCGGTCACTTGTGCTGCCGTATCCGCCGTTTTCTCTAACAACCAGAAGCGCCGCAGACTGTTGACCCCGTTTATCACCGCCGGCTTCCTGACCGGCTTCGAGGCCGGCCAGCAGTCTTTCCGGCAAATCTTCCTCTTCCATGATTTCAAATGTGGTCGCCATAGCCTCCAGAACCGATACGCCAGCGAGGATATTACCCTGAACGGTATAGCCTGCTCCGGTGATATGGCCGGCCCATTCCATGCAGGCTTCACCGGTAAAAGCGGCGGCGGTTCCATCGGCATCTACCAAACCAACCTGGCGTAATTGACGGCCCTCGTCTTCATCAAGAAGTTGTTCCAATGCATCGATCGCCCCCACATCCTGCTCCAGGAGATCCAGGCCCACGGGACCGAATGAGACATTGGCATGGGCTTGAGTTGCAATGGCGCCGATACCTGCACGCGCCCATGGCACGATGGCGCCGACCGCCAGAAATTTTGACTGAACCGCCACGCCGAAATCACCTGTGTTCTGGTCGAGGGCGCTGATGGAAAAGGTGGAGAGAGACATGGATGTATCCTTACCCCATATCCCGGGTTGCTCTCAACAGAGTCTCCTGGACCGTTAGTTCATGTGCTATCGGACGGTCCGGTTGCTGTTGACCGGTGATGGTTCGTAAAAAAGCCTCTAATTCCAGATCGTACATTTCCTGACGGCCACGGACCTCAACGGGCACCCTTTGTTCGCCAAGCTGATAACCTGCTTTCGACGTCGTCAATGCCAACCGTATCTCTGCGCCGGGTTCAAATGGTTCAACTAGTATGGCGCTGCCCTCGGTGCCATACACTTCAAATCGACGGGCCGTCGGTCCCGGTTCCATGGCTGCGATGTCTACGAATGCCAGCGCGTTGTCGAATTCAAACACACCGAGGGTATTATCCATAAAGAGCGGCACATCGCCTGTGTCATTATGAAAAAAACCGGTTGCATTAATCGGTCGCCCCAGAATCCAGACCACCTGATCAAGCATATGTCCAGCCAGATCATAAAATATACCTCCCTGGTGGCCACGGATGACTTCCCGCGCTTCGAGAGGCAATGAGGTCGACATGTGCGCCCGTATGGAAAACACCTGGCCAAGGAACCCCGATCGGGCCCAATTGGCTATTTTAGAGAACCCATCATGATATCTGAACATATACCCCATTTGAATATGGAGATTCTTTTCTTCCGACAGGGCGACCACCCGTTGCCAGTCTGTCCAGTTATCGCCGGCGGGTTTGTCATACCAGACGTGTTTACCCGACCGAATGATCTCCTCCGTTTGCGCCAGACTTTCCGCATTGAGTCCCTCCGAGGCGATGGCCATAATCGATGAATCCTCCAGCATCTCGGACACATCGCCGTACCAGCGCTGGCCGCTGTAAGCCCGATCGTATTCTTTAAGGTTAGCCCGTCGATCTGCATCAGGTTCATAGATTCCAGAAAATTCTACCTCGTCGTTGCTCAGCAACGCATGTAACTTCCCTGCTGCGTGTCCATGTCTGGTGCCGTACTGTGCCATACGAATCGGCATTGCATACTCCATTTTCAATGGGTGAAAATATAATATTACCAGTATCCTATCGCTTCCGCGATTTCACCCAGCGGCTTGCCGTTCCAGGTAACGTCGGCCAGAACAGGCAGGGCATGCGTGGTGAATTGACAAGGAAAATCAGCGGTTACTTTACAGGAGGTTCTCCCATCACCAGGGACCTCTAAATGTACCTCGCCGGGCGTCAATACTACGCCAGCCACCGATCGAAACACGATATGGCAGGATCGAGATTCCGGTTCATGGTTTTTTATTTTAACCTCGAAGGTCACCGTGTCGCCCGGGGCGATACGGACTTTATACGGGTATATCTCGACCCAGTGCGGATCCATACCAAGGTTCGGGTGCGGCTGGTCTATTATATCGGTGAATATGGCTGCCCATCGATCCATCCAATCCTGCCACCTGAGCGTCATCTTCCGATCATGATCAACGCCCCCACCATGCCCGGTAAGTAATATATCCGGATCAACCTCCAGGATCTGTCCGGGCATGTCGCGATAACTGGTGACGGGCGTTCGGTTTTTTGGGATAAACGAATGAATATGATCCCGCTGATCACGAAAACTCATCCCCGATATATTATCACCAATGGACAGGAAACGCTTACCATCCACCTCGAATCGCGTCAGATGATGGTACCATGTCTGTCCCGGTTGCTGCTCAATGTAGAAATCAATCCCGCGCCAACGGAAGGCTTGCCCACGTTCTACAACATGATCTACAATCATCCCGTGGGGGACGAGACAGGGCATGTCGTATCGTTGAGGATATGAAAGAATATCCTCCAATTCCGGGGAAGAAACCACTTTTGTGCCATATTTGGCCGACAGGGCGGGATAGCCTGCCAGATGATCATCATGGTAATGGGAGGGTAGAAACCATTCAACGGTATGAATACCAAGTTCCGCCTCTAAATACGGCGTGAGATGATCGATGTAGCGATGCGGGTTGGCGGTGATCGGGGCATGAGATACGTATCCGCTGTCGTGGAGCAGGGCATGGCCTTCATCGTCTTTAATAATATATGTATTCGCAATTGAATTGGACACTTCGATGACATGCTCGGTTAAGTGGCGAAATACGGGACGAAAATATTCGTATGGCTTGCCATGGAATAATTCATATAATTCCTCCAAAGCCTTTTGAAGCGATTCAAAGTGTTCTTCTTTAGGAGCAAAGGGCTTTCCGTGTCCCGGGAGAATCAGATCTACATGAAGTTCCCGCGCTGTTTTCAAACTTTCAAGATGATTGATATGGCCTTTGAAATCCATATAGGCCCACTGGCTCCAGAAATATTCATGGATCTTACCGGGTGCAGACATCAGATCGCCACACGCCAGGACACGACGGTCGTCGATCTCAAAAAGATAGCCGACGGCGCCGTAAGTATGTCCCGGCAAGGGCACCACCTCAAACTGAATGTCCTGCCATGGAACCGATTCATAATCGTAAGCGTACTCATCTGCAATCAGGTTTTCCAGGGGGCCGGAAGGCTGATAATACGACGTATAATTATCAAAGGTATCATAGGATGCCTTCTGAAGATCCGTCTCTTCAAACAGGCGACGTTCTGCAAAAGGCAACACGAGACGGGTATCCTCGTTTTTCAAACCGAATGCTGCGCTGCATTGATCCCGATGAAAATGAGTAAGCAGGATCGTGTCAACCGGTGTCGAAGTTATTTCTTTCAGGATCTCGGAAGTGACATGGGTCCCGCAATCGATCAAAAACGTTTTCTCATGCTTTTTGAGGAGGTATACACTGCATGTATCCTGTAACCAGAAGAGATGATCGGTAATGGATGTGAACATGATACCCCTGTGCTGTTGCTGTTTCAACACCTGATCATGAGGACTGTAAGCTATTTGACCATGTTGATATAACACCCTGGAAAGAGGACCGTCAAGATTTTTCAAGAGGTGTTATATGACACTTGACAATCCTTGTCTTACCAGATAGTTTCGCCTCCATGGAACCATCTTAAAAATATCCCCAAAGGAAATCCAACAGGAGCGGCAGTAAGCCATAGACCACAATCTCATTGGATGCCCAATATGAGGGCAAAGGCAACGTGGAAAATTCCGCTGTACGATATGGGGCTTGTGACAACCCCGGAGGAGGATGCCCGGGAGCAACCGATTACTTTTCTGCTTCGGGAAGCCCAGAAACCTTCCGATATAGAGGCTGCACTGCTGGCTCAGAAGATTTTGGCGGACCTGCGGATGGTCATTCGTCAAGATCAGTCCGAAGCGGAATCGCAAGCCATGGCATGGTGTCTCGAGTGGTTGACTCCGGAGAACAATCAAATTGAAGCATCAGATACCGCGATCAAGTATTTTAATCCCAACACGGCCGAAGAACTGGCCCTGCTCACCGCCGGTCAGATCCAGTCGGATCATCTACAATGGCGCGAAGAAAGTTTGAACCGATTTCGGCATTATGCCCAATAATCTCAGTTCCATTCAGACCTCAGAATTCTACTTCAAATATCCAGTATTCGTCAGAGACAGCAGGCGGGACTGATTATCGGTTTTGTAACGATTTCTGTATTTATCTTCACGATACATCGAGGAAAGCGATGGTATGCTAAACGAAGGGACAATAACCATTGAAGTGCCGTGAGTGAATAGGAAGTGTCGGAACTCCGTGACGATTTTTGCGGACGTCCGGAAAATCGCCATCCTTATAAACCGTTTTTATTGAACCATTTTTTTATTTCGATAGGAAAGGCCCTACATGACCTCTTCGCCGGAATCCCACGTCAATACAGCCTCACGTCCAAGCGAACTCAAAATCACAGACATGAGGACGGTAACCATCGGCAATTGTACGATTATCAAGATATATACCAATCAGGATATCTATGGCCTGGGCGAGGTTAGAGACGGCGCCGGCAAGGAATATGCGTTGACCCTGAAATCGCGCATCCTCGGTGAGAACCCGTGCAACATCGACAAGGTGTTTCGCAGAATCAAACAGTTTGGCCATCATGCTCGACAGGCGGGGGGCGTGTGTGCGATCGAGATGGCGCTCATGGATCTATCCGGAAAAGCGTATGGCGTACCGGCGTATCAACTGGCCGGTGGTAAATTTCGCGACAGGGTTCGGATTTACTGCGACACCACCACCTCCCACGATGCGGAAGAAATGGGGCATCGTCTCAAAGAACGCATGGAGATGGGTTTCACCTTCTTGAAAATGGACGTGGGGATCGGCCTGCTGAAAGGTATTCCAGGGACGCTGGCGGCGCCATCGGGCATGCTTGAAACCAGCACGGTGATGCACCCGTTTACCGGCATCCGGTTAACGGACAAAGGCATCAGTGTCCTTTCTGATTATGTAGGTAAGGTGAGAGAGATTGTCGGCTATGAAATCCCCCTGGCCGCTGACCATTTCGGGCATATCGGTGTGGAAGATTGTATCCGGTTGGGAAAAGCCCTCGATAAGTATAATCTGGCCTGGTATGAAGATATGATCCCCTGGCAGTTTACCGACCAATACCTCCGTTTGAAGAACGCCTGTGATACGCCCATTTGCACTGGTGAAGATACCTATCTCAAAGAGGGGTTTATGGATCTATTCGAGCAACAGGCTATTTCGGTATGTCACCCCGATCTGGCCACATCCGGTGGAATACTCGAAACCAAAAAGATCGGTGACCTCGCCCAGGAACACGGCATCGCTATGGCCATGCACATGGCCGCTATGCCGGTCGCACAGATGGCCAGCGTCCACTGTGCTGCCGCCACTGAAAATTTTGTGGTCCTCGAAAACCATTATGTGGACGTCCCCTGGTGGAATGATATCGTCACCGGTCTGCCTGATCCCATCATCCAGGATGGGTTCATGATGGTGCCGGATACGCCGGGACTCGGGATCGAACTCAACGAAGAGGTCGTTACAGAACACCTCAGCGGAAAAGATCCCGGCTATTTCGAACCCACAAATGAGTGGGACGACATGCGATCCCACGACCGGCTTTGGAGCTAGGGTAGGGCGGAATGGAAGGGTGGAGGGGGGATGGGGGGAACCCCAAATCCTATTCACGCTCCACCCTCCCATCCTCCCACCCTTCCATCCCGCCTTTCAACGGAGGTACCATGCCTATCGCTATTACCGAGAGACAACAACAACAATTCGATGAGGATGGGTTTATTATTATCGAAGATGCCCTGTCTTCTGATCACGTATCCCGTCTCATTGAGGTCGTCGATAAACTGGATGTATCCTGCCGGAAAGCACAAGAGATCACCCCGGAGACGGCTTATCAGATCCGTAATGCGCTGACCTATCATGATGAACTGTTCAGGCTGATTGATTATTCGAAGATGCTGCCGCTCGTGGTGGATGTGATGGGCGTGAATATTCAACTCCGTACGTCTCATGTGGACGTACGACCGCCGATGAATGATTATGTCGAACAGGAATTGGGCGCCTCTGGCAGTTTCTTCCCCTGGCATTCGGATGGGCCGGACTTCGGTTATCCGATCACCAATGGCGCCGTACCGTTCTTTGAGGTAAAAATCGGTTATTACCTGACAGATTTGACCAGGCACAACAGTGGGGCTATTTGTGTCGTCCGGGGGAGTCATAAAGTTTCGCCTAAGCGGATTCATGACCCGGCCTATCAGATCAATCCGAATGATATTGTAGAGGTCAACGTCAAGCCCGGCACCGCCATGCTATGGCGTACCGCCCTCTGGCATTGCCTTACACCGAATTTATCTGATCAGTCACGAAAATGTCTCTATTACGGATACAATTACCGTTGGATGCGTCCCGGCGACTATGATCGGCAGAACCCGGCGCTTCTCGCCCGATGCACCCCGATACAGCGACAATTGCTGGCCGCCAATTCGGCAGAAGACGGGGTTCGATATATGGATGATGATCCTGCTCATCCCGCGTCACGGTACTGGCGTCCCGCGCCGGAGGATATTCCTCTAAGGGATTGGGCGGATGAGCAGTTACACGTGAAAGAAGAAAGCGGTGAGGCCGCAAGCTAATCGAAGCCAGTCTGTTCGGGTCGACTATGAAATTAATATTCATTTACAACGCAGACTATGTCTGCCTTTAATCACTAAATCACCCATTCACCTAATCACCATTTGTCCCTTTCTGGAGTTCCCATGACTGAAGCGGAAATCTATGAATTCGATCTGAACGGCTATATCGTCTATCGCGATTTGCTGTCAGCAGGTGAAGTCAAAAAAATGAACGATCTGCTTGATACTGAATTTAAGAAACAGGATGTTCAGGATGTCCACTCCTTCTCTTTTCTTAGTCTTGATCATTGCTTTTTAGACCTGATGGCCCATCCACGGATGTTGCGAATCATCCGTACTATGATAGGTGACTGGCTGCGGCTTGATCATGCGTATGGCCTACAGATGGATACAGGAACGGTAGACCGTGGACAGACCAGGCCTAATCTGCACGGTGGTCCAAGGACGGACAACGGAGAGCATCTGTATCAATGGTTCGATGGAAACATGTATAACGGCCTGATCGTAGCCATATATGCGCTCAAAGATGTCAATCCCGGTGATGGTGGGTTTATTTGCGTTCCGGGCAGCCACAAAGCCAATATGCACTATAAGCCGCCGGTCGATTCACCTCTCGTCGTAAATCCGTCTCTGCGTGCAGGGGACATGCTCATTTTTACAGAGGCCCTCGTCCACGGCACCACCACGTGGACTTCGTCCAAGCAACGTCGATCCCTCTTATATAAATATTCGCCAGGCCATTCCACCTGGTCTGCAGCAGACAACCTGGAACCCATCAGAGCGTTGGCGCAAAATGATCTGCAACGCGATCTGCTACGACCGCCAAGTGTGGGGAGCAGATCAGCGCTTGATTTTCCTAAAATATAGCAGAAGAGAGAAAGGAGCCATTATGGGTGTACGTGAAGAATACCGATATAACCGTTTAACCTGGGCAGAAATGAATGAGGCGATTTCCATGCAGAAGGTGGTCATTCTGCCTACAGGGTCCACTGAGCAACACGGTAAGCATTTGCCTCTCGACACCGATGTGTTTCTGGCTGAATCCGTATGTCTTGAAGTCGGGCGTCGTGCTGCCGACCGGGTGCTGGTGTTGCCGCCGATTGCCTATGGTCTGAATATGCACCATATTGATTTTCCGGGGACCATCCATATCGAGCCGGAAGTGTTCATCGCTTTCTGTCTGAATATCACTAAGAGCGTAGCGTATCACGGGTTCAAGAAAATATTATTGGTCAACGGCCATGGATCAAATTATCCCCTGGTAGACCTTATCGCCCGAAAAACGGTCCTCGCCACAGAATCCCTCTGCTTTGCTTCCAATTATTTCACCTTTCTTATGGATGCTTTTAATGAGATCAAAGAATCGGAGGTAATCGCCCATGCGGATGAATTTGAGACCTCACTGTATTTACATCTGGCCGCAGACCGGGTAAAAATGGAAGAAGCCGCGCCGGATAATGACCGGATCAGTAGGCATGTCACATCTGATAGTACGACCAGTGTACGATTCAATGATTATTGGGGACGATGGACTCAATTAGGCGTACATGGAGACCCGACAAGCGCAACGGCTGAGAAGGGTGAGATCATTTTTAATGCGGCAGTAGAGGGCTTGTTGGAACTGGTGGATGACATTAAAGCATGGCCGGTAGAAAAACGCGTTGATCAACACACAAATCCGGTCCAGAGTCAAATCAGGTGGTGAGGGGTGGTATCCCTGATAAAGCAGGTCAGCATGTTATCCGCATCATCATCTTATTTTAATCCGCCAGTTGGTATGCAATGGCATAGGCGCAAAGATCACGACCGGAGCGATTCGGCTCGGATCGGTGCCATGTGTAGTTGGTGAAAAACGCAGCATCCCCCGGTCGCATGGGCAGCAGGGTTTCATCGCTTGCGTCATAGGTATTCGTCGGAATACGCCAGCGCATAAACGCATCGCCGTTACGGGCGGTGTGGAAAGTCGGTTCGTCATAGTACTGTTCATGCTCTGCCAGTTGCCAGGATGCATGGGTACCCGGCCGAATCGCCAGGGCGCTGGCGTTCGCTCCAACCTCATCCAGTGCAATCCAGGCATTACAGCCTCGTTGCGGATCCAACCGCCAGTAGTAGGAGTCCTGATGATAAAAAGATTGTCCGCTGATGTCGTGATGTTTGATCAGGGCCTGATCCGTATACCGGGTTACATTACCGCCAAGTAACTGTCCCATGGCTGATTGTAAATGCGGATGATCAGCTATAGTACGAAATGTTTCCTCACATTGCGCTGGCTGCTGAACGCCTACGGGGATCAAACTGTCATCCTGATTCCTGAATTGTTCTGGATTCAACACCTGGAAATGCATCAACGGCCAATCGTGTTTGCCCTCAAATACTTCCATCAGACGTGCACGAATTGCAACGGCTTCGCCTGTTGTAATCAAACTACGAACCACGGTATATCCGTCCCGTTGATATGCCTGCACCTGCTCGTCTGTGATAACCATGATTTCAACCGCCTCATAATAAGGTTAAATCTCACCTTTTTCTTTCAAATCAATAATCAGGTTTTTCTGATACGCTTGCACTTCCTCTGCATTTTCCTGTACACGTGCAGAATAGTAGATAAAGCCGAGTGCCCGCCGATGCCGATCACTTGCATTGCCGTCAGCCCGATGGATCATGAGACAATGATGGGCGATAAGGTCGCCGGGGGAGGCGAGAATGGTGACTTCATTCTGATGATCTTCATCACAATACTCTATCAAACCCTGTGAAAACCCAAGGGTGTCTGTTCGTCTGTGTGGTCTGACACCGTATTTATGGGCACCGCGCACGTATCTCAGACAACCATTTTCTTCATTGACCTCATCTAAAGCCAGCCACATGGTTATGGCCTCTTTCGGCTCAATTTTGAAGTAGTACCCATCCTGGTGAACAGGAGTAGGCTTACCGACGCCCGGAGGTTTGTTGAAATACTGCATATTTTTCGGCGTCACTTCTCCATTGAGCAGCAATTCAGCCAGATCCCGCAGCGGACTTCTTAGAAAAAGGGTTTCAAAAAAGGGATCATAAGTATGCATCATCTGAAGTTGTTTGAGGGTCGAACGATCTCCTGCCACTTCATAATACACCTGTTCCCTGGGCATAAGCGGCACAACATCCTGTACATATCGAATAATATTGTCCCGAACCTCCTGCGTTTGATCCTCATCAAAGAACCCACGAAGGAGAACATATCCATCTTGTTCAAAGGTGTTTTTAGTCCATTCCCTGTCCATCAGTCCAATATCCTTACCGGGGTCATCGATGGAAATTTGAGAGATGAATTAATGGATCATTTACCTCTGACCTCTTATATATTTCGCCTCACGAGCCCAATCGTACCCTGACATAATGCATATCTTCCGACTTCGGTCCTATACCATACATATCTATGGTGTCGATCATTGTAGAACCGTTACGTGGGGTAGGCATC
Source organism: uncultured bacterium (assembly GCA_913051705.1). Lineage (GTDB taxonomy): Bacteria > JAAXHH01 > JAAXHH01 > JAAXHH01 > JAAXHH01 > CAJXCW01. Next base: position 10,418 of record CAJXCW010000171.1, read on the forward strand.
ATGAAGTTACTTATAGGGTTTTTCAGAGGGATTTTCGAAGGTGTGTCACCTATCCACGGAGAAACCTGCATGACATACACATCTCCGCCGCCGGTAAAAACGACATATACCCTGTTTGTGGTGTCGGCATGAAAGCCGACTGCCGTATAGAAAGGGCTGCTTTCATCGGTATTATTTTCATCTTTTACGTGGGACGTTAAGGTGTGCGAGCGTATCTGTTTGCCGTCTTTTAATACCCGGTATTCGACTGTGCTTATAATGGGTCTATCGGAAAAAAAAGCATCGCGCATGAAATCGTGCCAGATGTTTTTTGTGGTAAACAACAGGTGTACATTGTCTTCATCATCAATCAGCAGATCCCCATTTTTAATATATCCGGCTGTTTCCTCAAAGGAGGCGATTTCTATACTGGGGAGAAAAGGCACCTTTCGGATATCCGGGGTCCAGGTGTAAAACAGACGGCGAAAATCATAATCCCAATCATGTCCCGTTTTTTCTTTTTTGAATCTTCGCCATGCCGGGTTGGTCTCGATGATATCTCCGATAGCCATGACATGTGCGGCCCCGTTTTTCAAGCCTATCTGTGGATAACAGGCGCGTATAGGAAAACTGAAAAATCCCTCATGGGCCCATAGGTCTTCTTCTTCCAACAGGCTCCATGCATAGCCCCGATGCGCATCAATGTTAAAAAGCAACAAGGCCTTATTATCATAATCAACCCCGAGCCCGCGATATGAATGTTCGGTAAATGCCTCGGAGACCTGATCCCAGTCAGGCATAGGAAGGGGCGAAATCCTGTCGCCAGTCGGGGAAATGGCCATAATGTGGGGAATACAGGCACCTCCTCGCGTCATGGATGTCCTGTCTGCCAGAGGGTTTACAGAAATCAATAGTCGATTTCCAGGCAAATGAGCCAATGGACAGGGTTCACGCTCATCATAATGATCACCGTAACAGATCATCGACCAGGCGTTTTCATCGCGCTTCCAAACCGTCCACCTTGTATTGCATAACCGGTCCAGTGCCGGATCTGTTTCGGAAATACTGACATAAACATGCCGCCCATCCCGAACAATGCACGGCGATCCATAGCACCACAATGGTCCCGCACCGTTATCACCAGGCAACACCCTGGTAATCACCTCTTCCACTTCAACCGTAGGATCATACCCCTCGGCGGCCATTTCCACCTGTCCTCCATTCACCTACACACCTGTCCGCGTACGTCGCGCCGTGCGCCTAATTATAGATGTTGCCTGAACCAATCGAATGCTTTTTCCTGAATATCAATGTCATAACAATGCGGTTTCAGGGGATGGTAAAAACGGAAATGATCAGGACAGCCAGCCCATTCAAAACCTTTTTGAATCTGGCGAACCGCTTCAACCTGCGCTTCCGGCGGAAACAGATGATCTTCTGAGCCGACGATCACCATACTGGCATGCGGAACGGACAAAATCGTCAGGTCCGGTACATCCATGCGGTTCCATACACCGGGCAACAGACAGTATGGACCGATCGCACTATCCAGATTGTATATTTGCTGATAATCTCCAGTAGTCATCCAGCCTACACTGACCGAGGCTTTTATACGTTTATCCAGCGCAGCGAGGATGTTGGTTCGCCAACCGCCTCCGGATAAACCGGTACATTCAATCCGATCCGCATCTACTTCGGAGCGTGATAGCAGATAATCAATAGATCTGCTGTCATCCCAATAATCAAGCCCCATCCAGTCTCCTCCCGGTCCAATATTTCCGCCTGCAAATCAAGCGGGCCGGGATCATAATATAGTCCCTCCATAAGT
>CAJXCW010000172.1 GCA_913051705.1 uncultured bacterium
CCAAAGGGGAAGAATTCAAATTTCTCAAGGATGAAATCGAGCGACGCGGCCATCGGACGTTTGTGATTGACACCGGTGTAGTCGGCGAATCGGCGTTTAAGGCGGATATCTCGAATGAGGAGATCGCCAAGGCGGGCGGGACATCAATTGAAACCTTAAAAGCACGTGATGACCGCGGCGAAGCCATAGATGCCATGGCCAGGGGGATTGCTGAAATTATTCAAATTATCCATGCTAATGGTACGATTGACGGCATCATCAGCATGGGCGGCTCAGCCGGCACTGCGGTAGGTACGAGTGCCATGCGGGCCTTGCCCGTTGGTTTTCCCAAAGTGATGGTATCCACCGTAGCAGCAGGGGATACGGCCCACTATGTCGGCATAAAAGATGTGGTCATGATACCATCTGTGGTGGATGTCGCCGGGATCAACCGAATCAGCCGGCAGATCTTTGCGAATGCAGCCGGCGCCATCGTGGGTATGGTAGAAACCGGGACATTGGAAGCTGAGGACAAGCCGCTTATTACGGCGTCTATGTTCGGTAATACCACAGAAGCTGTGGATCAGGCTCGAGCGATCATGGAACGGCATGGCTATGAAGTGCTTGTCTTCCATTGTACCGGTGCTGGCGGACGGACGATGGAGGGGCTGATTTCTGAAGGCTTGATCGAAGGCGTACTCGACATAACGACGACGGAATGGGCGGACGAACTCGCCGGTGGCGTTCTATCAGCAGGGCCGACTCGGCTCGATGCAGCAGGGAAAGCCGGTATCCCCCAGGTGATCGTCCCGGGTTGTCTGGATATGGTTAATTTCTGGGCGCCGGATACCGTGCCTGAAAAATACCAGGCGCGTCAGCTCCACAAATGGAACCCCGGCATCACACTGATGCGCACCGATGTGGAAGAAAATATCCATCTCGGCAAAATCATCGCAGAAAAGGCCAATGCGGCCACAGGCCCGGTCGCTATATTCCTCCCACTCAAAGGCGTATCCATTCTCGACAGCCCCGGAAACGAATACTGGTGGCCCGAAGCGGATCAGGCGCTGTTCGATGCCATCAAATCCAATATACGATCAGACATCCCGGTTATAGAAATGGACTGCAACATCAATGACCCGGAATTCGCCGAGGCGGTAACGGGGCAGTTGCTGGCCTATCTGGGGAAGTGAATTAAAAGACATTCTATGCCAGCTATCGATACCATTGAACTCTATCATGTCGCCATGCCGTTGATCTATCCCTGGCGGACGGCCTATGGGAGTGACGATGTAATTGAAAGTGTGCTCATTAAGATGTGGGCCGGTGACGCGTACGGCTGGGGGGAGACTACACCGCTCGCCAAACCGACCTATAGTCCGGAGTATACGGGCGGCGTCTATCATGTATGCCGTGAGATTCTGGCCCCGGCATTGATCGGTAAGGAAATCGATTCGGGTGAGACGCTACAGCAGCAATTCTCCTGGGTCGCCGGCAACTTCTTTGCCAAGGGCGGCTTGGATGCGGCCTGGTGGGATTTGCAGGCCCGGCGGCAGAATCAACCGCTCTGGAAGCTGATCGGAGGGACAAATCAGGTCATCGATGTAGGGGCGGATTTCGGGGTGCAGGACAGCATCGACATGCTGCTCGGCAATATCACTGGCGCCTTGGATGCCGGTTTCAAAAGGATCAAGCTGAAGTACTGCCCTGGATGGGACGTTGACATGATTGCCGCCGTACGGTCTACGTTTCCCGATCCGGTGTTTCATATCGATTGTAATAGCGGTTATACCCTCGACGACCTGCCCATGTTTAAAAAACTGGACCAATATAACCTGGCGATGATCGAGCAACCACTGATGCGGGATGATCTGGTTGATCATGCCGAATTGCAGCAGCAGATCGAAACGCCGATCTGCCTGGATGAAAGCATCACCTCACCCGAAAAAGCGTGGAGGGCGATCAAAATCAAGGCCGGCCGGTGGATGAATATCAAACCTGCGCGTGTTGGCGGCGTCACGCAGGCGCTGGAAATAAATCGCATCTGCGAGGCCGCGGGCATTCCCTGCTGGACCGGTGGCATGCTGGAATCCGCCTTAGGCGCATCGGTCTGCAAAGCACTGGCGACCCTGCCTAACATGAAGTATCCGTCGGATGTATTTCCAAGCACTCGTTTCTATACAGAAGATCTATCCACCCCACCTATCGAGTTGTCCGGTCCCTCGCAGATGACGTTGTCGGACACGCCAGGTGCAGGCGCTGAGCCGATTCCGGAACGTTTGGAGCGCCAGACCATAGATCGTGCGGTGATACGATAACCATGACTAATTCCCACATCTCCCCCTATTTCTACTTGTCCCGTGAAGAATGGTCGCAGTTGCGGGCGGCAACGCCGTTGACGCTATCAGAAAATGAGCTGATCGAACTTCGCGGGATCAATGAGATGGTGTCGCTGGATGAGGTCGCCGAGGTCTATCTGCCGATGTCAAGGTTGCTTAATCTGCATGTGGCCGCCGCTCAACATCTGTATCAGGTGATGGATACGTTTCTGGGTAAACCGGTGGCCAAGGTCCCGTATGTCATCGGTATCGGAGGCAGTGTAGCTGTAGGAAAGAGTACGACTGCCCGTATCCTTCAGGCGCTGCTCAGCCGCTGGCCGGATCATCCGCGTGTTGATCTGATCACGACGGACGGGTTTCTGTATCCGAATAAAATTCTTGAAGAACGCGGAATCATGCATCGTAAGGGGTTTCCGGAAAGCTACGGCCTGAAACGGTTGGTAAAGTTTGTGGCCGATGTAAAGTCAGGCAGCGCCTCCGTCACCGCACCGGTGTACCGGCATTTGATTTACGACATTGTGCCGGACGAAACGGTAACGATCGAGCAACCGGACATCATGATTCTGGAGGGGTTAAACATTTTGCAAACAGGGTACCGTGCGCCCGAAGACCGTTCTCCACGGGTGTTTGTATCCGATTTTATCGATTTCTCGATCTTTGTAGAGGCGAACGAACCCGACCTGGAACAGTGGTATGTCAAACGATTTCTACGGCTCCGGGAGACCGCCTTTCGAGATCCCCGATCTTACTTCCACCATTATGCATCGCTCTCACCCGAAGAAGCCATGGAAACGGCCAGGACCCTCTGGCGTGATATCAACCAGGTCAACCTCCGCGAGAATATCATCCCCACCCGCGAACGGGCGGACCTGATCCTGGAAAAAGGGGAAAAACATGCGGTAACCGGCGTTCGGATACGAAAATTATAGCGTGACGGCCAACTCGATCAATCCGTTAAAAAACGTGTCAGGACATTGGCCGTTACACGTGATATCACGTCATCAACCAGGATGGATGCCGGATAAGTGATGGACCCTACTGAGAACACCATCCCACCATGGCCGGGTTCGTGGACAACAATTTCGGCGCCACCATCGTCGATGTTGGTCCCTTTGGCAATCAATTCTACATTCTTAGGTGAACTGGGTGTGATCTTATCCGTTTCATGACCTGAGGCGCCGCCCGGGACGCGTTCGTGGAGACTGGCTTCGCCGAAAACATCCCCATTCCGAACCCCTGTACCCTCAAAAACCCAGTGATCCTCGTCCACCACGCGGTACGGCGCACTCGTCATAATACCGGTCCCGGTAAAGGCGACACCGAGTAAATTGGCTTCCGATTCGTTATATATATGAAACCGGCTTTCAATCCCTTCTCCAGGCCGATCCAGAGCCAGCACATTGCCATTATTGACTTTCATCGTATACTCATCGGGAAATTCAACTTCGCAGTTCAACCCGTTTCCTCCCAGATACATCAAACGACCACCCCGTTCAAATACCCAGGATTTGAGGGTATAGTACATATGTCGTGACCAATATTCCGGATGGGTCGTTGTGATCAGGACCTTGTACTCATCCAGGTTTAATGTCCCCTCATGAAACTGGGTCTCGGCGTACAGATCGTATTCGAACCCTTCCCTTTCCAACCAGGCCAGAAAACGCCATTCTGCGGGCGCGATGTGGCAGCCAGGTCGGCCGGTGATGGGATCGCCGGCTTCTGTGCCGGCGGGGATATGGTTGATTGGTTCCGGCCGGTCGAACGACAGCGGGGCATACGTATCGGTATTGTAGTTGCGATGTTCGGGGTCGGTATACCGTTTCAGATCATATCGGGCATTTACCGTGGGTGTTGGAGGAAAGGCATCCGGATGAATATAGTTACTACGACCGCCGAAATTGTTGTACGCATTCCAGTTGATATTGGCGGCCAGTACCGCTGTTTTCGATTCCGGCTCTGCCGGGGCGACGATCCATGGAAAGGAGAAAAACCCCCCGGTTTCCGTAGAGGCGTGCAGATAATACAGCCCCGACTGTTCAGGCGCTTCGAGAAATTGTTTGTGATGGGGATTGGAATAGCCCTGCTTGTTCCATTGGACGCCGACCTGCGTGTAGTCGCCGTCCGGCGTGATCTGCATGGTCGCCCGTGGTCCGTGTTCATCGTACCAGCCGATGGTCTTGATAAATTCCTTCTTCCAGCCGTATCGGTACAGGTCCAGTTTGTACGCTTCCACCGCATGGACCCGGAATTCCGATTTCTCACCCGCCTTCACCCACTTGGGCCACATATAACCCAGCAGACTGTCCGTCAATAATCGGAAATGATAGAGTTCATCTTCCTTTGGCGTCATAAAGATACTCTTGAAACCATACCCCCGGCAGGCCAGCGTGACCTTGTATTCCCTGCCTGCTTCCACCTCCGCATGCACCGCGCCGGTCGCCCGGGAACGCGCCTCGATTGAACTGCCGTCATATTCAAACTCCAGCAAAACATCCGGAATAGATACGTATCGTTCATCACTGACATAACCGACGAGCATGGCACCTCCGGGATTGACTGATTGACTGATTGGTGATGGCAAGTGTCCTGCGAACACATTGCGCGCACTTCGTGGTTTGGTGATTTGGTGATTTGGTGATTTGGTGATTTGGTGATTGCAGGGTAATGTATAGGCTGTATGACGTCAGTCAATGACAAACACTCCTTGCTCCTCAGACAAATTCAACATATTTTTCACAGGGTTAAATTTATCGTTTCAATCCGCAATTCGAAATCGTCAGAGGTTTTACCTTGTCTACTTATCACTTTCACGATATCGCCCGTTTTCCTGAATCAGGGGATCATGTGGCTATTGTGACGCAACGCGTCGAGGCTGGTACTGAAGTCATTGATACAGCTGGGCATTCTTTTGTATTGAGCCATACCCTGCTCGAAGGGCATCGGTTTGCTGTACGGACCATTCATAAGGGGGACGCCGTGCAGTCCTGGGGATTACCCTTTGGGGTGGCGATTGAAGATATTTCACCGGGCGATTATATCTGCAATGTGGAGATCCTCGAGGCGTTGCGCCTCCGGAATCTTGATTTCGCCCTTCCCGAAACGCCGAATTTTGAAGACCGGATGATGCCATACCATCTGGATGAGACCGCATTCACACCAGGCGAACAAATCACTATAACAGATACCCCTTTGACGTTCATGGGTTATCCTCGGGGATCATCCCGCGGGGTCGGGACACGCAATTATATTATTCTGCTCAGTACTACGTCGCAGACCGCCGGGTTTGTCAAGCGTCTGGAAACGCATCTGATGGGTCGAGCTGATCAGTATAAACACATTGACGGCATCGTGGCGGTGGCCCACACGGAAGGTGGCGGTCTGGATGAACCCAACAATCGCGAGCTGCTCCTGCGCACGCTGGCCGGGTTCATGGTCCATTCCAATGCGGGTGCTGTCCTCGCTGTAGACTACGGGACGGAAACGATAACCAATGAGATATTGCGTGCGTATATGATGGAGCATGGCTATCCTCTCAGCGATGTTATGCATCATTTCATGACGCTCGAAGACGCTTTCGACAAAGCGTTGAATCGAGCTGCCCAACTCATAGAAAGCTGGCTGGATACGGTAAATGGGTCACTGCACGAGGTGACCTCTGCAGAACATCTGAATATTGTCCTGCAATGCGGCGGCTCGGATGCTTTTTCCGGGATCTCAGGTAATCCGCTCGCGGCCTGGGTGGTGCGTGAGATCATTCGTTCGGGCGGTTCGGCTAATCTGGCGGAGACCGACGAGCTCATCGGCGCGGAATCCTACGTGTTGAAGAATGTTCGAGATATCGATACCGCCCGGACTTTTCTTCAAATGATCGAACGCTTCAAAGAACGGACCGCCTGGCACGGCCAGACCGTTGATGCCAATCCCTCCGGCGGCAACAAATTTCGAGGCATCTATAATATTGTGCTCAAATCGATCGGCGCCGCCCGCAAACGCCATCCGGATGTACGACTCGACTATGCGATTGAATATGGGGAACGGATGCAGAAACCGGGATACTATTTCATGGACAGCCCGGGCAATGATCTGGAGAGTATTGCCGGCCAGGTGGCTGCCGGAAGCAATCTGATATTTTTTATTACCGGCAATGGTTCTATTACCAATTTTCCCTTCGTACCGACCATTAAACTGGTAACGACCTCCGCACGGTATGAATTGCTGTCGTCGGATATGGATGTCAATGCCGGCGCCTATCTGGATGGTATGTCCATGGATAATCTCGGTCAGCATACGCTGGATCTGACGCTCCGTGTTGCGTCGGGAGAGCGGACGTGTGGTGAGCGCGCCGGACATACCCAGGTATCTATATGGCGCAACTGGCAACAGACAGACGCCGGCCAATTGCAATCGTTGTTGAAGAAAACGCCATTGGAGGGCCTACCGATACCCTTGATAGCGGATGGGAGGCCCCATCCATCTGCTGATTTCACCTTGCGCGTATACGAATCCGGCGCTCAGGATACGATCGACCGGGTGGGATTGATTCTGCCCACCAGTCTTTGCTCAGGGCAAATTGCCCGTATGGCGGCACGGCGGTTGAATGAAAAGGGGATCGGCCAGGCCTGCGGTCTTTCCCGATTTGTTTCGCTGACCCATACCGAAGGCTGTGGCGTCTCCGGCGGACCATCGGAAGATCTGTATGCCCGTACGATGACCGGTTATCTGACCCATCCGATGACCACTACGGCGTTGCTTCTCGAACACGGCTGCGAACGTACCCATAACGATTTCTACAGACAACAATTGAAGCAGCGCGGCGTGGATATGGACCGGTTCGGTTGGGCCAGCGTCCAGTTGGATGGTGGTATCGATAAGGTCCTGGATCGGATTGAATCCTTTTTCGTCGATACGCTGGCCGTCCTCGATCCGCCGACTATGTATCATCGCGGGTTGGAGAGACTACGCCTGGCCCTCCCCATGGTCGGCCCTGTATCGGACGACCTGGCAGCCTCTTTAGTCCGGTTGATCCGGATGGTGGTAGAACGTGGTGGGACGATTGTGATTCCCGATCAGGCCGCACTGCTTTCTCATTCGGTATTTCAACATCAACTGGTGGATAAAAAACCGATCGAACCGACTCTGGAGTATGGTCAGTCCGCAGTTCCCGGATTTCATATTATGGAGACGCAGACGACGCACTGGGTCGAAACGCTGGTTGGTTTGGGCGCCACAGGGGTTGAAGTGATACTGGCTTCCGTAACCGGCCATCCTGTTGCGGGGCACCCGATGATACCTGTGTTACAGATCAGCACCAATGACCTGCCTTTGCCGTATCATAACGATGTGGATCTGATTCTACCCCATGATTCGGTCGGATGGACCGACCAACTGCTGAAGCTGATCTGTCAGACCGCATCCCAAACCTATACACCAAAGACGATTGACCAGGGGAATCTGGATTTTCAAATCACACGCGGATTGCTGGGCGTGTCGATGTAAGAGGCTTGTAGCTTGTGGCGGGTAGCAGGTGGATAAAGCAAGGGGTGGTTGGTCTAAAGCCATTTGCTACGAGCCACCCGCCTTATCATCTGGAGAAAAATATGTCACGGATTATGGTTCGTCCGGAAAAGCTCGACCTGGACTCACCGGGTCGCCGGGACTACTGGGTCGCGCTTGAGCACGACTCGCTCTGGGGGGACCATCTCATGCCGCTGACCGTTATGGTCGGCCCGGAGGTGCAGGAAGGCAAGGGCCTTATGGCCAGCGGTTCGAACCACGGTAACGAGTACGAAGGTCCGGTCGCCATCAAGCATCTGATGCGAGAGACCAACCTTCGTGATGTGATGGGGCGAATCATTTTTATACCCGTATTAAATCCGGCGGCTTTCCAGGCCGGGCACCGATCAAGTGTGGCGGATGACGGGGTTAACCTGAACCGGGCCTTTGTAGACGGAGCGGGGGTTACGCCTGCTCTGGGCGGTATCACGCACCGCATCGCGGCGTTCGTGCGGGCGTATCTCTGGCCCCGGGTGCATGTGGTAACGGATATTCATTCCGGTGGTACATCGCTTGAATTCTCAGCTTGCTCAAGCTTTCATGAAGTAGATGATCCGGAGCAGACCCGCATCATCGAGGATACCGCCCGCTGGTTCGGAACACCGTTTGTGATGAAGTATCAGAATGACACGCCGGGGCTTCTGGTCAGCGAATCGGAACGATTGGGCAAAATCACCATTGGTACGGAGCTCGGTTATGGTGAGTCCGTCAGCCCGGCCGGCGTCCAATATGCCCGACAGGGTATTCGCGCGGCGGCGATCCATCACGGTCAACTCAAAGGGGATATCCAACCGATGGGCCATCATGCGGACGGCACGCAGAAGCTGGTCGCTATTGTAGATCGCGCCTGTTATACCCCGGCCCCGTTCCCGGGTCATTATGAACCACTCATGACCTGCGGGAAGTATGTTACGCAAGGACAAACGGTAGGCTATCTGCACGACTTCTATCGTATTGATGAGGCGCCCTGGCCTGTTCAGGCCGGTGTGGATGGATATCTATTGGCGCAGGCTCTTCGTGCGCCGGTGGTACAGGGGGCGCATATTCTGGTGGTAGCGATTGGGACGTAAGTGTTGATTTGTTGATTTGTTGATTGAAGAGAAGGGATGATTTAGGAACGGCGAACTATGGTGAAAGTAGACCTATGAAAACAGGAAAATCACCCAATCACCTAATCACCCGATCACCATTTGATACCCATCCTGATCGGGTGAAATGGAATGACCGATTTTCCAATCCGAAGGGGTTCTGGACGCTGGGACCATCGGAACTTTTAACGCGGGTGCTCGCAGAGGGGATATCGGAAGGCCCGGTACTGGAACTGGCCTGCGGCATCTCGGGCAATGCCCTGGCGCTGGCGCGGGCAGACAGGGATGTGCTGGCCGTGGATGTATCGGATGTGGCCTTAGAGCAAGTGTATATGGAGGCGGAGAAACAAGAGACGGCTTCACACCTGACCTGTATACAGGCGGATCTGAATACCTGGAGACCGCCTGTGTCACAAACCTATGCGCTCGTTATCTGCGTGATGTATTGGGAAGAAGTGGTATTCGATTATGCCCTTAAAGCCGTGGCGGATGATGGGTTGATTGCCTGGCAAGGCTTCTCGTTGAATCAGTTACGATATCGACCATCCCAGAAAGCGGCCTGGTGTTTCAAAGCGGGCGAACCGGCAGCGCGGATGCCGGAGACCTTTTCTGTGCTGTATGAAGAGGATATCGATGATGGTCATCGGGCTATTAGGCGGATGATAGCGAGGAAGATGGTGACGTGATGAAAATAGAAGGCGCACGGCGCGCCGTGCGCGTACGAGTGAATTAAGGAGTGTGTTATGAGTGCGATACGACCTGTGCAGGCGAAGGAATTATTTAATGGGACGGATCTTGATAATTGGCGAACACGGGATGGCAGCGCGGCGGGATGGACGGTTGAAGATGGGATTATGACGGTGAAGAAGGGGACAGGGGATGTGGTTACGCAAGAGACCTTCCGTGATGTTCAGATTCATTTAGAATTCAGATTGCCGGACATGCCGGAGGCGACGGGGCAGGCCAAGGGAAACAGCGGCGTATATATTCAAGGCCGGTACGAGATTCAGGTGCTGGACTCCTATGGTTTCAATATTCCGGGTAAAGGGGATTGCGGCGGGGTCTATGATGTGCACGCGCCTCTACTTAATGCATGTAAGCCGGCGATGGAATGGCAATCGTATGACATCGTGTTTCGAGCGCCCCGTTTCGACCAGGCCGGCCACGAAATACAGGACCATGCGCGGATCACCTTGATTCAGAACGGCATCGTGATTCAGAATAACGTCCAGGTTACCGGTCCTACTGGCGGCGCGATGGATTACAAATTGAACGATCCGGGGCCACTACTTTTGCAGGACCATGGTGATCTGGTCAGCTATCGAAATATCTGGGCGATTGAGTTGCCTCCAATCGGCTCGGATACGTATGAACCGAGATAATGACGCCCGTGGGGTGTCGGTATAGAGCGTACTAACAAATCAGGAGGTAACATGTCCAACCCGCCGAATAAAATTATTTATTCTATGGTCGGCGTCGGTAAGTCGTATAACAAAAACTCCGTATTGAAAGATATCTATCTGTCCTATTTTTACGGAGCAAAAATCGGGGTGATCGGATTGAACGGGTCCGGTAAGAGTTCGTTGTTGAGAATTCTGGCCGGTGTAGATACGGAATTTGAAGGCAAGGCGTCTCTAACGCCCGGACATACTGTGGGCTTTCTGGAGCAGGAGCCTGATCTTGATAACAGCAAGACAGTTCGTGAAATTGTGGAAGAGGGGGTCCAGGAGATTGTCGATGTGCTGAAGGAGTTCGATGAGATCAACGAAAAATTCGCTGAGCCCATGTCGGATGATGAGATGACGAACCTGTTAGAACGCCAGGGGACCGTCCAGGAGAAATTAGACAACCTCAATGCCTGGGATCTCGATAGCCGCCTGGAGATGGCCATGGATGCCCTCCGGTGCCCGCCGGGCGACACGTCTGTAAGCGTGATCTCAGGCGGGGAGCGGCGCCGTGTTGCTCTGTGCCGGTTGCTGTTACAACAGCCGGATATTCTGCTGTTAGATGAGCCGACTAATCACCTGGACGCGGAAACGGTTGCATGGCTGGAACATCACCTACAGCAGTACCCCGGCACCATCATCGCGGTGACTCACGATCGTTATTTCCTCGATAATGTAGCTGGATGGATACTCGAACTCGACCGGGGACACGGTATTCCCTGGGAAGGAAATTACTCCTCATGGCTGGAGCAGAAACAGCAGCAGTTGGGCCGGGAGGATAAGGAAGCATCGGATCGCCAGAAAACGCTTGAGCGCGAACTGGAATGGATCCGTATGACGCCCAGAGCACGGCAGACCAAGAGTAAATCACGCATCAACGCCTATGAGGATCTACTGCATCAGAAGACTGATGAACGGATTAAAGAGCTACAGATTTATATTCCACCGGGACCACGCCTCGGGAATATCGTCATACAGACGGACCAGGTCAGCAAAACATATGATGAACGGATCATTTTCGAAGACATGACATTTGCCATCCCGCCGGGCGGCGTGGTCGGCATCGTCGGCCCTAACGGCGCGGGTAAGACGACACTCTTTCGCCTGATTACCGACCAGGAGAAGGCTGACAGCGGCTCATTGAAAATAGGCGATACGGTCCGGTTTGGCTATGTGGACCAGAGCCGGGAGACGTTGAATTCCGACCATACCGTCTGGGAGGAGATATCAGGTGAACAGGAGAGCATCCTGCTTGGTGATCGGGAGATGAACTCCCGCGCATACGTTTCCCGATTCAATTTCGCTGGAGCGGACCAGCAGAAAAAAGTCGGTGAAATATCCGGTGGTGAGCGCAATCGCGTCCATCTGGCCAAGGTACTCAAGTCGGGCGCCAATGTTCTGCTGCTTGATGAACCGACCAACGATCTGGATGTCAACACCATGCGAGCCCTTGAGGAAGCTCTCGAAAATTTTGCTGGCTGTGCACTGATCATCACCCATGATCGCTGGTTCCTGGACCGCATCGCCACGCATATTCTGGCGTTCGAAGGCGACAGTCAGGTCTACTGGTTCGAAGGCAATTATGCGGCTTACGAGGAAAACCGGCATGAGCGTCTTGGTGATGCGGCGGATGTACCCAAGCGGATCAAGTATCGACAGTTGACGAGGGCATGATGAAAATGGTGATAGATGCCGCTATGCGTCATCGAAAGTAAGGAGCGCCTCTTCGAGGCATTATTAAAATGTGCTCCGATTCGCTCGCCGTGCCTTTTGGTGATTGGGTAATTGA
>CAJXCW010000173.1 GCA_913051705.1 uncultured bacterium
GATTTATTGATTTATTGATTGTCCGATTGTCTGATTGAAAAAACGGTTATCCACAATCACCAAAAAGCACAGCGAGCGAAGCGGAGCGCGTTTTAATAATGCCTCGAAGAGGCGCTCGCTCCTTACTTTCGATGATGCGTAGCGGCATCAATCAACAAATCGCCAAATGGATACTGATTGAATTCGTCTTTTCAATCACCAAATCACCAAATCACCATTTCCCACGGGGTTCCCATGGAATATACCATCATACGTACCAATTTACTGCCCTCACCTCAAGCCGACTGGCATGTAGCAGAATGGCAACAGGCGAATACGCTGCAAGTCAACCATTATCCCTGGCCCGACTCAGGCCACAGGCCGAATGCTCAAGCCCGGCTGATGTACGACGATGATAAATTGGGCATCATGTTTCATGTCGAAGACCGGTACGTAAGGGCGGTCGCGCAACGGTTTCAAGATGGGGTGTGCGGCGACAGTTGTGTAGAGTTTTTTGTGTCACCCCTACCGGATTCGCTGGAATATTTCAACTTTGAGGTCAACTGCGGCGGGACCATGCTGTTGCATCATTGTCCGGGACCGAAAGGACGTGCCGCCGGTTTGTCCTGGGTTCCTGTATCAGGCGAAGACGGCAAAACCATAACCATGGCCCATACGATGCCTGAAATCGTTGAGCCCGAAATCAGCGAGGCGACCATCTGGACCATCGAATATCATGTGCCCTTTGCACTCTTCGAAAAATATCTCGGCCCTATGCCGGGAAGGGCTGGTGCCGCCTGGCGCGCCAACTTCTATAAATGCGGAGACCGAACCTCACACCCCCATTGGGGCTCCTGGGCGCCGGTCGATACCCAAAATCCCAACTTCCACGTCCCGGAAAGTTTCCAATCGATTGTCTTTGGGTAACTGATGTTACGAAAAAAGGGTAACCATTTAAGGTTATTTGTGCCTGATCCTTCGTGTTTTGACAGAGTAGAAAACAAGTCGATTGATACATATTTAAAAAAATGCCACCATTTATCTCCTGGTGAGTTCTATAATACGTGAATTATGCGGCTTTTTTATTTTTCTTTCGAGGGGAGTGACACCTTTTATCCTCCGGGGTGTCTAACAGATCGGACGACGGATAATACATTAGGATCGAGGATTAGGAGGTGTCATGAGGTCTATTTGGGCATGGTTGTGCGTGGTCCTGATACCGATAACGGCACAGGCAGCCACGTTGAGCGGGTTTGTGACTGATCAGTCGAATGGAGAATCCTTACCATTCGCCAACATTGCACTTAAAGGCACGCCGCTGGGCGCTGTCAGCAATGACAATGGCTATTATGCGATTAACAACATCCCTGCGGGAACCTATACCATGGTGGTTACCTATATCGGGTATGCGACCTATCGGGATTCCTTGACCCTGCAGGCGACAGAAAATCGGCGGTTCGACTTCTCTTTAGCGCCCAAAACGCTCCAGGCGGAAGTGACCATTATAGAAGCCGACCGCTACAGAGAAGAGCGACTTGCTCAGCCCAGCTTTCTTTCATTGAAAGCTGTTACGCTCAAGGATCTACCCGCTCTCGGTGAAGCGGATCTGTTACGCAGCCTGCAACTATTACCCGGTATCCAGGCGGCCTCTGATATCAGCAGCGGCCTGTATGTGCGCGGGGGTGGACCGGATCAGACCAAAATTCTGTTGGACCAGATCCCTCTATATAACCCCTCTCATGCCTTTGGTTTTTTCTCGACTTTTAATCCCGATGCCATCAAAGATCTGAGCCTCTACAAGAGTGCCTACCCGGCTAAGTATGGCGGTAACCTGGGTGCTGTCCTAGATGTGACCAATCGGGACGGGAATCGAAACAACGTACAGGCGACCGGTGGTATCAGTGTCATCGCCGCACGGACCACCCTCGAGGGACCGGTCCGTAATGGGTCCTGGATGATATCGGGTCGAAGAACCTATCTGGAGCCTCTCCTTAATGCCATCCGAACGGATTCTAATAATATCCCCAGCTATTATTTCTATGACTTAAACGCGAAAATAAACCAGGATCTGTCGCCATCGGATAAATTGGTTGTCAGCGGCTATTTCGGACGGGATGATCTGAATTTCGATCTCGATACGGGAAGTTTTGTGAAAATACGGTGGGGTAATACAGCGGTCACCGGCAAATGGACGCATATATTCTCGCCCACACTATTCGGTAACTTTCTGGTGGCCGGCAGCGAATACGTGAGCCGAACGTCCCTCAGTTTTTTCGAAACGCCGTTTTCGTTTCGTAACAGTGTTCGAGATCTGACGATCAAAGGCGATCTGGATTATTTTGCCAGCAGCAACCATGCGCTGACGATGGGTTTTCTCGGCACCCGCTATGATTTTTCCTTTCAACAGAACTTCAATCAACAGGAAACACTCGACCTGAAGTTGAAACCGTATCTGCTCTCGTTCTATGGTCAGGATCAGTGGCAGGCCCTGCCCACGACCACCGTCCGTCTGGGACTTCGCGGTAATCGTTTCAGCGAACAGGGTGGCCTGGATCTGGAGCCGCGTATAGCCGTCAGCCATAGTCTCAGTGAAAACGTCCGTATGAAACTCGGCGGCGGATTATATCATCAATATCTTCAACTGATTACCACCGAAGGCTTCAGCGGCGGCGATTTCTGGTTCCCTCTCGACAGTACCGTAACACCGGGTCAGGCCTGGCAATCGGTACTGGGCGTAGCATGGAGCCCAACAGAGCAATATCAACTATCTGTGGAGACGTATTTATCCAGGCTGAATAACCTGGTGGTGTTTGATGGCAATCAATCCGAAGATGGAGAGGCCAGTCAATCAGATGATCTTTTCATTACAGAGGGTTCGGGATATGCTACAGGGATGGAGTTTTTTTTACAACGACGCACCGGTGCCCTTACCGGTTGGATAGGGTATACACTGGGGTGGACGCGGCGGCGTTTTTCGGAACTGAATCAAGGACGATCTTTTCATCCTAAGTACGACCGGAGGCATGATGTTTCTTTCGTGGCCAAATATAAAACAGGCCGCTGGACATTCGGCTCCAATTACGTCTACGGCACCGGCCAGGCATTCACCCCGGCCTCTGCCCGTTATGCCCTCCGGTCTCCGGCCACCGGCATCCTGCCAAGGGATGATTTTATACTGCCGGGAGGACGCAATACCGCCCGGCTACTAGCCTATCATCGCATGGACCTGAATATCACACGGGATCTGAATATTTTCGGACTTAGGTCACAATTTTATCTCCAGATATTCAATCTGTATAGTCGCCGGAATGAATGGTTTATTCAGTACGATACGAATAACCCGAACACCGAACCGGAAGTCGTTAAAATGTTACCCGTCATTCCGACCATCGGATTAAATTTCAAGTTCTAAGAAATCAGGAATATTGATTCTGTAGAATCCACCAACTCACCAACTCACCACTGGATCTACCCATGTATCGCCTCTTTTTATCTGTCTTCAGTTTGTTTCTGTTATCCTGCGCTGCAGAACGAGACCCTGGGTCTCTGTTCGGCCCGGCGGAACAGGGTACGCTTGTTATAGATGCTACCTTACTCGTCGATCTGCCTATGCCGCCGATCTTCATTCGGCAGACTATAGCGCCTAACGCAGTGTATACCCAGGACGCGGCCGCTGTAAACAATGCGGAAGTGACCATCACTCAGGGGGTCGCCGAATATACATACACGCCTGATCCTACTGGCCAGCCAGGACAGTATCTTCCGCCGGCCGGCCCGCCGATGATTCTACCGGAAACAGAATATAGAATTCTGGTGCGCTCCGGCGGGAAAGAAGCCCGGGCGGTGACAACGACGCCAAAACGGTTTACCATCGACGAAGCCTTGATGATCAATGTGGACACCCTGGAACCCATTCGGAATCTTGTCACATTTCGGGACGATCCTACGGCGGTTTTCACGGCACCCCAAAACCAGGTGATCTATCAGGATAATTTGCTCGAAACCCGTTTTCAACTGATTAATGTGAAAGCCTATCAGGTGGGCCTCATCAATCTGGAAACCGACTCTGAATTTGTCATTGAAGGCGATTTTCTGGAGGACGAAGATTTTGAGAATTTCGAGCGAAAAAGTAGCTCGCCGCCTCTGGAAGTTACTGACGGGAATTTGAGGTTGCCCTGGTTCGCCATTGCCTATGCAGGTCGCTATGTAATCAAAGTGTTCGCTATGGATAACAACTGGTTTGATTTCGCCCGCAGCAGTCCTGAAAATGATAACATCGCTTTCGGCAGTCTGGCCGGCGACAATTTTGAGCGGCCCCTCTTCCATATAGATGGCGGTATTGGCCTTTTCGGATCAGCATCTGTTGATTCCATCGGATTTGTTATTCTGCCCAAGAACTGAAAAAACTGAGGCACGAGTCGACGGTCGAAGGCTGGCTGAAAACAGGAACATTACAGGTGATTTAGAATCAATTGACAAGCCGATCAGAGATTGATATCTTCAAGAAACTCAGGACGTTTCAATTAGGGCGTGTTTGCAAATATGCCCTGATATATCATCGGTTTACAATCTGTAATCGGCCGTTCCATGTCTCAATCGTCAATCGAGCAATCATCCCGTCCTTCTGCGTCCTCCTCATTCCACGATTTCATTTCCATATCCTACTTTATTCCTGATTCAAAAAAGGCGGCGCCCAGGATGGCGGCGGCGTTTGTTGCATCCGGTGATATCGTTGATGAAATGGATGAACTTGATCCAGATAAAGCGCCCAGCGTTATAGCGACACGGGCGGCGGATCATCCGCTGATCATATATGGGGTTAAAGAGTGTGGCGATCCCGAAGCGATCGAGTACCTGGCTGCCGAATTGAATACACCGCTACTTGATGTCCTGAAACTGGCCCGTATTTTACTTCCGAGATTACGGGACCATGAGATGACGACCGTAGCTTCCAGCCTCGGCATAGAGGGGGTGGATATCCATCTCCCGGAACGGCGCCCTCGGCATACTGGCCACCTTTTTTCAGGTTTGCTGGATATCATTTATACGCTGAATCTGGAATCTCTTCGATCCCTGGCGCGCCTTTCCCACGGCGCCACATCCGATTTCGAGAGTCTGTTCGTCGAAGCAGAGAGTTACCGCATTCGAAATGCGTTTATAAATACCCCCAAATATGATAGGTCCGCATCCTGGTGTATACCATCCATCAATGTCACCGGCGCCGGCGTTATTGGAGGCGATGACTGGCTGGAAGATGAGGATGCCCCTCTGGATTTTCAGCAATTGGATACCGATGAAATCACCAGCATGTTCGACCCCGGGGGCCTCTTTGAGCGTACCATGGACCGGTATGAGCACCGGGCCCAACAGACCTCCATGGCGCGTGGGGTAACCGATGCCTTCAACGATAGCGAAGTGTTGGTCGTCGAAGCTGGCACAGGGACCGGGAAATCGTTGGCCTATCTGGTGCCGGCTATATTCTGGGCACTGCGCAACGATCAACGGGTTATCATATCGACCAACACGAAAAATTTGCAGGAACAGTTGTTCTTTAAAGACATGCCCTTTTTACTCGATGTATTACAGGTGGATTTTCAGGCGACCTTGTTGAAGGGACGGTCCAATTATATCTGTCTGGATCGATGGCGTCACGTCATGGGACAGCCTGAAGACCATCTGACCATAGAAGAGCGGGAAGCGGCCCTGCCTCTGGTCACCTGGCTGGACGAAACCCAGACAGGCGACATAACCGAGAATGCCGGTTTCAATATGGCCTCACAGCGTGGATTATGGCAAAAAATAAATGCCGAAGGCGGTGCCTGCCCCCGGTGTGTTTTCAAGGAGGAATGCTACGTCAACAGAGTCCGGAGTGCCGCTGCTCTTTCTCACATCGTCATCATTAATCACGCCCTGCTGTTTTCCGATCTGGCCGCTGACAACGCCGTCCTGAACGATTATTCCCATCTGATCATCGATGAAGCGCATAATCTGGAAAAAGTGGCCGTACAACACATGACCATCGAAGCCGGTGGCTGGCGGATGCGAAATATTTTAAGGAAGTTGTATGTTCGGGACGGTATGGAGACAGGCCTGCTCGCTACCCTCAAATGGCGATCCGAACACAGTCCTATGAAACAGGTGTGGAAAGACGCTCTGGCCGGCGGTACTCGTCTGGCTATCGACCGGGTGAATGAGGTCGAACGGGCTATAGAAACTTTTTTTAAAACGATCAACGATGAGGCGTTGAGTCAGTCAACGGACAGATCCGGATATGCCGCTAAATTACGCTATGGGGAAAACGACGTATTCAACACAATGCTCAACGCTGCCATGCCGGATCTTATGCAACGATTCATACATCTTCGGGATGCGTTGGGCCGTCTCGGGGCGACACTCAACGATATTCCGGAATCATGGCTTGCCGACCGTGAAGAATTTCTTAATACCATCACAGCTACCCTGGAATCCTGTAAAACTATCGAAGAGAACCTGATGATCCTGACCCAGGCCAATGAGGACAATACCGTGTACTGGGCAGAGGCTTCCCACAATAATCCGCTATCGTGCATTCTTGTTGCCGCTCCGCTTAATGTGGCGGAGCGGCTGTATGAAGACCTGTTCAGTCAAATGCGTACGGTGATCCTGACATCGGCAACTCTGGCCATAGGCTCAAAATTCGATCATATGATCAATCGGATCGGAGTCAGCAAAATTGAACGTCCCCGACTCAAAGTGTTTAAAATCGGTTCGCCGTTTAACTATCAGGATCAAGCCCTCGTCTGTGTGCCTTCCTCTTTTCCTTCACCAAAGGCTGATATATTTCAGGCGGCGATCAGTGAACTCATACTGGGTCTGGTGGTAGCCACCCGAAGAAGTACGCTGGTACTTTTCACCTCCTACAGCATGCTTGACCGGACGTTTACAGATCTCGAAATACCGTTAAGCCATCTCGGCATTCCCGTCATGGCTCAGGGCATATCAGGCCCCAGATCTCTTCTTTTAGATCGATTTCGTAGTACACCGGGCTCCGTGTTACTGGGGACCGACAGTTTTTGGGAAGGTGTTGACGTACCGGGTGAGGCACTTGAGATGGTCGTTATGGTCAAGCTACCGTTTGCCGTCCCATCCGAACCGATCATTCAGGCCCAGGTGGAGCAAATGGAAGAAGCCGGTCGTAACAGCTTTATGGAATTTCTGGTTCCTGAGGCGGTGATTAAATTCAGACAGGGGTTCGGCCGCCTGATCCGGTCCGGCGAAGACTATGGCGCCGTCGTAGTGCTCGATCATCGTGTCATCAGCACACGCTACGGCCAGTTGTTTTTAGATTCTTTACCGGCGGAGCACCAGATATTTAAAGATGCCGACCACCTGGTCGAAGGCGTAACAAGGTGGTTCGACACCCTGGATAAACGACGGACAACTACACATAGGAATTGATTTTTTACTTATACAATTTTGGTTTTTCAATCACCAAATCACCAAATCACCAAATGAACTTCCTCTCCCACATAGCCACATTTGGCCGGATGATCAAATTCTCTCACAGCATCTTCGCCTTGCCGTTCGCTCTGGCAGGGGCTACGCTGGCGACACTGGATCATACGGTGACCTGGATACAGGTGGTCTGGATCGTCGTCGCCATGGTGGCAGCACGTAGTGCAGCTATGGGGTTTAATCGCCTGGTGGACCGGAAGGTGGACGCGTTGAATCCACGTACTCAGAATAGAGAATTGCCTCGTGGGGTGGTCCTGCCGCGAACGGTAGCTCTGTTTATCCTGTTCTGGTCGCTGGCTTTTATATTTTCCGCCTATCAGTTGAATCCGTTGTGTTTCCGATTATCTCCAGTTGTGCTGCTGGTCGTCCTGTCCTATTCGTATTTAAAACGATTTACATGGGCCGCTCATTTCGTCCTGGGTTTATCGCTCGGTATGGCCCCGATGGGGGCCTGGATCGCTGTGGCCGGCACCTTTGATATAGCGCCTCTCTGGCTTACACTGGCCGTATTAACGTGGGTGGCGGGCTTCGATATCATTTATGCCTGCCAGGATTATGAATTCGATATGCATCATGGCTTGTTTTCCATCCCTCAACGCCTCGGTATCGGGCATGCACTGACGGTTGCCCGTATATTGCATGGGGTGACCATTTTCGCTTTGCTCGCAGTCAAATGGACCTTCGGTCTTCACACCGTCTATTTAATCGGCGTGATCGTGGTCGCCGTTATTCTGGTATACGAGCACAGTCTGGTCCGGGCAGATGATCTATCGAAGGTCAATGTGGCCTTTTTTACCACCAATGGAATTATCAGTATCATATATTTCGTTTGCACGATAGGCGATCTGCTGTTACCGTTCTGACCCTATGGAAGATAAATCCCGTCATATCCGCCAGATGTTCGACCGTATTGCCATGCGATACGACCTGCTTAACCATTTGCTCAGCGCCGGGAGCGATTTTTACTGGCGCAAGGCCGCACTGGATAAGTTGAATGCATCGACCGGAAGCTGCGTATTAGACGTAGGCACAGGAACGGGTGATCTGGCATTGGGCGTCTTGCGGCGTGCGAAAAAACCGGATAGGGTGATTGGCGTGGACCTCGCCCTTAAAATGATGCAGATAGGCCGTGAGAAAGCCAGACTACAAAATGATCAACCCGTCTGTTTTATCGGCGGTAATGCCGAATCATTGCCTTTGAAAACCGAGCGCTTTGATGGGATTATGGTCGCCTTCGGTGTTCGGAACTTTGCTGATATCACGGCAGGACTGCATAGTATGTACCGGGTTTTAAAACCCGGCGGCAGGCTGGTTGTCCTGGAACTGTCTCGCCCCCTTTATTGGGGATTACGACATGGGTATCAGGTGTACTTCAAGTATCTTCTGCCACGTATCGGTGGTTTAATATCCGGTGACGCCGGCGCGTATCAATACCTGCACAAATCGGTGATGGATTTTCCTGAACGAGACCGTTTTGAAACGCTGATGATCCGGCAGGGTTTCGTGCAGACCGGTTACCGGGATCTTTCACTCGGTATTGCTACGATCTATTGGGGAGACAAAGCACAGTGAAGCATATTATCATAGCCATTACGGGCGCCAGCGGCGGTCTGTATGCCTTGCGGTTATTACGCGCCCTGTTGACAGAAGGACACCATGCCCATGTCATCGTATCTAAATTCGGCCGTTATGTCCTGCACGATGAAACGTTATTGCCATCCGGCGGAGCGTTACGGATTCAATTGACGCGTTTATATGGCGAAGACATAATGAACGGGGAACTGACCGAATATAAAATCGGTGATCTAGCCGCGCCGATCGCGAGCGGGTCCGTGATTGTAGATGGCATGACCGTCATCCCCTGCTCCATGAAATCCCTCTCCGCTATTACGCACGGTACATCGTCTACGCTGATCGAACGTGCTGCGGATGTCACCTTGAAAGAAGCCCGCCCCCTTATCTTAGTACCACGCGAGACGCCACTCAATCGTATTCATTTGCGGAACATGCTGGCCGTCTCCGAGGCCGGCGCCCATATCGTACCGGCCATGCCCGCTTTTTATCAGAAACCGAAGACCTTCGACGATATAGCTGATTTTATCGCTGGTCGGGTTTTAAACTTACTCGGCATCGAGCAGAAACTGTTTGCACCCTGGCGAGCGGAGGAAAACGAAAGCGTAGAGGATGAAGGAAGGCAGAATGCAAGATAACGATATACATGAGGTCATCGACATCCTGCAGGAGGCGATCAAGCAGTGGCCCGAAACCACCCTTGCTCAAGTGGCGGATCAAACGCGGAGTGCCCCATTTCGTATTTTAATCGGCACCGTCTTGAGTCTGAGAACCAAAGATGAGACGACGGCAGAAGCCTGTAAAAGGCTGTTTTCTCTGGCCGATTCGCCGGAAACAATGGTATCCCTATCAGAAGAAACCATTGATAACGCCATCTATCCGGTCGGTTTTCACACGACCAAAGCGAAGAATATCCTGGCTATCTGTCGTATCCTTATTGACGAATATAACAGTCGTGTGCCGGACGAGATCGACACCCTGGTCACTCTGCCGGGCGTAGGACGAAAGACCGCTAACCTCGTCGTCACATTAGGATATGATAAACCCGGCATCTGTGTGGATACCCATGTACATCGAATTTCCAATCGATGGGGGTATGTAAACACAAAAAACCCTGAAAAGACGGAATCTGCTCTGCGCGAAAAGCTGCCTCAGAAATACTGGATTGGTTATAACGATTTACTGGTCATCTACGGACAGAACCTGTGTAAGCCTATCTCGCCCTTCTGCAGTCGCTGCCGCCTGTCCTCATATTGCGATCGGGTCGATGTGGAAAAGTATAGATAGGATGAGATTTATATCCTCAGACACGTTGATAAACATGATAGTTTGAGAACTTCATGACTATGGAAAGGATACATCCATGCCAGATTCATTAATCAGACCGATAGGATTTGGTCGAACCCCTTATTTTATTGCAGCCCTGTCTGTTCCGGTGATGGATGAAGGGGAGATAGATTTCAATCAGTTCGCCGAGGATCTGGAGCGAACGGCCGGATACGGCGTGGAGCCGGCCGTGTTAATGGACACATATCAGGTCAACCATTGCACGAAAGAACAGCAGGTTCGCGGATTAGAAGTTACGCGGGAAGTCATGAACGGCCGGCCATTTACAGCCGGTGTATACATTGAAGATGAAATTGAAGAGGATGGGGTGGAAGTCATCATCCGGGCGTATCAGAAAAAAATCGAATTATTTGAACAGACATACGGCGCCAGTCCGATAATTTTTCAGACCGAAGGGTTAAAAGACACCGATGCCTCAACCGTCATCCATGTCTATAACGAACTGGCCAAAGCCTCTCGCGGCGGGTTAAAAGCATTTGAACTCAGTCCGGTCTTTGCCCCCAACGGGTGGATGTTTCCGGAGGAGTCTTTGATTGAAATCATGGCCGGTGACAAGTGGATTGGAACAAAGCACTCTTCTCTCAATCCCTCTATGGAATGGGTATTGCTGCAAAAAATGAATCAAATTGGTAAGCGGTTATTTACCGGCAACGATTACGACTTTGCCTCGATGATTTTTAATGGCAGTGACGCGCTGTTAGGCATTGCTACGTTTATTCCCGATAAATTTCGTGAACTGTCAGACGCTTTGCGTGACGGGGATAAAAAACGGTATTTTGAGCTGGCGACGGGCATGGAATTTCTGGGGCGGGTGGCCTTTCAACCGCCGGTGCCTGCTTATAAACATGGGGCTGCTATGGTTAAAAAGATGCGAGGCTGGTATACGACAGACCATCTGTTGCCCAATAATCCGTTTGTGCGTGATGACGCCCATCGAGAAGAATTAAGGGCGGCGTTGCAGTATTTAGAGGTGGTGTAACGCGTAAAAACAGGACATGATACGCGCGTATCGCGTATCTCACATCCCACCCCAACGTTTACTGTCCTTTCTGCGAATACCGGGAAATAAGGTTGGATATTTCCTGTGTCAACTGGCCGGCTTTGCCTTCTTCATCTTTGAATGCAGATTCTAAAGCATCGACCAGACCACGCATTTCTTCGCAAAATGCCTTCTCTTCCGATTCATGAGTAACAATCCGGCCTCGAATCGACTTAAGTAATTCTGAGGAACGAGCCAGCGTGATGTTATTCACCACATCGGTAACCTCCTGATATGTTTTAGCGTGTTCCGTTGGTCTGATGGGTGCAGCCGGCGCCTTCGGGACATCGGTCTCTATCGTCGGTTTTGATAGGTCGGATTCTTGCAGGGCATCAGATAATCGAACGTTGGATGGGTCCGGAGTTGGCGCCTGTGGTGTTTCAGGTTCTGCATCTTCAGGCTGAACCGGAGGTTCGTCCTTGGACGGCGGTAGCGGGACCGAACGCTTGTAATCCTTTGTATTCGATTCCGGCATGCGAGATGAGGGGGCCACTTTATCCGGTTCCTGGACGGGCGGAAGACTGGTTTCTGAGGGCCTGGCGGAAGTGGAATCCGCAATCGGTGGCGATGAATTGGGGGGGGGCGGTGGTTCACCATATTTTCTCGGCGATGCGTCGGTAACTTTTTCTTCCTGATTCGATTCCTTCTCCTCGGCTTCCTCATCGTGTCCGGACATCTCCTGATTCGATTCCGCCTCTTCCTGATTCGATTCCTGCTCCTCGGCTACCTCATCGTGCCCGGACACCT
>CAJXCW010000174.1 GCA_913051705.1 uncultured bacterium
AACCACGCGGGGCTCTTTCTCCAAAATGATGGGCATCTATGACCAGAACGGCATAGCCCTGTTTTACATATTCATCCGCCAGATATTTACCGCCATAGAAGACCATCCGGTGCTCATCCAGCAGCCTGTTCATCCCACTGCTCGAATGTCCCGTTCGGATGGGCGTCACACCAGGTCTCTGCGTTTAAATCCAGAGCCCGATGTTCCCGGATCTGTCTGATCATCCGCTCGAGGTTACCATAATGGGATATGGGCTCCCTGGACATGGACTGTTGTTCATGGGGAATTCGCATTAAGTCCTCTGTAATTTCTCACGTTCTTCTATCAGTAAATGGATCCAGTGTTTTATGTACTGGCCATGATCATGCCAGGTACGACCACTGATGAGATTGCCGTCGATGACACAGGGCTCGTTGACGAATGTGCCACCACAGACTTCGAGATCAAACCGGCATTTGGTGACGGTAGCCATCCGTCGCCCACGAACCACATCGGCCCGTGCAGGTATTTCTACCCCGTGGCATACGGATGCGATTGGCTTGTTGTGCTCGAAGAACCAACGGGTGATACGAATAAGATCCGGGTCATCCCGGATGTATTCCGGCGCTCTGCCACCAGAGAAAAAAATACCGACATATTGTTCCGGCTGAATGTTTCTGAAAGAAATATCTGCTTCCAACGAGTATCCCGCCGTCTCCTGTGTGATGTCCCATCCGGGCGGCGCCTCATGCAAAACCGTATGGTATCTTCGTTTTTCGGGTGCCGCTACAACGGGCGTAAACCCGTCTTCCTGCACCCTGAAAATAGGATAAAACGTATCGAGTGTTTCGGTGGCATCACCTATAATAATTAAGACCTTAAATGCCTGATCCTCCATCATGTCCCTCTTTCAATCACAAATGTGATAGGTATCGTCACGTGGTCGTTGCGTAACATCAGTTATTAAAACGTGTCTTGATATTTTCCAGTGATTTTCTAACCATATCTTTCACATACTTATTCATAACACCCATATCTATGCCGTTATGATTGGGATCGATGTACATTTCATGTATAACGTCAATGCGATCCTGACCGACGGCGACGAAAGCCCAGGACACAGTGGCCTGTTTAACCGTGGTCAAAGAGGAATCCCCCGGAATAGTAATGCCCTCCAGATCCGGTTCTTGTTGGGGGTTTACATCTGATAAATTCACCATCAGCTTCCCGTCTGTAATTTCCCATAATAACCTCAAAACCATATCTCGATCTTTCGGTCTTGGGACAAAACGAAGATACCAAGGTAATTTCGGTGCATCATATAGAAAGTAAATATATGCTTTTCCCGTTGACAAGTCACCTACCAAAATTTGGGTTTTTTTACAACCGTGCAGCCATTCCGGATAGGACTCACTCTCAAGGATCAGCGCCTTTACATCCTCCATACGCGTTTGAATTTGGACGGTGCCTCTAAATTGACCGAATCGAGACGCCTCAATATTCGTACGCGATATTACTATTTTTTCAGCGTTCTGGGCTGAGGACAGAGATGGCGTCAATAAGCAGGCGCTTATAATCAAAACTAGCTTGAGAACTCGATAGAGGAGGGTGTTTATATGAATAACCATTGTATCATGAAAATAAGTCGTGGATTAAACACGTCAAATTAAAAGTCAAATTCTTTTAACTATACCCCTTGAATTATAGATCTCCATATTATAAAAACACTTGATCCCAGACTATATTTTGTCTTATATAGCAGATCTTTCGGCGTGCATTTTATCTATCGTATCTAATAATAGTGAGTTGTTCTATTTATTGACGGCGTTTCACAGAGCATTTTTATCGGTATTAGAAAGGTCATGATGCCAGGAAAGAAAACATCGATGCCACCTGAACCCATTGCTATTATTGGTATGGGTTGCCGTTTTCCCGGTGGGGCGAATCGACCGGAAGCCTTCTGGAGTATATTAGAGAATGGCACAGATACTATGATTGACGTTCCGGCAGACCGTTGGGATTGGCGCCGTTTCTATGATCCAAATCCGGATAAACCCGGCAAGATGTATGTTCGCCAGGCGGGTTTTCTACAGGAGCCAATTACAGAATTTGACGCTTCTTTTTTCGGGATATCACCACGTGAGTCAGAACGAATTGATCCCCAGCAACGGCTTTTGTTAGAGGTGACATGGGAGGCGATAGAAGACGCTGGCCTACAGATAGAATCTTTACAAGGATCGGATACCGGTGTGTATATAGGGTGTTTTAATCTGGATAACACCCTGTCTCAAATGGGGATGTTAAATCGCCACTGGATTAACTCGCATACATCCACCAGCGCTTCTATGACCCTGCTTTCCAATCGTATTTCCCATGTATTTAATTTTTGTGGTCCCAGCGTATCTATGGATACGGCCTGTTCCGCATCGCTGGTGGCTTTACATTATGCCTGTCAGGGCCTGTTAAACGGAGAATGCGCTCTGGCGGTCACAGGCGGAGCTAACGTCATGCTTCGTCCGGAATTCTCTATAGTCATGAGTAAAGGCAAATTTCTTGCGCCTGATGGAAGGTGTAAGACTTTTGATGCACGTGCTGATGGATATGGCCGGGGAGAGGGTGCCGGTGTCGTTATTCTTAAACGGCTTTCACAAGCCCTGAATGATGGAGATCCGATTTATGCGCTGATACGAGGAACAGGGGTGAATCAGGATGGCCATACGCCCGGTATTTTTTTACCTAACGGAGCATCCCAGGAATTATTGCTGGAACAGGTATATAAAAAAGCGAAGATCGATCCCTGCACGGTACAATATGTTGAAGCGCATGGAACGGGCACGCTGGCAGGTGACACTATTGAAGCCGGTGCTATCGGTCGCGTGATCGGTAAGGGCCGTCCAGCAGACCGGCCTTGCGTCATCAGCTCAGTAAAGACCAATATCGGCCATCTCGAAGCAGCGGCTGGTATCGCCGGCGTGATAAAAACCGTCCTCTGCTTACGTCACCAGGCTCTACCTCCTCATTTGCATTACGAAAAGCCCAATCCGGACATACCCTTTGGCGCCCTCGGCCTGCATGTTCCCAAAACACTTGAAACCTGGCCGACTTATGAAAAGACCAGGATGGCAGGGGTCAACTCATTTGGTTATGGCGGCACGAATGCCCATGCTATCCTGGAAGCCTATGAACCAGATCATGATATAAAATCCTTTTCCCTACCAGTTAATGACCATGCCCCAGTTGAGGAAACTGCGGATCAACATGAAGCGCCGGGAAAACCGGTCATCATACCTTTTTCTGCCAGGAGTAAAGACGCGCTTAAATCAGTAGCGGTAGCGTATGACTCCTTTCTGAATGAAAACGATGTGTCGTTGAGTGATCTGTATTATTCGCTGACGCAACGGCGATCCCACCATGCGTATCGAATGGCCATAGTGACGACATCAACCGAAGACATCCGGCAACAACTTCATCAATTTGTAATAGATGAACCACCTTCTACTCTGTTTACGGATCGCATCGCACCACAGGATGGTCAAAAACCGGTGTTTGTGTTTACAGGTATGGGGCCGCAATGGTGGGCCATGGGCCATGACCTCCTTGCCACGGAACCGGTTTTTAAAGATGCCGTGGGTCGGTTTGACATCCTTTTTAAATCGTTAGCCGGCTGGTCCTTGCTGGACGCCTGGATGGAAAAGGAAGTCACCTCGAAAATGGATCAACCGGAAGTTGCCCAGCCTGCGAATTTCGCTCTTCAGCTTGGCCTAACTGAATTATGGCGATCCTGGGGTATAAAGCCGAGCGCTGTTGTAGGCCATAGTGTCGGCGAAGTAACCGCAGCCTATGTAGCTGGTGTGTTGAGTCTGGACCAGGCCGTATTGGTGAGTTATCATCGGAGCCGTCTGCAACAAACAGTGAACGGCCAGGGTCGTATGCTGGCCACTGGATTATCGGAAGATCAGGCGCTGGATCTGGTTCAAGATCTAAAAGGGCTCATATCCGTCGCCAGTGTGAACAGCCACACCTCGGTGGTCCTGGCCGGTGACGCGGTTACATTAGAAGAAATTGCCGGCGAGCTGGACGAGGAAGATATTTTCCAGCGATTTCTCGACACACAGGTGGCCTATCATAGTTATCAGATGGACCCGTTGGAATCCGAGTTGTTAAAGGTTCTGGACGGATTGACCCCGCGACGCCCCAAGATACCTCTCTATTCTACGGTAACCGGCAAGCGAGTCAAAAAAATTGCCTACAATGCACCTTACTGGTGGCAAAATGTTCGCCAATCCGTACAATTATCCGGCGCCCTGCATCATATGATTCAGGATGGACACCATACCTATATGGAGGTCGGTCCCCATCCGGTTTTAAGTCCTTATATCCGTCAGGAATTATTAGCCCATCAGGCTGAAGTACAAATATACAGTTCGCTGCATCTTAAAAAATCAGATCAATCAGCTCTTTTGGGGACCATGAGTCAATTATACTGTCATGGCGCCTCATTGGATTGGCCCGTCCTTGGATCTGAATCCGGAAAATATATAAAACTGCCGTCATATCCCTGGCAACGGGAATCGTATTTTTTTGAATCGGATCCCGCAGAGGAA
The DNA here is from genome assembly GCA_913051705.1 of uncultured bacterium. Classification (GTDB taxonomy): domain Bacteria; phylum JAAXHH01; class JAAXHH01; order JAAXHH01; family JAAXHH01; genus CAJXCW01. The sequence goes on from CAJXCW010000174.1 coordinate 4,584, forward strand.
GACCGCCTGGGAACACATGTACATCCCTTATTGGGGAAACGGCTACGTGTTGCGGGTCAGGTCTGGGAAATGGAAATCAACCAGCAATACCAACCTTATCTTAATGACCATCGAATTGATGATACGACCGTGTTTCCAGCCTCAGGATATATAGAGATAGGCCTTGCTCTTGATCATTTCCTAAAGGGTGATCAAGCCACATGCCTGGAAGATATCATATTTCACCGGGCGTTAATTATCGATGAGCAGGAATCCCATGTCATGCAGGTTGAATTCCATGAACATGATCACTCGTTTACCATCTCCAGTACGACTGAAGGTGACCGGGCGAATTGGACGGAGCATAGTACTGGACGGCTTGTTCAAGGTGATATGGGGTTGGATGCAGAACCACTTGATCTGGCAGCGATCCGTGAGCGGTGTACTTATCCGATGGATGTCGAGGCACAATATCAAGAGTTATATGATCGGGGCCATCACTATGGTCCTGAATTTAAACGTGGATTGCATATCTGGCAGGGTGATGATGAGGCATTTGCTGATATAAAAGGTGTAGGGGAAGTCGCGGATTATCGTTTTCATCCTGTGATGTTAGATGCTGCTTTTCATATTCTTCTCGCTGCCGTCGATAAACGGAGAGCCATTGATGTTTATATGCCGGTTAAAATCGATCGGGTTCAGTTTTATAATACGCCAACCGATAATGTCTGGGTTTATTGCCATCTCAGGTCGCAAACGTCAGATGTGATTATCGGAGATATTACTCTTTGTGATGATAAAGGGGAAATATACCTCGTCCTCAAGGGGTTGCGGCTTCAGGCGCTTCTTTCAGCCCGACAGGCCAGTGATGAGCAGATTGAACAATTTCTTTACAATTATCAGTGGCATCCGGCCGAATTATCCTCTCTGATAGGGCAGGAGGAAATTAGCGAGGAAAGGTCATTATGGCTTACGACCGGTCAGTGGCTTGTATTTACCGATAAGCTGGGCATAGGTGATCGGGTCGCTGATATACTTGAAGCCACAGGATTACAATGTATCCGCGTGGTTAAAGGGGAAGGGTTTCGAGAACTTGCGCCGGAGCGTATACAGGTTAATCCTACTCAAGAACAAGACTTTGCCGATTTAATCGATAGGACGGCCATGGAGTCTCTCCGAGGCGTTGCGCATTTCTGGGGGTTGGACGACACCGACCTGGCTTCCTTTTCTCACGAGAGTGCTCAGAAATGCCTGGGCATCACATCTCTGATAAAGGCAATGGGAGCGCAGGAAGGTACCTTCCGTCTGGCCATTATTACTCAGAATGCCCAGCCTGTCCATCGTGAGGATACGATTTCCCTGCCTGCCACACCATTATGGGGGCTGGGACGGGTGGTGATGGCTGAATATCCGGAATTGGCCTGTTGCCTGGTGGACCTTGACCATGAGGCTTTGCATCAAGATGAATGGTCTGCTTTGCTGTTAGGGAACCATAATGAAGAGGAAGTGGCTTTTCGACAGGGCGTGCTATATGTCCATCGTCTGGCCCGTGTTCGTTCACAGTCCCTTTCTGAAAATCAGTTCGTTACTAGAAACGGAAAAGCGCTTTACCCTACTCTTTTGAAACCTGCGGAATTGTCCATACCGGTTCATTCTACCAATGGCGATCCCACTGGAAAAAATGGGGCGAAAGATCATGCCGCCGCTGTATCCGTTGCACTGGAAGTCGGCCAACCGGGTATAATCGATAGCCTGAAATTCCGATCGCTTCGTCGCCGTTCTCCCGATACCGGAGAGGTAGAAATCGAAGTCCATTTCGTGGCGCTGAACTTTAAAGATCTCATGAAAGTGATGGGGTTAATTTCCGAAACGATCCTGCAAGGTACTTTTTTCGGGGATACCCTGGGCATGGAATGTTCAGGAACGATCATCGGGGTGGGCCCCGGCGTTGACGGTTTCGAAGTGGGTGATGAGGTGATCGTCGCAACGGGCGACGGTTGCTTCCAGTCTTATATCACCGTGTCTGTAGATAAAACCTTCATTGTACCCAGACCGGCCTCATTATCCATGCAAGAAGCGCCGATCCTGGTTCCCTATCTGACGGTGTATTATAGTTTTCACCATGTTGCGCGATTGAAGGCCGGGGAGCGTGTCCTCATCCATTCCGCAACGGGAGGCGTAGGTCTGGCCGCCATAAACTACGCTAAGTCCATAGGGGCAGAGATTTTCGCGACGGCAGGTTCCCCGAAAAGGCGAGCCTATTTAAAATCCCTCGGCATTCAATATGTCATGGATTCCAGATCTTTGAAATTTTCAGATGAAATAATGACATGGACAGATGGACAAGGGGTGGATGTCGTCCTGAATTCTCTTTTCGGTGAAGGGCTCATAAAAAGTTTCGAAGCACTCGCGCCCTATGGTCGATTCATTGAGATAGGTAAACGTGATATTGACGAGAATAACGGCCTGCCTATGCGGGCCTTCAACCGAAATCTATCGTTTGCAGCTGTCGATTTAGACCGCATTGTTGTAGAACAGAGAGAACTTACAGTCGATATGTTAAAGACGATCTATGAAGGTTGGGAGAAAGGCGTGTTTAAACCTTTGCCGACCACCGTTTTCTCTGGAGCGGATGTGGCCGAGGCTTTTCGTTTTATGGGCCAGGCTAAACATATCGGTAAAGTTATTGTTTCCATGCAGAATTTACCGTTGAATCTCCAACCTTTGCCGCCCAAAGGTGCGAAAATCTCATCCGAGGGGACTTACTTGATCACTGGCGGATTCGGAGGTTTTGGCATGGCGACGGCCCAATGGCTTGTTGATAAAGGCGTGCGCCACCTGGTCCTGGCAAGTAGAAAAGGGCCTGTTCCTGAATCTTCAGAAGTATTGATAAATGACCTGGAAATCGCTGGAGCAAAGGTGCATACGGTCCGATTGGATGTATCTGATCCAGGGCAGGTGAACAAGCTGATTAAGAAAATCCAGAGAACCATGCCGCCCTTAAAAGGCGTAATACACGCTGCGGGTGTACTGGCGGATGACCGGCTAACGGAACTGGATCAAGCGGCCTTCGAAACGGTTATGGCTTCTAAAGTGTCCGGTTCATGGAATTTACATAAGGCTACGGAATCTTTATCGTTGGATTGGTTTATCCTATACTCTTCCATCTCGGCTCTGGTCGGTAATATCGGCCAGGGCAATTATGCCGCCGCGAATGCCTATTTAGATGGCCTGGCCTTTTTCCGCCGTTCAAAAGGGCTTCCGGCGACCAGTATCAACTGGGGTCCCATTAAAGATGTGGGTATGGCCGCTCGTGAACCGGCTGTGCTGGAATTTATGGAACGAATGGGTATCAACGCCTTTCCTGTTGACCGAGCTCTGGCTGGTTTAAACCGCATTCTAGAATCTGATCCTATACAGGTAGGGATAATAGATATGGATTGGTCACAATGGGGACAAATACAACAATCCCTCTCCATGTCGCCCCGATTTCATCAGTTGGCGGCCGCTCAAAGCAATGGCCATGTAGATGATGAGGTCACCCGCCTCCTGAGCGTTCTGGCGAAATTGGATGTAGTGGACCAACTAAATATCCTCGAGAACCTGATCGCCAAACAGGTCTCGCGTGTATTAAGAATCCCTCTGGACAAGTTGGATATCCATCAACCACTTCTTGATATGGGCATGGACTCACTGACTGGATTTGAGTTGCTCACCGTGATCCGCACGGTGCTGGGAGTAGAGATTTCCCCGATGGAACTCATGCGCGGTGTTTCGGTCAATCAGTTGGTCCGGAATTTCCATGGTAAATTAAATTTTCCAGAGGATATGAATGATGAAGACGGGCAACCGAACAGTCAGGAAGAAGTAGAGGCTTTGTTGGAGAGTTTGATGCCTGCTGATAATGTAATGTAGCAGATTAATAGGTGACTTCAAGGTAAAACATCATGGCACCTTCTTCGCATGACCCACCTCAAAAATCGGACGAAGAAAAACGTCGATCCGTAAAGGCTGCATTTGCAAGCAGATTTGGGTTTAAAAAGAAATCTTCGTTAGAATTGAACGTCCCATCCAAGTATTTCCGGTTTGATCAATACCCCGAATATCAGGAACTCAAACAAAAACTCGATATCGGAGTAAAACTTCAGATTCGCAATCCATTTTTTGCCGTGCACGAACAAGTCTCTACAGAAAAAACGGTCATTGAAGGTAAGATCTGTGACAATTATGCCTGTTATAACTATCTGGGGATGTCGGGCGATCCAACGGTGTCTCAGGCAGCTAAAGAGGCGATAGATAACTACGGCACGTCTGCTTCCTCCAGCCGCATACAGGCCGGAGGCATACCGCTTCACCGGGAACTTGAAATGATCATTGCTGAGATGATCGGCGTGGATGACTGCCACATTTTTGTTGCGGGTTTCAGTACCAATGTCACGACGATAGGTCATCTTTTTGGTCCGAAAGACTTAATCCTGTATGATGCCTTATCTCATAACAGTGTAATTCAGGGCTGTATCCTATCGGGTGCCAGGCGTCTCCCGTTTCCTCATAGTGATTGGGCGACCCTGGAGGAACTGTTAAAGGCCGAACGAACCGACTATGAACGTGTGCTGATTGTGGTTGAAGGGGTCTACGGCATGGATGGGGATATCCCCGATTTACCGGGTTTGATTGAAATAAAAAAGAAATATAAAACATTTTTAATGATCGACGAAGCGCATTCCATGGGAACGATCGGTCAACGGGGATGCGGTATCAGGGAATATTTCAATATCGATCCGCATGACGTGGATATCTGGATGGGGACCTTGAGCAAATCGTTTGCCAGTTGCGGGGGGTATATTGCCGGTGACCCGGCCTTAATCGAATATTTGAAATATACAGTACCCGGATCAGTATACAGCGTAGGTCTTTCACCGCCTGATACGGCATCCGCCCTGGCGGCTATCCGTCTTATGCTTGCAGAGCCTGAACGCGTAGATACGTTACATAAGAATGCCCAGTTGTTTTTAGATTTAGCTAAAGCTAAAGGCCTCGATACGGGCCTCAGTCATGATACGCCCGTGATACCGATTATTGTCAGAAGTTCCTTACAGACGGTAAGAATGGCACAGGCTTTGTTTGAACAGAACATTATTGCCCAACCCGTATTACCTCCCGGTGTTGAAGAGAATGCGACACGCCTTCGTTTTTTTGTTACGAGTCTTCATACCGAAGATCAGATCAGTAGAACTATCGACCGGATTGCGGATATCTTTCATAAGATCTGATCAGCCCATCGTTAAGACATGATAAACCATATTTAATTAAAACCGGAATAATCCGACTTAATGTGGTATGATATCAGATTATGGCTATAGATCTTGTTACCGGTGCAACCGGATTACTGGGCGGGAATCTGGTCCGGATGCTGTCTCTGCAGGGTCGTTATGTTCGGGCGCTTGTAAGAGAAAAGGCCGATGTGACCTACCTGCGTTCGCTGCCTAATGTAGAATTGATAAAAGGCGACATCACGATTCCATCTTCCCTGACGCGACCGTTACAGGGTGTGGAGCATGTGTATCATTGCGCCGCCTTAACCTTTCTATGGAAGGGCATGGCAGCCCAGTTGCAACGGGTCAATGTGGAAGGAACAAAGCACATATTACAAGCAGCTACACGCGCTGGGGTGGGGCGTTTTATACATTGTTCCAGCGTAGATGCCTTAGGCATACCTGAAGGAAAGGAGCCGGCGACCGAGGTCACACCCTGGAATTGGGATCGTCTGGGTGTAGAGAATCCCTATGCACGGACAAAATACGAAGCTCAAAAATGTGTACTTGAAGCAACCGGCGATAAACTTGACGTCGTAGTGGTCAATCCAACGACCATGTTCGGACCCTACGACCTGCGACCTTCGAGTGGACAGATTATTCTTCTGATCGCCGGGGGCAAACTGCCATTCTATCCTACCGGCGGAGATAATTTTGTCGCGGTCGAAGATGTGGTTATAGGCATGATGGCTGCCGCTGAAAAAGGACATTGCGGAGCGTGTTATATACTCGGCAATGAAAATGTAACCTACCGTCGTATATTCACCCGGATAGCAGATATACTCCATCAGCGGCCACCGCGATTCAGGGTTCCTTACCAGATATCTCGAATCGGTGGTTGGGCAGGCGATTTCATTAGTACCTTAACAGGTAAAGAGCAAACGATTAATTCGAGTACGGTTCAGATGGGAGCTTTGCATCATTATTACAGCGGACAAAAGGCTGTTGATGAACTGGAGATGCCGCAGACTTCTGTAGATGAAGCAATAGAACGGGCGGTGCAGTGGTTTTACGATACAGGAAAAATAGTCAGGTGACCGGATAAGAATTAAAACGAAAGGCAAAAGAATAAAACTGCGACGCATCCTTATAAAAACACTTGCTTTTTTGGGGCAGGATTTATTTACACTGTTCGCTCTTCTTGGTATTTTGACGGGTCTGACTTTTTTTTATGGAGCCCCATTACGAATCATACCGACGAGCCTTGTCCTTGCCATCATTCTCCTAATTGGCAATGTCGGCGGGATATTCCTTTTCCGCCGGGTTTGTCTGCGACAGATTACCCCTGTTTTGCCAGAGGTGGTGGCGATCGGCCGGGACTGGTTTTCTTTCCTCGTCATTCTGCTTATCTATGAGAATTTGCTGCTGTATACCGGTTTCATCCAGCCAGATGTCATGGACCCCATTCTTGCGGAAATGGAGATTCTAATCTGGTCCGTTCAGCCGACGGTCTGGATAGAACAGTACATCCACCCTCTGGCTGTTGATCTCATGTCCATTGCCTATGCCTTCCATTTTCCTTTATCTTTTGGTCTGGCCTACGGGTTGTACTTATTTAATAAACGGGCCTATTATCGCGAATTTGTTACTGCCTTGCTCTTCTGTAATATAGCAGGTTTTATACTCTATTTGATATTTCCGACAGGACCGCCCAGGTTCTTTCTGGAATCGACCTATCATATCATGCCGTTGCCAAGTTTTAGCGGGCTTTATACCTGGACAGATGCATTCTGGGATGGAAATAACCCAGTCCCCATTCATTCATCGTTTCCCAGTTTGCATGTCGCCTTCTCAACCATCACGCTGATCTATGCTTTTCGTAAGGCACACTGGCCGGACAGCCGAAGATGGTTGGGACCAGTAGTTACCGTGATGGCAATTTCACTATGGGCATCTACGATTTACTTAAGGCATCATTGGAGTCTGGATATCATTTTTGGCTGGATACTGGGGTTAATGAGCGTGTTGGTCGCCCGCTATTTGACGACCTTGGTTGCTCCCGAGCCTGATTTTTCCGGCCTGGGAAAAACCAGGCCGCCTGGTTTTTTGGCCTAGGACTGGCCTGACCTTTTTGGCCTAGGGCTGGCCTGAGCCTATTTTCCTGGTGCGCCGGGCAAATCCGGCCAGTCCAAAGAAAC
>CAJXCW010000175.1 GCA_913051705.1 uncultured bacterium
GGTGTCCTACGGGCGAAGCAGGAGACGAGTGGTCTTACGGCGACCTGGATAGTGGATTTGACAAAGCCAAACTCACGCTTGATGAGAGTTTTGTCACCGCTAACAATCCGCATCATTCTATGGAAACCCGTTCGGCGATGGCGTACTGGGAAAATGGCAAGTGTCATGTGCACGGTTCAACTCAGAGTCATACATTTGTTGTGCCCGGTCTTGCCCGATACATCGGCATTGAGCCTGAAGATCTGGTCTATATTGCCGAATACTGCGGCGGAGGCTTTGGGTCAAAGGCCGGCGCATACCCGACGCTCTCCATTCCCGCCCATATGTCGAAGAAGATCAACCGTCCGGTGATGATGCACATCAGCCGGATGGAAGAATATTTTCTGGGCTCTGCACGCTCTGGGTTTCAAGGTCGTATCAAGGTCGGTTTTCAGAGTAATGGTCGTATTTCCGCCCTGGATTTATACGTCGTCCAGGAAAACGGCGCCTATAGCGGTTTTGGTGATTCCCAGTCCGCAGGTGGTGCGGCTTCTATGGTGTACACCCCTGGAGCCATGCGATTTCGTAGTATCCGGGTATACACCAATACGCCGATGCGCGGCGCCCAGCGGGGGCCGGGCCAGAATCAGATTGCCTGTGCCATTGAACCCCTGATCGACAAAGCGGCAGCCCAGCTGGGGATCGACCGCCTGGCCATCCGGCGGATCAACGCTCCGGACAGCAAATCCAAAGTCGGAGGACGACAGGGACCGGTCACGAGCGCCTACATGAAAGAAGCGTTGGCCAAAGGTGGTCGGGCATTTAACTGGCAGGCAAAAAAACGCCGGAGCGGTCAACGTAATGGCTCCAAAGTTATCGGGGTCGGCGTGGGCCAGGCGTTTCATCCTGCCGGCGGCAGCGGCTTCGACGGCCTGGTCCGTATTACGCCCGACGGGAAGCTGCATATTCACACCGGGGTCGGCAATCTGGGTACTTTTTCTCATAGCGCGACCTCTCGGGCCGCAGCCGAAGTGCTCAAGTACAATTGGGATAACTGTATTGTCGAACGTGGGGACAGTCGTAGACATTTGCCCTGGAACCTGCTTCAGGCCGGCAGCAACACCTCCTTTACCATGACCCGCACCAATTATGTCGCGGCCATGGATGCAAAGAGAAAATTGCAGGAGATCGCAGCCAGAGATCTGGGCGGCAAGGCCGATGATTATGATATTGCTGATGAGAAAGTGTATAACAAGAGGGATCGCTCCAGAAGCATGACCTATGCCCAGGGGGCAGCACGTGCCATTGAACTGGGCGGCGAGTATGCCGGCCATGTCGTACCGGAAGATCTGAACAAGATGACAAAAAATTCCGTCGCCGGCCTGGCAGGCAGTGGTTTGATCGGCGTTGCTAAAGACAATATGGAAAAAAACGGCACGGTTCCCGCCCTGGCCGCAGGTTTTATAGAAATTGAACTGGATGTAGAGACAGGAAAGTATAAAATTCTGGATTATCTCGGCGTGGCTGATTGCGGAACGGTGTTGCATCCCAAAGGGCTTGAAACGCAGATCAAAGGGGGCGCCATCATGGGCTTCGGTCTGGCTACGATGGAACGTTATTCCTACGATCCGCAAATCGGTATACCGGCCAACACGGCGCTGTATCAGTGTAAACCGCCGTCTTATCTGGATATGCCGGTCGAAATGAAGACAGATGCCGTGGATAAGGCCGACCCTCAGAATCCGGTCGGATCCAGGGGTATTGGGGAACCTCTGCAAGGCTGCGCTGCTTCCGCTTTGCTCTGTGCTATCTCAGATGCCCTGGGCGGTCATTACTTCAACCGAACACCAGTGACCCCGGATCAAATTCTCAATGCCGCATCCGGTCGCCCTCAGTCGCATAAGCCGATGCAGGTCAATATGGTGTAGGAAAATGGTGATTTAGTGATTTGGTGATTGATGCCGCTACGCGTCAATCACCAATCACTAAATCCTCCCTACCCCCCAGGCACCAACGCCACCTTAATCAAATCCCCCGGATTGTCTACGAGCGTTTCGAACAGTTCTGCACCCTGTTCCAGATCGCGGGCGACCACCATGGATGCCACATCGATTTTGCCATTCGATATAAGGTCCAGTGAATAAGCGAAATCAAGATTCGTATACGCATACGAACCACGGACGACCAGCTCCTTGTTAACCATCATCACGCCATCGATTGCCATCCTGGATGCAGCACCCAGTCCCAGCAGCACCGCTTCACCGCCCTGCCGTAAGACCTCAACCGCCTGTTCCTGTGTTGCCGCATGCCCGACCGCTTCTACGGCCACGTCGACGCCTTGACCGTCTGTCATCTCCATGATGGCCTGTATGGGATCCGTATCCCGCACGTTGACGGCAACAGTCGCCCCCAGAGACGCCGCCATAGCCAGTCTGGATGGCACCAAATCCGTAACGGCAATACGCGTGGCGCCGATATGGCGAGCGATCTGCAAAGCCAAAAGCCCTTGCGTCCCCGCCCCGATAATCGCCACGCTTTTTACAAACCCCTGATTATGTACACTCCGCTCAAAGATATGCAGGGCATTGGACAGAGATTCTACCATACTCCCCTCCACATCTCCGATATGATCCGGTAGTTTGAAGCACAGACGGGCAGGCACAGAGACATAGCTGGCAAAGGCGCCGGGATGTTCAATACCGATCACGGTCCGATTCGGACAAATGCTGGATCGCCCCCGTTGACACTCCTCACAGTGCCCGCAGGATAAAATCGGATTGATCGTCACCCGATCTCCGGCAGCCAGATCCTCGACCCCGTCGCCGCATTCAATCACTTCACCGGTGAACTCATGCCCCATAATCAGCGGCGGTACCCGCTTCTTGCTCATGCCAAGAAATCCATGCAGATCCGAGCCGCAAATACTCGCCGCTCCCACCTTGAGTACGATGGCGCCAGGCGCAGCCTGAGGCTCCGGCACATCCTGCATCTCCATTTGACGCGTCCCTAAGTACATCAACGCACGCATGTATTCCTCCAGAAGTTTAATGATTTTTTGTGACTAATAATCCCGGAATGAAATTACCGGATCAATGGTTGGGACATCTGCCAAAATCATCATCAAGCGGTCCAAACCCAACGCAATCCCCCCGGCAGGCGGCATGCCGTGTTCCAATGCCGCCAGTAGGGCCTCATCCACACCGCCGGTATACCCTTCACCATTCTGTTTGATTTTCCGGTCCACCTCAAATCGCCGCCTTTGTTCATCCGGATCATTTAACTCCGTAAACGCGTTGGCCAGTTCCAAGCCACCGATGTATAGTTCGAATCGCTCAACATATCGCGTATCGTCCAGTACAAACTTGGCCAGGGACGGCAGTTGAGCGGGGTATTCAGTCAAAAATATCGGCCGGTCCGATGGGAGGGAGGGCTCTACCTGCTGAACAAAAATGCGGTGGAACAGATCGTCCCAGGTATCATCATCCCGGATTTCATATCCATGGCGAGTCGCCTGATCAGAAAAGGCGGCTAATGTCTGACACGCATTTAAATCGAGGTGCGCATGCTCAAGCAGGACGTCACGCACCGTCTGTCTCGGCCAGGGTGGGCTGAAGTCGATCGAAACGCTTTGATAGGTCGGCGTTATATCACCATTTAGAGAAACAGCAAGGGAAGCAATATATTCTTCGGTCGTCTTCATGACCTGATGATAATCAGCATACGCTTCATACCATTCCAACCCGGTAAACTCAGGGTGGTGCTCATCGTACCTCTCCCCATTTCGGTAGAACCGGCAGATCTGATATATCCGTTCACACCCGGCTACCAGCAGTCGCTTCATATAGTGTTCGGGAGAGGTTTGCAGATAAAACAGTTGCGTATGACCGGCTTCGTTACGGAAACTCGTCTCGAAAGATGCAAGCGCCGGGGTGAGGTCCGGTGTCGTCATAAAGGTCGGCGTGTCGACAGCCAGAAAATGGCGCTCATCGAAAAAACGCCGCGTAAACTGCAACACGGCGCCACGTAGCTTGAGTATTTCGGGGTTAAAAGAGTCAGGCGCATGACGAAGAGAAGGCGTGAGCATTCGAAGCGCTGCAGCAGCAAAACGCCCGTTTTCAACCTGTCCCTCACATTCTATAAGATCCCCCACTTCCAAAGATGACCTGATATCCGCTACGCTCTCTACGACCTCCACCTCTATGACACCGGTCTCATCCTTTAATATAACCTTTGTCCTGTTTCGATCCATGTGATCAACACGCCCTGCAATCACCATAGAATCGGTTCCTGTCCCAGATGTCAGCGCCCGACGAACTGAATGCGTCCGATGCGTTCGAGCCGGATACAACTCAACCCCAATCTGTCGTAAGCGATCAATACGTGACATGCTCTCCCAACTCACCAGCTTTGTACGCGCACGGCGCGCGGTGCGCCTCCCAAATTACTAATTCACCAACTCACTCAGCCCTTTGACCTCCACATCTGTTGTCTGATTGATCTGGAAAGGTGTAATGGACACATAACCGTTGACCATGGCCCATTCATCTGTACCCTCTTCCGCTGATTCGAGCACGCGCTTTCGTGTTTGCCAGTAGAACTTACGACCGAACGGACTGGTCTGCTCGATATATTCAAACTCCAGATCGCGATTGCTCTGTCTTGTAGTGCGAATGCCTTTGATCTCACGATCCTGTGCCGGAATATTCACATTTAAAAACACCCCGAACGGCAAACGATCTTTCCTCACCGCCTCCACGATCTTCCGGGTATATTGCGCCGCCCTTGCATAGTTGAGAGGCTGTCGTGACCGGGGCCGGTCCAGCGAAACGGCCATGGACGGGATGCCGTTCATGGCCCCTTCACGCGCCCCGGCGACCGTACCGGAGCTGAGCGTGACCAACCCCGCATTAGCCCCCCGGTTAACACCGGAAATAACCAGATCGGGTTTGGGATTCATCAGAGATCGGACGCCAATGGCGACACACGAGGCCGGCGGTACATTGACATGGTGTCCTATAATCTTATCTTTCTGTTTAATATCCACGACAAAAAATGGATCCCTTAACATGACCCAATGGCCGGCGCCGCTGTAGTTTTGATTCGGAGCCACGATCAAAACCTCTGTATTCGGCATGGATGAAAGTTCCTGATAAAGCGTCATAATGCCTGGCGCATCGTAACCGTCGTCGTTCGTGAGTAAAATTCGATACGGCTCCTGAGCATAGACTATACGCATGGACATCAGGAAGAACATAACCGCACTAAATAAAAACCGACATGAATTCCTCATATGGTGCTCCTGTTCAAGGTTATGAATCCTAAAAATACATGGCATAAGAGTATGGCGATCGAGGCTTTGTGTCAACTGATTAGTGTACAGTTCCGAGTTCTGAATTCTGAGTTCCGAGAATAGACAATACAATGCCTCACTCAGAACTCAAAACTCGGAATTCAGAACTTTTTTGACACCATCCATTTTTTTTAATCCAATAGGTAACATTCCTGAATAGAGAACCGTTTATACCTGTAAGAAGCAGATCTGAACAGTGACAATGCATGCGACAATTCCGAAAGCTGGTCGACCAGCATAAACAACGCATATACGGTTTTGCTCTGCATTATTCAGGCAACCGTGAAGATGCGGAAGAGATCACGCAGGATGTGCTGCTCAGCCTGTGGCGTCATCTGCATACCGCCCAACCGGATAAGCTGCCGGCCTGGATTATGCGGGGGACACGCAACACCTGCATCGATGCCATAAGAAAGCGGCAGAATTATCGGGCACGTGTGGTACCGGAGAACCAGGACATGCTGATTTCGGAGACTATTGCGGGTGACGATGATCCGGTTCAGCAGGTTGAATCGGCTGATTTCAGACGACTGGTGGAACTGGCCTTACAACATCTGTCGGAACCATATCGACCATTGTCATCTGTAGGGAAATCCAGGACATGACCTACGAAGAGATAGTCGATACAACAGGGCTGCCGTTGAAACGGTCAAAGCGTATCTGCATCGGGGGCGTAAAATGCTCCGGCCCCATCTACGTGAGAGGATAGATGATGAACCTGAATGACTCGATCACCTGTGAATGGTGTCAGGATCATATCGAATCGTATCTGGATGGCGAGTTGACGGATGAAGAGTCTCTTTGTTTGAACGGGCGGGGGGGACCTTCGGAGGGGACTATGCATTCGACCGATATCTGGTGGATTTGCGGGGACATCAGTCATTAGGGCGGGATATGCGGTTTGACGTCCGGGCACGTTTAGGATCGACAGACGGCATCTTGCCCAGTTAATATCTCTACGATCTGGGTGGCATATCAACCATCCGCGGCTATGACTATAAAGCGTTTACGGGCGATCGCATGATGTTGTTTAATGCGGAATACTGGTTCGACAACGACCTGTGGCATAATCAATGGCCCATGGAGATGTTCAGTATAGGCGCCTTCTTCGATGCCGGCTCCGCCTGGTTCTCTCAAGCACCAGCGACCTTAATAGCAGGTCAGGCAGGCAGTGGCGGTATTCAGACTAAAATGGACATCCGATCCAGTGCAGGCGTCGGTGTTAAAATCGGCGACCTCAGGGCCTATTTCGCGAGACAACTCGATAGTACCAATAAAGACTGGCAGGTGTCTTTTCGGATCAACCGGACATTCTGATAAAAGTAGGGAAGAGGGAAAAGGGAACCGATGACGATTCGTCACTTATCCCCGGAGAGGATTAAACAAGCACCATCGGCATCGGTTTGAACTGGCACGCCTCTACGAAAATATCGAAGAAATCGGGGGTCGTTTCCAGTTCGATGTGCTCAATGCCTTTGACCAACTGCTCGACGGCCTCGCGTTTACATCGGGACAGCAGCACCTCCCGCGCCCCCTGAACCGCCGCATTGCCGACTTTAACAATTCGATCTTCCGGCACCGGCGCCAGGAATCCGATGTCTATGGCGTTTCGCACATCCACGTAGTTAGCAAAACCACCTGCCAGATAGAGGGTATCCACATCAGCGGGTGCGATGCCGAACGCCCGCATGACAATATACTGACCGCAATAGTTAGCCGCCTTGGCCTGCGCCAGATTGCTGGCGTCTTCGCGGGAGAAGGTGATTCCGTATTCAGGCACCAGCATCATTTCATACTGTTTTCTGTCGGCGAATATACCCTTAGGTTTCATTTGACCATACCGCCGTAGTTCCGCTATCAGGTCAATCAGCCCCGAACCGCACATTCCTTGAGGCGCTTTGTCACCGATGGTGTTGTAGGCTATATCCCCATTGTTCCACCGAATCGATTCAATCGCCCCTTCATAACCGGGCATCCCATACTTGATCCCGCCGCCCTCAAAGGCCGGACCAGCCGGACAAGACGCCGCGATTAAACGCCCGCCGCCTGCGACGACCACTTCGGTATTGGTTCCCACATCCACCAGCATGGTGACGCCTGGCTGTGAGGCCATATCGATAGACATCAGATCAGCCGCCACATCACCCCCGACATGGCTGGCAATCAAAGGCAGCCCGTAGACTCTGGCTTTCGGATTCGCCCGTAGTCCGATCCGCCTGGTACTCAGCATCAGCGACGTGGTCTCGCGCTCACCGGCCAGGTATTCATGTTCTGTGATGGATTTATATGGCTTCTGCCCAATTTCCTGGACATCCAGCCTGAAAAAGATATCCCGCATCGTGGAATTACCTGCGACCACGACCTCATAAATCTCCTGCCGCACAAAGCCCATCTGTTCAGCCAACGCCATGATCTCATGGTTCAAAGCATTGACAACCGCTTTACGTAGTTCACCTTGATATAAACCATCGTAAGATATCCGATGCATCACATCACTACCACCGAAACGCTGGGGGTTCTCGAAAGAACTGACGCGAAGGGATTCACCAGTCTCCAGATCAACAAGGACCATCACCACGGTCGTCGTGCCGAGATCGATGGCCAGCCCATAGAGATGCCCGCGATATTTGTCTATCGGTTCGCCATCGTAATACACCACTTCCCCATCACGGGTAACCATGGGATCGAGCGTAACGGGTTTCTCTTTCGTGAGCGTGAGAATCTTAGGTGTTCGGCGCAGTGGAGAAAATTCAATAGACGCATCGGCATTTTCGACCACTGCCTGGCAGGCCAGACGGTAATTATCACGCAAAAAAGATTCGACTTCATTTTTTGGACTGAGCGCTTCCATACCCTGTGTGATCTCAACCATACATTCATGGCAGCTTCCCGTGCGCTCACAGGATGTGGGTACCTGAACGGCCAGATCATCTGCATAATCGAAGATGGTTTTGCCGACAGCGATGCGACAGGATTCACCGTCATGCGTAATATGGCCGGCGCCGTATTCGGACGCCTCATCTACCCTGGCCGCCGCGTCTTCCTCCGCTGCGGTTTCCCAAGCGCTATGATAATCAAGCTTGTCGTCTCCACCGCATACAAACAACCCGTCTTCCCTGCGCGCCTCACGCTGGTTACGGCATCCGAACTGAGCCGTGCATTCATCCAGACGGTTTTTGTAAGGACACCGATAGGTCGCCTGTTCTTCAGCATGAACCATCATATCGGCGTATATGGCGGTGATTTTATCCAGCCGCTTCTGATATTCTTCTTTATCTATTTTCTGCATGTTGATTTGTAGGAGTCTACAACGTGGACATGATTTCCAATTCTGCACGCGCGTGAACAATTGGTAGGGATAACAGCGCTAACGCAGCAATTTTAATTTCGGTGGACTTATTAATCAGGCTTCCTGCTCTTCTTTAAGCTCCTGGAGCAACCTGTTGGCCAGTTCGACGCACCCCATTGCATCCTCTGCCGTGCCGTCGGCGCCCATATCATCGGCAAACTCCTGAGTAACCGATGCGCCTCCCACCATAATCTTGACCTCTTCACGCAGATCCGCATCTATAAAGGCATCAATCGTCTTGCCCATGTTGGGCATGGTGGTTGTCAAGAGCGCTGACATGCCCAACAGCGGGGCCCCGTGTTCCTCCACCGCATCTATAAACTCATCTTCTGAGGTATCCACCCCCAGATCATGTACAGCAAAGCCGGCCCCTCCCAGCATCATAATACAAAGATTCTTGCCGATATCATGCAGATCCCCTTTTACCGTCCCCATAATGACGGTACCGATCGGCTGGATGCCCGAGGCCGATAAGATCGGATCGATATACGCCATGCCGGCTTTCATCGCGCGTGCGCAGGCCAGCACTTCCGGGACGAAAATGAAGTTCTCACGAAACTTGATGCCGACCACGCTCATAGCGCAAATCAGCCCATCATCCATAATCTCCAGCGCCTCGGTTCCCGCATCAAGCGCCGCTTTGGTCATCTCATCCACACCGTGGTTATCCCCATCGATGAGAGCCGCCGCAATCTTTTGCATCTCGGGCGAGCATGGTATGAACGTATTAATGATACGCTCCCGTTCATCAGGCCGCTCGATAAACTCCTCTATCTCATCTCTGAGAAATTCATTCTCTATCTCGTTAATATCTGCCATGCCAGCCGTTTTACCTCCTGATCCAATCTATTTTACCGCCATGCACAAAGAAAATTGATAACAGTACACGCAATAGGTGTAACATCAGACAGTAATTACACCGTTTCGCTGATTCGTAGCTTTGTCGTTTCGTAGATTCCTTTACGCCGCACTTTCCTGATGCCACGCCCGTACAGCGTCCGGAATCTCTTTGAGATTTTCAAGAGACGTCTGCAGAGGAATCGCACATTCCGGACCGATCAGTTGTACACCGGACGCCAGGTTTTTATACACCTCCGCACGCACGACTTCAGGGCCTCTTGCAAACAGTGTTTCCGGATTGTTGATATTCCCTATCAGGGAAATTCGATTTTTAATGACGTCCATCGATTCACCCGGCTCGTTCTTGGAGTCGTAATGAAACGCAGCAAAACCCGTCTGAGCGATGTACTCCATCCGGTCTACCGTGCGCCCGCAAATGTGCATAATGAGCGGTATCGGGATCTCTTCGACGAGTTCGATGTGGAGATCACGCAGGAACCGTTTATAATATTCCCCGCTGACCAGATCACCGGTCGCGTGGTCGGGTAGGGTCAGGGCATCCGCTCCCGCTTCGATTTGAGCCACACCGAATGCTATGGTCGCTTCCTTCATCCGGTCCAGGGCAAGGGCCGTTTTACCGGGATCATCAAGAGACATCAGCAGGAAGGGCTCCACACCAAAGCAGTGATAGCCAAGCGACCAGGGCCCCATTGTCTTTCCGATAATCGCGACCTCGTCACCATATTCCCTTTTCAGTATTTTTATGGCCTCAAGCACGCACTTCGTATCCTGATGCGTCAAAAAGTCCGATGGGATTTTAATATCATCCACATCCTCCCAGATCGGCTCACGCATTTTAACCGTCGGCCAGTTGTCTTTCTGCTCCCACTGAATCTGACATCCCAGAGCCGAAGACTCCTGAATGATCGTAAAGACGGGCATGATGCTGTCAAAGCCCAGTTCGGTATACCCAGTGGCCGCAAGGCGGGCCATCAATTCCGGGTTTCTGTTGGCATCCGGAAACGGGGCATCCACAAGATCCATCAGTTCTACCGTAGCCACCGACGTCGGATTACATACCGGCGTCCTATCCACCGGTGCTCTCTTAAGCGCCGCCAGCACCCGTTCCCGCCCGGTCATCGGCTTTACAGTCTGCGTTGTCATTGGTCAACTCCTTGATATAGCCATCTTGAATCTCGTATCCTGAACCCTGGCTCCTTACATCTTATACCAATTGTCATACAATAGCCCATGTATTATTTCCTATAACATACAGGAAATGATAAGGTTTTCGATCATAATTTATAATTGCTGATCCCCGCGGGCTCCAGCGAGGGCTACGCGGTTCAACAATTGATATTACTCCTGCTGGCTGGGGGCCGCCAACACCCCACGCGAGGCCGTCGCCTCCTGCTCACGAAGGACCGCCCGTACATTCGGGGCACGAACAAGCAGCAGGCCAAGCATCGCATCGTGAGCGTACTTGCAATCGAAGGCAACCGTATCCACGCTCTGATCTTCCAACTGGGCCAGTTTTATCAACCCGCCGGCAATAAATGAGATGCGGCGGTCTTTATCTTTCGCCTCCCCATCGGCCGTAACTTGATACACCCCTTCTCCATGACTGGTCACATAAATATCAAGCCCTGATTTTTTGTCCAGAATATGTAAGGGACGCGGCTCAATTTCATTATCGGGTGCGAGTTTACATGCTTCGAGAAATACCCGTTTTATCGCCAGTCCATGCTCTTTACGGCAGGGGAATTGAAGAAAACCATCGGCATTCGTCTCCAGACCGCCCAGGGTACACATGGCATTGGCTACGGAGATTATGCGCCCTTCAACGCCTTCTATGCGACTGTAAGTATGGACCAGATAGGCCGGACCCTCATCTTTTTTCTGACGATATAGTGCAATCGAGATATCATGGAAATGAGGGTCCATAGGAACCAGTTCGATGCGCCTGCCGATATCAATCGTCTCACCCATATCTACACCTCGCTTTCGCCTTTCATCGTTCGCCATATTCCGCTTCAAGCTCCCGCAAAAGCGCGACGACCACCTCTTCCACCTCCCCATCCCGTTCCCGTTTTTCCGTCCATGAACACACGCACTCTCCTCCCTCTCGCACTCATCGTCATCGTTGGTGTCCTACTAGTTCTCCTCAATGGGGGTGGGCCACCCCTGGCAAGCCCATCCACCCCCAGCCTGAATGATGGCAACCAGGAACTCGCCGCGGCTCCTGATCGTGGAAGCGAGGACCTCGATACTCCTGCAGCCCTCGTCCAAGCTGTGGGTGCAAATACTCGAGTGCTGGCACCTGAGTTGGAAACGTCCAGCAATACAGAGCAGCCCGAAGAGAAAATTGAACGGCGTAGTTTCAGAGGGCGAGTGGTGACCCTCTCAGGCCACGCCGTGGAAGATGCTCGCGTCTGGATGAATCGCGCGTCGGGAGAGTTCTCCTTCGCGGCGTTTGG
>CAJXCW010000176.1 GCA_913051705.1 uncultured bacterium
AATTTTTTTGATATAAATATTTTTAATAATAGAGAAAATTCAGAACAGCGAACAATTACGGCAAAAAGTGGAACCTTAGGGTCAATGGATGGCGGGATTATATTACATTTAAAAGATGGTCAGATTCATGAGATTATGAATGAAGGTAAAGATTATACGATTATAGATTTTACCAGCTATGATATTGCGGTACCTATTGATAATATGGCGTTGAGAAGGAAAAACTTAAAATCTCGTGGAGATAGAGAGATGACGTACTCAATGATGATTAATAAAATAGATTTTTATTGATAGGGTAGTAGTAAAATTAACATCTTATTGAAGATGTAGCCAATTATAGGAGATCAATCAGGTGCTGACCAGCGTCCTGACGAATGAGGTACAGGCTATCGACACAGAGGGTACTATAACGATTCGAACGGCGGCACAAGAAGAAACGGTCACCATCCACATTGTTGATACAGGCAAGGGCATGCCTTCTGATCGAGTCCACCACATCTTCGAACCACAGTTTACCCGATCAGAAACGCGTGTTAAGGCCGGGTTCCGTCTGTTCACAAGTTACAACATCATCCAGAACCATCATGGTGATCTGAAGATCGAAAGCGCCGAGGGAAAAGGCGCCACGGTTATCATAATGCTGCCCCAGTCGTCACCTGTTTAACCATCTATACCTCCACTTGAACCACCCCTGTTTCCGTCTTCCGAACGTATCGCCTCTGAAATCGTAGAGCGACATGGACCAGAGCAATCAAAACCGGGACCTCGACCAACGGACCGATAACGGCGGCGAAGGCGACGCCGGAATTCAGGCCAAAAACGGCGATCGCCACCGCAATAGCCAGCTCGAAGTTGTTGCCGGCGGCGGTAAAGGACAGTGTGGCTGTTTTGCTATAATCCGCGCCGATTTTCCAGCCCATCCAGAAGGTGATCAAAAACATCAGCACGAAATAAATCAACAGCGGGATCGCGATGCGTACGACATCCAGAGGAATGGCCACCATCATATCCCCTTTGAGACTGAACATGACGAGGATGGTAAACAGAAGCGCGATCAGCGTGACCGGGCTGATTTTTGGTATAAACACCTGTTCGTACCAGACGCGTCCTTTGAGACGTGTCAGCAGAAAGCGAGTGGCCATGCCACTCAGAAACGGAATACCGAGATAGATGAACACGCTCTCGGCAATCTGGCCCATAGTGACGGGTACGAGACTGCCCTGCAACCCGAACAGCGGCGGCAGTATGGTAATGAACACATAAGCATAGATACTGTAGAAGAAGACCTGAAACAGACTATTGAACGCCACCAGCCCCGCAGCGTATTCCGTATCCCCCTTTGCCAGATCGTTCCAGACGATGACCATCGCGATGCACCGCGCCAGGCCGATCATAATCAGGCCGGTCATATAGTCCGGGTAGTCCTGCAGGAACAGAAGCGCCAGACCGAACATGAGCACCGGCCCGATGACCCAATTTTGGAGGAGAGAAAGGCCCAAGATACGCCAGTCACGGAACACATCACCCAATTCCTCGTACTTCACCCTGGCCAGCGGCGGATACATCATCAGAATAAGACCGATGGCGATCGGCAGATTGGTCGTGCCCACCTGTCCTTGCTGTATGATCTCGGGAATCTCCGGCACGAATACCCCGATGCTGACCCCCATCGCCATCGCCAGGAATATCCATAGCGTTAAATATCGATCTATACAGGACAGCTTCCTCGATGCGGCATCCATGTTAACGCTCAATCTGTGTCAAAAGGGCAGAAGAGGGATGCGGCACGCAGATTTTACCCTGGTCTGCCAGGGTATGCAGCTGGATCAGATCATAGTATACCTGATCATGCGTGTCTTTTTCTTGTGCGAGATAGGACCGTACGTGTCGCATCGCGCCGAAAGAGGCATCCGTTAGGGCATAGTACATCCAGATGCCGTCACGGCGGTCGGTCAGCAAATGAGCCTGCTTCATAATGGCCAGGTGTCTTGATATCTTTCCCTGTGGCATATCCAGCACGGCCACCAGTTCACACACGCACAATTCCCGCTCGGTAAGCAGAAATAAGATCCGCAGACGCGTCGCATCGGCACACGCTTTGAAAATGGCTAAATCGTTATCCATGATGATTCTCCTGACAGATTACATGCTGAGTGAGGGTTTTATAATCTTATATTCGTATATACGGATAAACAGATATATAGAGGTAAAAATACACAAGTGCATGGCATTGTCAAGAAAAAGTATCGAGATAGCGGGTACGCTGATTGCAGGTGTCTCGTGGCTTGTAGTGTAAGGCTAACCGCTACGTACCACCCGTCTTTCATTCCTTCGCCCACAGTGCCAGCAACAGCGCACCACACCCCGTACCCAGCGCGCCAACCAGACAGGTGGCTGTAAAACTTATGTTCTCCATCAGCCAGGCGGCGGTAGGCGCCATGATGAGCCGGCTGAGAGATATAGCCAGGATACCCATGGCCAGGGTGATGCTGCGGGCCTGGGGCATCTGCTCCGATAACAAAGGGATGGACGACACGATGGTAAATTCAAAAAATAGAGCGTAAATGGCCAGACCGGCTATGGCCATCCACAGGGACACATCCAGAAAAGGCAGGATACAAAGCATGATGCTGCTCAGGACAAAGCCGGCCAGCACACCACGCCGCTTTCCTATGCGGTCGATAAAAGCGCTGGCCAGACCGGAGCCGCCCCATTCCGTCAAACCCATAATACCAACCACCAGGCCGATATCTGAGGGACTGAGATCGGCAATCTGTTCCAGCCAGGCGGCGTAGGTCACGAAAAAGGATTCTGTTCCGACAAACAGGAAGCCGCCGCTGAGGACGACCGCCAGGGCGCTCCGATTTTGCAGCAACTGTTTCAAATAGAGCAACATCCCTATCCGTTGCACGGAGGCCGTCCGATGATGGTCCGGGAACCATCGCCAGACGATAAGTATACCCACGGCCGTGATCCCAGCAATGTAATAAAAAGGCACCGCCCAACCCTGTAGCGTAATCAGAAATCCCATAAGCGGCAGGGCGAACAAATTGACGGCCGCCCAACTGAATTCCACGGCGCCGATGATACGTCCCCGATTCTGGTACGGCACCCGTTCGCTGACAAAGACCTGCAGGGCAGGTACCAGCGAGGCCATGGGGAGACCTAACAGCATCATTGGTCCGACCGCCGCCAGCCATCCTTCAGCCATGGAAAACCACCAGAGCCCTACCGCCTGCGTTGCCAAACCGAACAGAACAATCCGCTTCACCCCGAATCGGTTGATGGCCAGGCCGCCCCAGGGGGCCATCAGCCCGACAGCCGTACGTACCGTCATCAACGAACCGCCCGCGACAAGCGATATGCCCAGCCCCCGGCAGATCACCGGTAGAAAAGGATAGAATAATCGCACTGCAGTATCGGTAATCAGCCGTGTGCCGATGGCCAGGGTCAGGAGTCGTTTGAGGCTGATTACAGGAGGGGCTGATGGAGGTTGTGAGGTCATATGTAAATCACCGGTATGGTAAGGCTTGAATTAAAGAAATATGTTTTTATCCTATCGGTTTAGGTCGGCTGTTATTATAATGACCGGACAACAATTCAGAAAGAAATTATACGTAATATATTTCACGTCCTTTGCAGACACAGGAGACACACCCATGTCTATTACCCGACGTACATTTTTAGGATCTTCCGCACTTGCCCTGGCCGGCATGGCCGCAACCGGAAAGGTAGAAGCCAGACCTGTCTCGCCGCAAAACCAGAGCAGTCCGAAACGCCCCACCGTGGTTTCGTCCCGCAATGGGATTCGCGGGGTGGCCAGAGCCTATGACCTCATGACGCAGAAACAGGCCGATCCGCTCGATGCCGTCATCGCTGGCGTGAATATTCAGGAGCTGGACCCCGAAGATCAGTCCGTAGGATACGGTGGGCTGCCCAACGCGGATGGCGTCGTTCAACTGGACGCGTCCTGTATGCACGGTCCCACGAAACGGGCGGGCGCAGTAGCTTCACTGGAAGGCATTGCTACCCCTTCGCTGGTGGCCAAAGCTGTCATGGATTATACGGATCATATCATGCTGGTAGGACCCGGCGCCAAACGATTTGCGCTGGACATGGGTTTTAAGGAACAGAATCTGTTCACCGAGGAAAGTAGACAAGACTGGCTTCGCTGGAAAGCCCGCCTGAATCCCCACGATGACTGGCTAGATCACGATGACGACGTCATGGTTGAAACGCCGACCGGGACCATCAACATGAACGGCGTGGACGCGAACGGCAATATCGGCAGCGTAACAACCACAAGCGGCCTGGCCTGGAAGATTCCGGGTCGTGTCGGCGACAGTCCGATTATCGGTACGGGGCAGTACTGTGACAACGAGGTAGGCGCAGCCGGTTCCACCGGTCGCGGCGAGGCCAATATCAAAATCTGTGGTGCCTTCTTGACCGTCGAGTTGATGCGTGGTGGCATGTCGCCACAGGAAGCCTGCCTAGAAGCCCTGAAACGAGCCGTTGCCATGACGGAAGATCGTTTGCTGGATGAGAAGGACCGTCCGCTGTTCAGTCTGAATTATTACGCTGTTTCGAAAGACGGCCGTTACGGTGGTGCTACCATGTACCAGAACCCTCAGGCATATCTGGAGGAATTCCCGGAAAGAGGGGCCTACTCTGTCGCCAATGCCGACGGCGCCCGTCACGAACCGTTTCAGTTCGTATACGAAAATTCAGAAATACCCGCCTATATGCAAGGGCGCCTGATGCTCCGCCTGAAACGCCTGCGTAAGGCGAAGAAGTAGCCAGGTGAAAAGCTGAAACTACAGGCAGATTATGGAGAACGCCACAGTCATGAAAAAGAGAATCTTAGGCAGAACCGGTCTGGAAGTAGGCGAGCTCTCTCTGGGGGGCGCCTTTGTTACAGCAGGGGAAGATGGCTTTGAAGGCTCCCTGCCCGTTGTCAGGCGGGCGCTTGAACTGGGCATCAATCTGGCCGATACGTCTGCCGATTACGGAGACAGTGAAGAAGCCCTTGGGTGGGCGCTGAAGGAGATCGGAAAACCCTGTATCGTGTCCACCAAACTGGGGCCGCCGCCGGGGTGGACGGATTTTAATCCGAAAGACAAAGACCAGTTAAAACGCGTTGTAGAACTCTGCCTGAAAAATCTTCACCGGGATGTCATCGATATCCTGATGGTACACGAGCCGGATCGGCCGGGGCAGTTTGACTGGTACAACGATGACCGCTCTTTTCATGGCCCCGTTGTGGATTTTCTTCAAGAACTCAAAGACGAAGGCGTGATCAAGTATACTGGCATCGGCGGTACTGGCGTGTATGAATTAGCCCGGCTCTGCGACACCGGTTGGTATGATGTCGTGTTGACCGCCTTCAACTCCAGTCCCTTATGGCGGGATGCGTTGACACATGTTATTCCTACCGCCAACAAACACAACATGGGCGTTTTTCTGGCTTCGCCGACGCAGCAGGGCTGGCTGGTCAAAAAATACGAACAGGTCTACAACGGTGCCCGCTGGCTCACGCCACAACGTCGGGCGCAATTAAAAGCCCTCTATGATTTCGTAGATGAAATTGATATGGAACTACCTGTGCTCTGCCTCCGCTGGGCGCTGGGTGTGGAGGGCGTTTCTACTGTATTGACCGGCCCTCGTAATGTAGCTCAGTTGGAACAGAACTTTAAAGCGGTGGAACAGGGGCCTCTGCCCGATGATATATCCGAACGGCTGGACGAGATATACCATATGCTGCCGCACAGACCGTTCGAAGAACCCGCCGGTTGCCATCTCGAACGCGAAGGATATTGGGGGCCGGGGGCGGTCCGGTAAGGCGGTGAGCAAGTAGGCAGGTGGACAGGTGGGCAGTAGGCATTTCAAGGTTTTCGATTGAGCGCAGAAAAATCCATCTACAAATTGAGCACCGGCTATTTGTACAATTGTCATCAAGCACAGGAGAAACCATGAAAGGCGTGATCGCCAGGGAACCGGGGACGGAGGTTATATTTACCGATATGACGGAACCTGTGCCCGGTGAATATGATACGCTGGTTCGGCTGGATGCCTGTGGAATCTGTAATTCTACAGATTACAAGCTGGCAAAAAACACCTTCGTTTCCGGTTCATTTCCGATTGCCCTGGGGCATGAATCGATCGGGACGGTGGTGGAGACGGGAAAGAAAGTAAAGCATTTCAAACCGGGGGACCGTGTGTTCCGCCAGGTTCTTCCCGCCATTCTGGAGTCCGACGGCCTGCGCAGCGTCTGGGGCGGCTTTGCCGAATTGGGTCTGGTAACCGACGAATGGGCCCGGCGGGATATCCCCTATGGCCCCGAGCACTATCCGGGCGCGCAGCAGAAATTGTTGATTGATGTAGAACCTGCGCAGGCGGCGACCATGATCACCCTGATGGAAACGCTGGATTGCGCCGCCAACACCTGTCATGTCAAGCCGGGTCAGTCGGTAGCCATCGTAGGTACAGGTCCGGTCGGCCAGGCCTTTGCGCTGTTTGCCCGCTTACTGGGCGCGGACTCGGTGCATGTGTTCGGGCGTACGAACAGAGCGCTGGACCGGTTTCAGCAGATCGGCAGGTGCGATAGTTTTGCCATAGACGATGAATACACACCGGATGCCCGGCGCATCCTCGACAGCGGTGGTTTTGATATCTCCATTGAAGCTGTCGGATCGCCGGACGGGCTGCAAAAGGCTTTCATACTCGCCGGTTCTAAAGGCGTTGTTTATGTCTATGGGGTGTGTGGAGATGATGACCCTTTCCAGCAGGAGATTCTGGCACGCAACAACGTAAAACAGGCCGGTGCTACAGAAGGCCGCATTCAGCAGAGGTTGGTGAATTTCATCGAGGCTGGCCGGGTCGATTTGAACGATTGGGTATCTCATATCCTCCCGCTATCGGCCTGCCAGGAAGGATTCGATCTGGTTAGGAACAAAGAAGCGGTCAAGGTAGTATTGACAGCATGAAGAGATGCAGGATGCAAGATAATTAGAGGCTGCCCGAGAAGTTGCTCCTGTACCTGCATCCTGCACTTATATCTTGTATCATACCTCCTCGCTAATCGCCTGTACCGCCGCGTGGATATATCCGTAGACGTAGGCGAACCCGACCTGCCCGGCTTCCACACCCGAGATCCCGGGAACATGGTCCGGCATGATCATGTATTCGTAGCCGACTTCTTTGTAGGTTCGCAACGCCTTGATCATGTTGATGTCACCCTCATCGGGAAATACCTCGACGAATTTTTTTAATCGGCCTTTGATATTTCTGAAATGTACGTTGAAAATCTTTTTTCGTTCGCCGAAGTAACGGATCACATCGAAAATGTCCTCGGCCGGGTTCTCCAGACTTTCCGACATGCATCCCTGGCAGAAATTTAGTCCGTTGTATGGACTGTCATACAGATCAATGAGCTTCTTGAATCCATCGGCCATACCCAGTGGGCGGGCAACGCCTCGATAGGTGACGCCATTTCCGATACCCGGGTCCGACGGGTGGCACGCCATCTGGATTTTATACTCCTCAGCCACCGGAATGATACACTTGAGCCAGTGGTCGATACGTTCCCACATCTCATCTTCGTCAGCCGGTCCGCCTTCAAATTCGGGCAGCGATTGATCCAGCTTATCGTAATCGAATGTCGAAAGCTTCGCCCCACCCCGGCCGGTACTCGCCTCGGTCCGCAAATGACCGAGAATGGTAATGTTGTAATTCAAGCCGCGCAGGCCCGCCTCCGAGGCCATACGTACGGTCTCGCACATCCGGTCCATCTGGCGGTCTCGCTCATCACTGGGGCCCAGAAAAATCGCACCCGCCTCATTCTTGAACGCACTCTGCGAACCGAGAGGGATGTGGATCATCTCAAGATTGATGCCATATTTGTCAAACCGCCCCCTCAATGCTTTCAAGGTATCCGTCGTCCATTCAGACCAAGGTTCAGCGGGCGTCTGGTCTATGTTGAATACGCCAAGCTGAGCCAGCACCTCGATGTCCGTATCGTGGCGGCAATGAAACTGCGTTCCGATGTACATGTTGCCTCCAAAGAGATATGATAACTGCTGATTATATAATGAGCCTGTTTGAATGATAAACGAAAGTGTAATTATGCATTTCAAATACAAATTTACAAGAAAACTTTACACTATATTGAACTGTGACAGCCTGGTCCTGTTGGCAAGCAGCCGTTCGTCAGTCATCAATACCGGAATCCGAATCCCGTATTTGATCGGGATTTCCAGATCATGATTAAACGGGTCCATACTCCCTGGGCTGAAGGTCGTCATCACAAAATCGGCGTTCTTCAGGGCTTCTTTGCGATCATCCGTTACGGAGATCACATACCCCTTATTTCGTACCTGGTTGAAGGTCTCAAGCATCCGGGCTTCGGCTTCGACGTTTTCCCGTTTCGGATCAACCAGTCGGATCTCGCCACCGTCGATCTCGTCCAGCAGGTAGACATCGCGCATCAGACTTTTTATCCACTGAGAGCTGCCGCCCCCGATTACGGTGAGTATCATGGTGTTGCTCCTTACTTTCCGTCGAACGCCAATCGCGCCCAGTGGATATCCATCGCCGTTTCGGTACCGGCATAATAGACCACCAGCACATCGCCATCCGGCAGCGTTTCCGCGTAGGGCAGACCGAAGGACCAGACCGAGAAACCCAGAGCGCCCGTCTGGTCCGTGTCGTCTTCTGTCGGGGCCTGGTGTGTATACAACACCACCTCGCTATCGGGATCGAAAGCACCGTCTATGGCCGGAGCCAGGCGGGCGCGTATGGACTGCGTGTGAAAGCGATCTACCCAGGCCAGGATGGTGCGGCCGTCCGGCAGGACGGCCGGGTGGGCTGCCTGATCGGTGACGCCGAGATCTTCCGCTTCGGACCAGGTCCGCCCACCGTCGGCGCTGATGCGCCGGTGGATATTCAGATAAGTCTCAGCTTCCGTATCGTATGTCCATAAGAACGTGCCGATGCGCCCATCAGGCGCCACAGCGGCGCGCTGATCCCAGTTGAAAATTCGGCCGGTCGGATCAAACCCTGCGATCACCGGTTCGCCCCACGTCCGTCCTTCATCCGTAGAATGCATCAGCACAACTTTCTGATACCATTTTGAAGCATCGTCATAGTGTTTGTTCGACTCGATGCTCATGGCGAGGGTCCCGTCCTTCAATTGCATCATTGGATTGGTCAGGCTTGGGGGACCGATATCGTCCGGCATGGGCACCTCACGCCAGGGTAACCAGGTGACTCCATTGTCATAGGAGTCGGCCAGAATAATCGCCATGGGCAGACAGCCTTCGGTATCGGGATTGAACAGGTTCTTGCCCGGATAGGATTCTCTATCGACCCACATTGCTGCGGCGATCAGCCGTCCCGGTGCAATCTCAGTCATGTAACAGATCTTAATGGTTCCTCGGAGATCATTGAGGATAGGAATACTGAATGGTCTTTCGGGCGCGCTCCAGGTCTTCCCATGATCCGATGACCGGCTTACTTCGATGGTCTCGTCGTCACCATCTTTCGTGGTCCCGCTATGCCAGGTGGCCATTAATGTACCATCGACGAGGCAGACGACCGCAGGGAAAGTCAAGTTGGCCCGATCTGTACCGGGCGCGCTCCGACTGATCATACCGGTATCGATGATTTGCATATAGGCCTTTCCAATCATAATTTATAATTCAAAATTCATAATTGATTTCACTCAAACCACGTTGTCCCCGGAAACTGATACTGCCGTCCCACCTCTTCATCAAGTTCCACGCCGATGCCAGGTTTGCCGTCCAGATGAATGAAACCGTCTTTAATGATGTCTGTCTTCTCCTGGATGATGGTGGTCCAGTAGTCCCGGTGCAGCCAGTGGAATTCCAGCACCAGGAAGTTGGGCACCGTGGCACAGACATGGGCTGAGGCAAGTGTGCCGATGGGTGACGACACATTATGAGGGGCGAAGGGTATGTAGTAAATTTCGGCCATATTGGCGATCTTTCGGCATTCGGACAGACCGCCGCACTTGGGGATGTCGGGCATGATGATGTTGACCGCCTGCTTCTCCAGCAGATCGCGGAAGCCGTGGCGTAGATAGATATTCTCGCCACTGCAGATCGGCACGCTGGTGGACTGGGTGACGGTACGCATGGCGTCCACGTTTTCCGCCGGCACCGGTTCTTCGAGCCACATGAGATGGTAGGCTCGAGTGCTCTGGCCAGTCGAATAGCGCTCGGTACGTCCAGCCTGGTGTGAACATCTGCGGCGACGTCTATGTCCCGTCCAGCGGCCTCGGTGACTATGTCTACCAGCGCCACCATACGCTCATGTTCCCACTGATTGGCCGTAAAGTTGAACCGGTCCTTCTCGAAGTGCGCCACCTCGGTATCCCGGTAGCCGTAGGCATCGATGTCCACATCGATCTTCAACGCCGTGAAGCCTCTTTCCAGCACATCATCCACCACCTTTTTGATTTCGTCGAAATTCATGCCCGGCGCCACCTGACAATCGGCATAAACACGGATCTTATCTCGGAACTGACCACCGAGCAGTTCGTAGACCGGTACACCCAGGGCTTTGCCCTTCAGATCCCAGAGAGCGATTTCGATCCCGGTCAACGCGGTAATGAGCGCGCCTGAATCCCCACCGTCGAAGACATGGTTGCGGCGCATCTCTTCAAAAATGGCATCAACGGCAAAAGGGTCTCGTCCGATCAGTTTCTTCTCAAGATCCTGGATGATGGCGATAGCCTGCTTGCCGCCGTGGACGCACTCGCCCGTGCCCGTGATCCCGGCATCGGTGGTTACGCGTACCCAGAGGTGCATGCCGTGGCCGATGGTGGCGGCGGTTTTGATGGAGGTGATTTTCATGGATGAATCCTTTCAATTTTCCATTGGATTGTTGTAAGGATTCCGGCCCCGGCAGCGCCACATTCGATGCGTCCTGTTGCGTTCAAAATCCATATTGAATTTCATCTGCTGAGAGAAGTACCGCATGGTATACCCGCACCGCCTTCGGTTACTGGTATTGGCGCCGGCCCCGTGAAGAAGGCGAGCATCGTGTACCGAACACTGATTGGATTCCAGTTCAAAATACACGGTCTTACGCTCATTGACGTTGAGCGCTTGTTGTGAAAAGGTGTTTTTTGACGGGTCCACGTCTGCGTATTCGGCATCGTCGTCCGAATGGGTACCGGGAATGACCTTCATACAACCGTTTCCCCGGTCCGACGGATCAATGGCCAGCCAGACTGTGGCAATGGCTGGAAAAGTGTGAAACCGGCCTTTCCAGTAATACGAATCTTCATGCCAGGGCGTCGCCCGGCCGATATGCGGCTCTTTACAGATGAAGTGACTGGCCCATAGACCGATGTCCGGCCCGATAAACGGCTCGACCAGATCCACCACGTCATCGTCAAGCAGAAAATCCAGTAGGCGGGGCTCGTCAAAATGGGGTGCATTCAGTTCATCCGGCCGCTTATCACTCTGCGCAAGAAGTTCTTCAAACAGGGTCTTGAGTCACTGAAATCGGGCCGGCGTCAGTACCGGCTTGTAGTGGAGATGATACCCGTTCTTTTGATAAAAATCGACCTGGTCGGGTGTGATGCTGGACATGATAACCTCCAGTAGTTCACGGTTCGGATGGTAACGCCGGGATGAGGGATGTATGAGGGTTGAATTTTATCCTGCGCCGTTTCCGAAAGCCCTAAGATAAAGAATATAGCCTGTTTTATCAACTGTTTATATATCCCTGATTATTGAGCCGACCGTAGCCCCTGCAATAGAGAACTACTTGCTATCTGCCTTCAAATACCCTATTATGCCAGAAGCGCTTACAACCCGCTATCAGCGACCTGCCACCAGCGCGAACCAGAGGATATGGGGATATATTGTGTCCGTAGAAAACCATATAAATGACTGGCTGCCGACCACGCGGAATCAGGTCCTTATGTGCGGATGGGATGAACTGGATGTGATCATCATATCCGGC